>JAIQFU010000228.1 GCA_020073115.1 Terriglobia bacterium
GCGCGCGGTTTTTGCGCGGCGAAGCGGACCCTTGACTCCGCCCCCGGCCTTCCGTAGCATCTCGCTGGAAAGCGAAGGGGAGAAGACGCTCAAGGATCGAGCGGCGGACCGGATCACCCACAGATTCTGCTACAGAGCCTTTTTTTGCCAGACGGTAGAGAAGGCGTGCAATCGTTCAACGCGCCGGAGTTTTTGGCCCGGTAGGACCCAAGCGCGTGGGCGGCATCCTGTATAGGCGCAGGGCCGTTTTTCTCAGCGAGAGAATCGACGCAAACCATGGCGCCCATGCTGCCGTGCTGCCCAGGCGTGCTACTGGCGCGTCGTCTGCTTGGGCGCGGTGAGAATCCGCTGCTGCCCAAGCCGCCCGAAGTGTTTTGGACACCAAACTGGCACCACGGGCATGCTGCTGATCTTGTGCTTGGCTGTAAGTGTTTGAAATGTTTTGGTGGACCTGGTGAGATTCGAACTCACGACCTCTTCCATGCCATGGGAGTCAGATCAATCACTTACAGACAATCGGACCAGAAACAAAAGAGTTGCGCGACGACAATTTGGACGCCAATTGGTCTCCGAGTGCGCTTCCATGGGTTTCGGGACTCCGGTCGGACTCCGGCTTTCGACCGAGATGATCGCGTGGACTCCGGGCTCCTGCGGCACGGCGATAGTCCAGCGGAGTCCACGATTTGGCAGGTCACGTGCTTCGCGCGGTCTACTGGCGTTTGTGAAGTCGTCCTCCTCGTCGTCCAGGAGGAGGACAACTTTCCCTCTCTATTAAGGAGACGCGTCCCGGTGCCTATCCCCATGCCTCACGGCATCGCCCGCCTACGATACCAAAAACTGTCCGAAAGGAACGTTGCCCTGGCCGCGTTGATCTACAAACAGAAAAGCGGGCTCAGCCGACAAGAAGAGGCTTACGGTTGCGTGATCGGTCCGTTGGTAGAGGTCGCCGAAATGGGCCTCAAGATATGAGAGGGGCACCAAGAGCCGGTGATAACCGGTACTGCCAGATGCCTTCTGACACCGAAGTTCAACCTGGCCACCAGCATTACGTATCGCATCCGCTCGAATTTCAAACGCCCAAGCGGGTCGCCGCGTCCAGGACTCATCCGCGCGATAATACTTCGAGCGCTTGTACCGCATGTTGGTTATCGTTGCGCACAGGTGTGGCGTATGCCCTGGTGTTGGGATTGCGGGTATGCCCGCAGAGTGAATCAGGCAGCGCTGCTAGCTGCTGCCAGCCACAATCTCCCATCAAACAGAATCGAGTTCAAGCGTTTTATTTGCTTTGGAATCAGTGCGGCCAGGACAGGCGAACTACAAAAACGCGAAAGAGAACCCGCGTGTGTGGGAAGGATACCCGTTCCAAGACGAAGAGGCATGCTCTTTAAACGCGAAACGCTCGCCGGGACGGTTCCCGGCGAGCGTTCTTGTTGAAAACAGGTGATCTAGTTTAGTCCGAGTTCTTGCCGCGCAGCAGCACGGTGGTGTTCGAAAATCGCTGCGATGCCGCGAGTGAGTAGGGCTGGCGGATCGGGGCGGCGGGCTTCAGGGCAGCGCCTGAAGCGCTCCGGCGGACGGCTGGGAGATCGTAGGGCTTAATTTGCGGGCTGTTCGGCTTGTCTCTCATCACACGTTCCTATTCGGACGGTTCAAGATAAAAATTCCAAAAACAATTAGATAGCATAGCATCCCCCGTCATAACGCGGAAGATCGAATCCGAGACCGTCTCACGAAGCATGTGGTACTCGACACCGTTGATCAGTTCCTTGCTTATCCGGAACTCCAGGTTGCCGGTGACGATCCGGAAAATCAGCTCCGCGCACTCATTTACAGACCGTACGACAAGCACCCCGTTTGCCACACCAGTCTCCAGGTGGACCTGAACTCCGAGAGGGTGGTCCTTCCTGAGAGTATCGGCCCTCTTGTCGTAATGCCTTTTGGCGGTCTCCACCAAGAGAGCGGCGGCGCGGTCCCAGTCGATTTCTCCGGGCTCGTCCAGCCATCGCCGTACCTCGCCATTTGTCCATGCGAGCGTCGGAGACAGCGCCTGAAGGCGTTCGAGGACGATTGCCTCCTTCGTGCGGCCGTAAAGTGCCGAAAGCCGCTCCACAGATCCCAGAACGTCTTCGTTTGTCGGCGAGGGCACGTACGCGATGACCGGCTTTCCCTGAGCAAGCGTAGATGCGAGTTCCGAATCTTTGCCCAGTGTGTCGGATTCCTGCGCCAGGTACAGCGTGCATTGCGCCCGCCTGAGCATGAGGGCCTCGGCGAGTCCCTTGTCGATTCGGTCGTAGCAGAACGCCTGCGTCGGGTCGAAATATCGCAAATTCAACGTACGGATCCGGTCGTGCGTGAACACGGCACGCGCGAAGTCGGCGACCTCCGCATACTCGTGCCTCTGCCGCATCGATGTCGCTACGTACACGTCCAGGTGGTCCGAGACGAGGTAAGCGTGCTGGTTACGAATTCCTTTCTCCCGTACGGCCTCGACGGCCCTCATCTGACACAGGGCATCAGCGTCTTCTGGGTTTTTTTCGAGCCGGTTCTTCAATTCACCCTGGACGACATACCCGAGGTAGTAGGTCTCGTCGGACGAAATCTCTTGCAGCGGAACGACTGCCCGATGCCTTTTTTCGAAGCTCTCTGTATCCACAGGCAGCATCGCAGCTCGATATCGAAACAGTTCGTCCGCGTCGCGCGCGAGCCTCTTGAATCCGAACTTCACGTTCCCGAAGAACAGGAGCGAGAGCTTGCGGGATCGTTCCACCCCTGCTTCGAGTTCCTGGAGTGACGTCAACGCGCAGCCGATCTTGTAATCGAGGGTGCCGTCGCATAGAAACTGGAAGAACGCGTGGGTTACCCGGTCGTAGCCGAACAGGAGCAGCAGTTCGTTGAACTGGCTGTACCCCAACCCATCCGTAGGATAGGCTTCCGGAATATTGCGAGGTTCGGCGATGGGTGGGCGCTGCCCGGTCAGGTCTTCGAGCAGTTGCCGAAGTGTTCGCTGCACGTCTGCCACGGTTGCCTCCAGATCCAACGGTGCTCTCCGGCTACCGGGCGTAACGCGGCAGAACTCCAGTCTCGTGCCGGCAAAGTGAAACGATAACACGGTGTGATGCCCGAGTTGGCTCTCACGGGCGAGACGAACTGGTCGCTCCGAGTTGCCAGCGGCCAATCTTCGCCCCCAGTTGGGAGGTTCGGGAGGCCGCGGGACAGATCTCCCTATATAGGAACAAGAATGTTGTCCTCCTCCTGGACGACGACGAAGGCCACCACTGGCGGGTCGTCCCAACTATCCCACGCCTATGAGAACGCGATGCTTAAGGTCGTGACGGTACGGCGTCCAGTATCCCGTTGAGAACAGAGGCCGGTCCGGAAGATTTGAACTCCACGTGGACTCCGGCGGACTCCGGTAACGTCTTCCTCGATGTGGAAACACACGAATCATTTTCGTATGTCTATGTTTTGTTGGGTTTTAGGTTTGGTGGACCTGGTGAGATTCGAACTCACGACCTCTTCCATGCCATGGAAGCGCGCTCCCAACTGCGCCACAGGCCCACGCGTGGGTTGTTTCCCAATATACCACAGGCGGCCGGAGCGGCACATTGACACGCCGGTTCGGCCGTTGCCTACAATGGATCAATGCACATCAGGCGCGCGGCTGCCGCTCTACTCCTGTTCTGCCTGATTCCGCTCGGGCTCTCGTCCTGTTCGATCCGGCGGAACCGGATCATCCACCGGCTGGCGGGAAGAAGCGCGCAGCCGCTGCTCACCGCCGATAAGACCGCGCTGATCGAGGTCATCGCCAGAGAATACAACGCCGTCCGCGATTTCAGCGCCACCGTCGATATGACCCCCGCGCTGGGCAGCGCCGAGAAGAACAAGATCACCGAGTACAAGGATGTCCGCGGATACATCCTGTTCCGGAAACCGGCCGAAATCCGCATCATCGGGTTGTTTCCCGTGGTCCGCAGCAAGGCCTTTGACATGGTTTCCGGCGGGGCGGATTTCAAGCTTTATATCCCGTCCAAGAACCGTTTCATCGTGGGGAAGAACGAAATCGAGAAGCCCTCGCCGAACAAACTGGAGAACCTGCGGCCGGAGCATTTTCTCGAAGCCCTGCTGGTGCGGCCCATCGCCCCAGGGGACAAGGTGCTGATGGAGAACTTCACCGACGAGGACAACGCCTTCTACATCCTTCACGAGGTGCGTGAAAACGGGGGCGGTCAACTGGCGCTCCTGCGCACCATCTGGTTCAACCGCTTGAATCTCACGATGTCCCGGCAGTTGGTCTTCGACGACCAGGGCAACATCCTGACCGATGCCCGGTACGACAAGTGGCAGCCGTACGACAACGTGCCGTTTCCCCAGCACATCGAGATCAACCGGCCGCGCGACGAATACGGCGTGGTGATCGACGTGGTCAAGATGGACATCAACAAGGGTGTGACGGATGATAAATTCGTGTTGACCCAGCCCGAAGGCAGCACGCTGCAGGTGGTCGGCCAGGGACCCCTGGCGGCCCCGCCCGCGGCCCCGCCGCCCGGAAAGAAGAAAACGTAGACAGTGACCGGAAAGCTCGTTCTGGAGAACCTCAAGAACCGGCCGATGCGCACCCTGCTCAGCGTGCTGCTCATCGGAGTGCCGGTAACCCTGATCCTCACTCTCGTAGGGCTCAGCCACGGGATGCTGGAAGACGCGCAGCACCGCGCGCGCGCCGTGGGGGCGGACATCTTCGTGCGGCCGCCCGGCAGCAGTTTTCTCACGGCGAGCGGCGCCATGCCCGACGGGATCCTCGGCGCACTGGAGAAGTTGCCACACGTCAAACTCGCGGTGGGGGTGGTGAATCAGCCGGTACAGGGAGTGACGCTCGGAATCGCGGGCATCGACCTCAAGCAGTTCGACATCATCAGCGGGGGCTTCCGGTTGCTGGCCGGGACCACGTTTCAGGGCCCCGACGACGTGATGATCGACGAGTTTTACGCCTCCGAGAAGGGACTGAAGCCGGGCGGCCGCGTTTCGCTGCTGAATCACGACTGGCGCGTCTGCGGGATCTTCGAAGGCGGCAAACTCGCGCACATTGTGGCTCCCATCTCGCGCGTCCAGCAACTCACGGGCAACGTGGGCAAGATCAGCCAGGCGTATGTGAAACTCGACAACCCGGCGAATACGGCTTCCATGGTTCAGCACCTGAAGAGCGATCCGATGTGGTCCAACTACCCGGTGTATTCGGTGCAGGAGTTCACCGCGCTGTACAGCATCAACAATATCCCCGGGTTGCGGCAGTTCGTGGGAGTGGTCATCGGCATCGGGGTGGTTATCGGCTTCGCCGTCGTGTGCCTGTCGATGTACATGGCGGTGCTCCAGCGCACGCGCGAAATCGGCATTCTCAAGGCGCTCGGGGCTTCGAACGGATTCATTCTGCGGGTCATCGTAGCGGAGGCGCTGCTCATGGGGGTGGGCGGGACGGTCCTCGGGATCATCATGAGCTACGGCGCGTGGTGGCTGATCCGGACGCTGGTCCCGGCCTCCATCCAGATGGTGATCGTGCATTCGTGGTGGCCCATCGCGCTGGGAATCACGTTGGCCGGAACGGGCTTCGGGGCCCTGTATCCGGGGATCAGCGCGGCGCGGCACGACGTGATCGAGGCGCTGGCGTATGAATAACGGCCACGTGATCCAGACCCGGGACCTGCGAAAGATCTACCGTGTGGGGAAGTTGAACGTGGCGGCGCTGCGCGGCGTGGACCTGGCGGTGCAAGCGGGCGAATTCCTGGCGATCGTGGGGCCGTCGGGTTCGGGCAAATCCACGCTGTTTCACATCATCGGCGGCCTCACGCCGCCCACCTCGGGGCAGGTGCTGGTGGCCGGGCAGGACCTGGCCGCCATGAGCGAAGCGGAGCGCACGCGGATGCGCAAACGCACCGTGGGTTTCGTCTTTCAGAAATTCAACCTGCTGCCAAACCTCACGGCGCGGGACAACATCGCCATCGCCCGCCACATCGCGGACAACCGCAAGCCCGACCCGGCATTTGACGATATCTTACGCATACTGGGGATCCAGGAGCGGCTGGACCATAAGCCCAACGCGCTCTCCGGCGGCGAGCAGCAGCGCATCGCCATCGCGCGCGCGGTGGTGAATCATCCCGCCATCCTGCTGGCCGACGAGCCCACCGGCAACCTGGACACGGTGAACTCGAAGACGGTTCTGGACATGCTCAAGGACTTAAACGGGCGGCTGGGCCAGACCATCCTCATGATCACGCACAACCCGGAGGCGGCGACCTACGGGCACCGCACGGTGCAGATGCGCGACGGAAAGATCGTGGACGCGGAACCCGGAACTTAAGGCTACGCCTGGCGGGCGAGTTCGAGGCGGCGTTGTTTCAGCCAGCGCAGCCTGCCCTGGTATTCCTGGTACAGCGTGCCGAATCCGGCCCACCAGTAGCCCAGGACGAAGAGCAACAGGAAGGGGATGGCGAAGTAGTTGTAGGTCTGGATGGCGAAGACGATCATCCCCACGAAGTAGCAGCCCACGGCCACTTCGGCATAGGGAAGCCAGCCGCTATGGCTGCGGTATTTCCTGGTTTCCAGGTTCACCGGCCGGCCGGCCAGTGCGAACTTGGGCGTGCGCGCAAACGCCGTCTGAATCCCGAACAGCGCCTCCAGTACGGCGCGGGTGTTGATGATCGTCAGCCCCACCCCCACCGCGATCAGCATAGGCAACATCAGAATCGAGCGCTTCCAGTTTCTGGGGTACAGCTCGCGCTGGGCCACCACGTAGAACAGCGAAATCGACCAGAAGGAGGCTGCGATCAGGGGCAAGTCCAGAAACACCATCTGCCAGATGCCCATGTAGAAGCGCACAATCATCACCGGCAGCATGAGCGCGGAGACCACGATCATGAGAGGGTAGGAGATATTCGGCGTGAGGTGCATGAAGGCCTCGGCCTTCACGCGCGCCGGAAGATCCGCCTTCAGGATTCGGGGCAGGAGTTTCCGGGCCACCTGCGTCAGGCCCTTGGCCCAGCGCGACTGCTGCACCTGGAAACCGTGCATCTCCACCGGCAGTTCCGAAGGGCAGTCCAGACCGGGAAGGTAGACGAAACGCCAGCCCTTCAGTTGCGCGCGATAGCTCAGGTCCGAATCTTCCGTCAGGGTGTCGTGCTGCCAGCCACCGGCGTCATCGATCATGGCCTTGCGGAGAATGCCCGCCGTGCCGTTGAAATTGAAGAAGTAGCCCGCGCGCGACCGTGCCCCGTGCTCCAGGATGAAGTGCCCGTCGAGCAGCATGGCTTCCACTTCGGTGAGGAAGTTGTAGTCGCGGTTGAGATAGCTCCAGCGGGTCTGCACTACGCCGATGGCGGGGTCGGCGAAGAAGTGAACGGTGCGCTGGAGAAAATCGGCGGGGGGGCAGAAATCGGCGTCAAAGATGGCCACGAACTCGCCGATCGCGGTTTGGAGCCCCTCCTGCAGGGCGCCGGCTTTGAACCCGTGGCGGTTCGAGCGGTGGTGGTACTCGATGGGATAGCCCAGCAGCCGGTAGCGTTCCACCAGCGCTTCGGCGAATGGCCCGGTGTCGTCGGTGGAATCGTCCAGCACCTGGATCTGGAGCCGTTCCCTGGGGTACTCGATCTTGACCACCTCTTCGATCAGGCGCTCCACCACGTACCGCTCGTTATAGAGCGGAAGCTGGATCGTGACCGGCGGCAGTTGCTCGAAACGTCTGGGCGGTTCGCCCGTGGCCTTCTCGCGGTGCTTGAAATACGTGCGGATGATGTCGTAACGGTGGACGCCGTAGACGGAGAGGATGGCGAGGATCGTGAAATAGGGGATGAGCATCGCCCAATCGAACCACGCCATCTGGTGGATGCCCGCGAAGGGCGTTTCGGCAAACCTGATTTCGCTCGGCGCAGTGGACTTCGGGATCATTATCGACAGCGCTGTGGTCCTGGTCGAAGCGCTTATGGTGAAACTGGCAGCAGAGGCTGTTGACACCTACGGTAAGCGGCAGCACATCCTGCATGAAACCGTGGATGAGCTTGGACGGCCAATTCTCTTTTCCAAGGCGATTATTATCC
>JAIQFU010000229.1 GCA_020073115.1 Terriglobia bacterium
GGACGGCTCCAGGTTTCCGAGAAAAGCCGCCACCCCGACGGCGCTGATGATCACGCCCACCAGGATCGACATGACCGGGATGTCGCGGTCGGTTCGCACCGTTCCCGAGGAAGCCCCTTCCCCTCCCCGGCGGAACGCGCGGAGCGCCACGCCGAAGGATCCGGCCACGATTCGCAGGGATTTCAAAATGCCGAAAATTCCCGCGGTGGCAATGGCGCCCACGCCCACGAACCGTACGTATCCGCGGAAAATCTGTGCGGCCGTCATGCCCGCGATCGGCTCCTGCGCGGGATAGACCGCGAGGTTGACGTGGCTGCCGATCATCCAGATCAGGGGAACCAGCATGAAATTCGCCAGTACGCCGCCCGCGCACAGGATCAGCGAACTGCGCAGTCCCATCACGTATCCCAGCCCCAGGATGAAGCCGATGGCATCGAAGTTGAACACCACCTTGCTGCGCTCTGACAGGCTCCGCATCACCGGGACGAACTGAAAGTCGAGGTACTCCTTCCACACGTGGAACGTGGTGACCAGAAAGTCGTACACCCCGGCGATGGCCGTGGCTTCCAGCAGCAGTTTGGCTTGCGACCCGCCCTTTTCGCCGGTCACCAGCACCTCGGTGATGGCGGTGGCCTCCGGGTACGGCAGCTTGCCATGCATCTCGCGCACGAAATAGCGCCGCAGGGGAATCAGGAAGAGCACCCCCAGGCAGCCGCCGGCCAGGCAGATGAAGATGGTCTGGACCGGGTGGGGGTCCAGCTTCAAAAGATAGAGGGCCGGCAGGGTGAAGACAGCGCCGGCGACCACGCTTCCGGACACTCCGCCGATCCCCGTGATAATGACGTTCTCGAGCAGGGTGGAGCGCCGCGGATAGAGCCGGGCCAGTCCGATGGCCAGGATCGAGATCGGGATCGCCGCCTCCATCACCTGCCCCACCTTCAACCCCGAGTAAGCGGAGGCCACGGTGAAGATGACGCAAAACAACAGCCCCCACCCCACCGATCGGGCGGTCAGTTCGGGAACCGCCGCAGCGGCCGGCACGGGCGGCTGATATTCCGTTCCAGGCGGAAGCGGGGTATAAGCGTCTTCGGGAAGCCTCTTGATTGCGGGGCCGGGAGCCATGCGCGGCGTACCTCCTGGAGCGTGGTGAAGCCGTTATGGTACTACGGTTCAGGAGCCGGGAAATCCGCGTGAAACCAGGTGGGACAGCCCGCCGGGTCGCGCCGATTCGCTAGTTGTTCGGCAGTAGTCAGGGCTGACGATTTACCTCCGCCGCTCTCTCCTGTAACATCGTGCGTGGATCCGGGCCGACGCCCTCGTACCGGTTCGGGAGGAGTCCATGCGCAAAAGACCGTTCTTTGTCGTGTCCGCATTTGCGGCGTTGACGGTCGGCGGAGCGCCCGTGGCCGCGCAAACCACTAGTCCTATCACGCAGTATGGGACCGCTGCCACCACCGGAATGGTGGGGGTCGCAGCGTCGCAGATTGCGCAAATCAACGTGGTAAACCTGGCGGCGCCGTTGGCGGACGCGCCCATCATTCCTTGCGCCGTCCAACTGGAGTTCTGGGATGCCGCGGGCAAGATGGTGAAATCGGAAATGATTGGCAATCTCGCGCCCGGCGTCGCGGCGATGTCGCAATTCAAACCGTCCCCCACCGCGACCGGCGCGGCGCTGTTGCGCACCGAAATCCGCGGAGTGGTCCGTAGCAACCCTATCGCCGCCGCGTCCGCCGTCGCCTATCCGGCGGGCTGCAACACCATGATGACCTCGCTGGAGGTGTTCGACGCCGCTACCGGCGCGACCCACATCCTCACCACCGACATGCGCCCGCTGCGCGCGGTCGAGATCCTGCCCCCTCGCATGTAGCCGTCCGTAACGCCGCCGATCTTGCCCCGAAACACGGGCTGCGGGTTCCGGTCGCGGCGGTCCTGGCGGACGCCGATGGCTCATTCCTGACGGTTCAGGAGCCGGAAATCCGGGATTTCCTCTTCTTTGGGCGCTACAATCCGTCAGGAGGCAAGCATGCGTTGCACGCAGACGATGGTACCCGCCATGTTTCTCTTGACGACGGCGGCGTTTGCCCAGACCACCTCATCGGACTCGCAACTTACCCAGGCCCTGCTCACCGAAATCCGCCAACTCAGGCAGGATCTGCAGACGACCGCGGCCGTGATCCAGCGAGTCCAGATTCTGACGTTTCGGCTGCAGATGGAGGCGGGACTGCTCACCCGCGCCACGCAGCGCCTGGACGAGGCGCGCACGAAATCCAGCCAGGCGCAAATGAACACTAAGGCGATCGCTAGTCAGCTCGAGGGGGCCGAGATTCGGCAGCGCGCCGCCCAGAATGCCATCGAGCAGAAAAATGCGGACGATTCAGTGAAAAGTTCGAGATCCTTATTGGCGACGATGACCAACGAGGAGCAACAGTGCCGCGCGCGAGAAGTCGAAGCAGAGGCGCAATCGCGCGCCGCACAGGCCAGGGTCAATGAGTTCCAGGACCAACTCGACAGGCTCGATAAGTCACTGGCGGGCGTCGCAGGGAAGTGAGAAAACGCGGCGTCGGGATTGCGGCATCGCCGCTGATGACCGCTCGCCTTCGGGGCGCCTTTGGGCCCGGCTCTGAACTCGACAACAGAGCGCGACCGGAGGGAGCGGTCATCAGCGGTCGAAGACTCAGTAGAGCGGCCCCACTGCTTGTTGGGACGGGACTAGTGTGTAGACCGCCTTTGTTTCCAACCGCTCGGGCCCGGCCCTACAAGCGGGCCACGTAGGGGCGAGGCATGCCGCCCCCGTGCTTCGGGAAGAAATCAAGCGGCCAAACCACTAGTTTCCGATATCGCTACATATCGTCCACTACCCCTGTTACGATGAGCCGTGTCGCGCTACAACGCCGGAATTTCAATTGTCGCGTTATCGATCTGCTTGGTGGCCTGCGCTGACCCGTGTGAGAACAGAGTCCTCTCGGAGGTTCCTGGCCCGAAGGGCAACCGGACGGCAATCGTGTTCGAGCGTTCCTGCGGCGCGACGACCGGCTTCAGCACGCACGTCTCTGTCGTGAACGAGTTCGGAGAATTGGGGAGGTCGGCGGGCAATGTGTTCGCCGCCGATAGCGACCACGGGGCGGTCAAGGACATGACCGTCACGGTGCGGTGGGCAGCGGCAGATCAGGTCGTGATTCGATATCCTGCGCAGTCCCGAGTGTTCAAAAAAAGGCCAAGCCGGTGGGGTCAGCGTGGCATACGAAACCGCCCCGTGAGGGGTCGTGGATGGTAACGCTACTTATCGTGCGCGATGATGTCATTGGTCGGTTGCAGGGGACCGCAGTGCTCCGAACGCGCTAATCCTGCCGTTTCGTCTACGTCTACTCCGCGCCGAGTCCGATACCCGAACTTCAAATGTGGCTCGCGGCTGTCTACAGCTGTCGGGGCTTTCCCCGCGCTTGACAGACGTCAGAAGGCTTGAAGAAAGCGTAAGCCAATTCCTCCCCTCGCCTCCAACAAAGTCTCCCACGGCTCCAACAGCGACCTTTTCGAGACAAAAATTTCGGGGCGGCCGCCGGCGCTGAAGAGCACGGTCCGTTACTCGCCCCGAATTCCAACCCACTAGCTGCCGCTCAACAGGGCGATGATCTGCTCCGCGGCTTGGATAAGCACGCCGGCATCCTTCTCGGTGATCATCTTACCGCGCAGTGCCGCGACTTGGTGAATAAGCGCCTGAAGCGCCTTGACGGCGGCGGTGTCGCTGTTCTTATTCTGATTGCCCAGAGCACGTAGCGCCGTGTCAATGTCCGCAGTCAGGCCATCGATGATCCCCTTGTTGGTGTTCAGAGCGAGCACCGAAGCTCTGAGAGCTTGAAGAAGGGCCAAGGGGTCGGCGGCAGATCGCAGCGCCAGGCTGTGGAATGCGCCAGCCGAGACGGCCACGAAGTCGTTGCCGGCTGGCGTCTTGATCTGGCCGACTCCCCCTCCCCAGGCGACCAGCGAGCCGTCGCTCTTCAGCCCCAGGCTGTGGTACACGCCAGCCGCGATGGCCTTGAAGTCGTTGCCTCCCCAGCCGACCAACGAGCCGTCGCTCTTCAGCGCCAGGCTGTGGTAGTCGCCAGCCGCGATGGCCACGAAGTTGTTGCCAGTGGGCACATTGGTCTGGCCGTACACGTTATCTCCCCAGGCGACCAGCGAGCCGTCGCTCTTCAGCGCCAAACCGTGGTGTCCGCTAGTCGCGATGGCCACGAAATCGTTGCCGGCTGGCACATTGATCTGGCCCTGCCCGTTGAATCCCCAGCCGACCAGCGAGCCGTCGCTCTTCAGCCCCAGGCTGAAGCCAGTGCCAGCCGCGATGGCCACGAAGTCGTGGCCGGCTGGCACATTAGTCTCGCCATTGTTGCCGTATCCCCAGGCGACCAGCGAGCCGTCGCTCTTCAGCGCCACGCTGTGGTATTCGCCGGCCGCGATGGCCTTGAAGTCGTTGCCGGCTGGCACATTGATCCGGCCGTACTCGTTCCATCCCCAGCCGACCAGCGAGCCGTCGTGCTTCAGCGCGATGCTGTGGTATTCGCCGGCCTCGATGGCTGCTACGCCCTCCAGCGGAGAAATGAAAACTACCGAAGAGACGGCTTGTTGGGTCCCGGCTAATCCCCAGCTGACCACCAGTGAGCCGTCGCTTTTCAGCGCCAGACCGTGGTACCAGCCAGCCGCGATGGCCTTGAAGTCGTTGCCGGCTGGAACCTCAATCTCGCCATGGTTGTCGTATCCCCAGCCCACCAGCGAGCCGTCGCTCTTCAGCGCCAAGCTGTGGTACAGGCCAGCCGCGATGGCGATGAAGTTGTTGCCGCCTGGCACATTGATCTGGCCGTACTCGTTCCATCCCCAGCCGACCAGCGAGCCGTCGCTTTTTAGCGCCAGACTGTGGCCAGAGCCAGCCGCGATGGCCACGAAGTCGTTGCCGGCCGGCACATCAGTCTGGCCGTACTCGTTCCATCCCCAGCCGACCAGCGAGCCGTCGTTCTTTATCGCCAGGCTGTGGTGCATGCCAGCCGCGATGGCCTTGAAGTCGTTGCCGGCTGGCACATTGATATCGCCCCATGCGTTCCATCCCCAGCCGCCCAGCGAGCCGTCGCTCTTCAGCACCAAGCTGTGGTACACGCCAGCTGCGATGGCGCCAGCCTTCCCGAAGGTGTACGTGCCATTCCCCCAAACGACTGCGCTCTGGGCATGCAGTGAACCAGGAACCAGACTGAGGGCCAGCAGACTCAGCCGGAATCTGTGCATGGATCGGAATGTTTTGGCGCGGCGCGCTCGGACGCCGCCATTGTCCTCGATAAGCATTAGAGATTCTCCTTCCCGGGTCGCCATGTGATCCAGGAGTTCCTTTTCTGGCTCCTGGCCGCGTGGGGATCGTGCATCTACCTGCCTCTGTTTCAGGCGCGCCAAGCCGGAGGTCCGCAGAGCTGTCTTGCGAGCCGAGATGAACCTGACCCGTCTACGCTCACGGACTGCCGACGCCTTCGAAAAAGGATCAGCGCAACCGAATTAGCGGGAAGCTCCCCAAAAAAGACCAAGCACAGACTCGCGGCGAAAGCCGCTGTCTTCATCAACCGCCTCATATATGCGCTCCTTGGTCTTTCGAGCGCTAAGGCGCACCAGTTTCCACAGCTTTGAATCCAAATTCAGGAGCTGTAAATCCTGGACTCCAGAAGTGTACACCCAAATGGCCGTTTTCTATCCCTCGCCTCCGAGGGAATCTCCCCTAGATTCCCGGCGTTCGCTCTACTCGAGCAGGCAAGGTACCGTCAGTACCGCCGAACCCAAAGTCGGGTCCGCGAGAAGTCTTTCTCCGATGGAATGGTGTTCCCGCTGAAAAACGGCGTTTCATTTCTTTGACGACTCTCGAAATACGCGCGCCCAGGGGATCCTGCCCGGCGCGATCGTTCGAGCAGCGCAGATCGCGCCGCGTTCCGGCCCGCGCGCCCGGCACCGGACAGGTTCCGCTTACGACAATTCGCCGAGGTCCATGAACTGCTGCAGGCGGCTCAGAGAGGCCCGCATGGCCTGCAGATTGCGCTCGGCGCCGGTGGTGTATTCCGCGATTTTTGAAACCACGCCGTCGTGCAGACGAAAGAAAAGCTCCACTACGTCCGGATCCCGCCAACCGCGGTCGGTCTCTTCGCGGACGATCGCCAGCGCCTCGTGCGGCTCGTAGGCGCGCTTATAGGGGCGCGGGCTGATCAGGGCATCGTAAATGTCGGCGATCTGCAGCAGCCGCGCCGTCAGCGGGATCTGCTCGCCGCGCAACCCGTCCGGATAGCCCGATCCGTCCCAGCGCTCATGGTGATGCCGGATCAGGGGCAGGGCGGGACCGAGCGAGGCCAGCGGGCGGCAGATCTCTTCCCCCCGCACCGTGTGGCTGCGCATCGTAACCCACTCCTCGGCGTTCAACGGGCCGGGTTTGAATAGAATTGAATCCGGGATCCCCACCTTGCCCACGTCGTGGAGATAACCGCCCTGATAGAGCGCCAGGAGCGCGCTCCGGTCCAACCGCATCGCCATCCCCAGAGCCACTCCGATAAACGCCAGGCGTTCGCAGTGGCCCGCGGTGTGGCGGTCGCGTTGTTCCACAGCCTGCGCGAGGGCGAACAGGATCGCTTCCGTTTCATTGATCGGCAACTCTCCGGTGGAGGGAAACCCGTCCGCATCCCGCCGCTCGGGACCACTGGAGAGGGCGGCCGGCTTGCACGACGACCACGAAGCGCATCTGGTTGGAAGGACTTGTTCCGCACCGCCCATCACACTCCCTCTATCGGCGGCCTGCGGGCAAAGACTAGAGTACTAGGAAGATATTCCCATGCTCCTCAGCGGCGTACTACGGTGATCGCGCGCCATCCGGAGTTCCCCGCTTGATCGCTGGCGCGGATCGTCACCACGTTCGTCCCCACCAACAGCGGAACCTCCGCGGACCACGAACCCGTTCCCGCCGCGTTGCCCGCCGCGCCGGTGGATACGGACCACTTCACCGCAGCCACGCCCACGTTATCGGCCGCCGTCCCGGAGATCGTCAGTGAGGGCGAAGACGTCGAAACGATGGTGAACCGCGGAGACAGGATGCGCAGCGAAGGCGCGACCTTGTCCGCCCTCGCCGGCGGCTGGGAAGGCGGCGCCGGCGGAACGGGGGGCGCCGGCGGGTCCGGCGGCCCCGCCGGATCGGCCGGCGGCTTGGCTGGAGGAACCCCGGGGTCGGCCGGCGCCGCCGCGCCATAAAGGCTGCGGATCGCAGCGATGTCGTCGGCAGTCAGACCGCTCGCAAATCGATAGTAGGGGTACATCACCGACCCCGGGCGGTCGGAATGCCCCAGTCCCAGGGCGTGCCCGGCTTCGTGCAGCGCCACCGTGAAAAGATCCGTATCGGCTCCGGCTTTCCAGTTTTCGTCGTCGTCGAAATGCATGTCCCCGGCGATCGGCTCGGCGTTGGGCGGCGCGGGGTAAAACGTGTGCGCCAGCACCCCGCCCGGGCCGTCGAACGGGTAGCTGTCGCCGTGCGCCCGGCGCCCGAACCCGACGGCGATGGTGCGGACCGATTGCGCGCTCCCCCCGGGCGTAAAACCCACTTCCGCATAGCGCGTCCATTCGCGAAAGGCCCGCTCGATCTCCCCTTGCGCCGTGTTGGCGTCCAGCTTGGAGGTCAGCGATTCGAACAAGTACCGCAGCGTCACCTCTCCCGCGGCGTCTTTGGCCCAACCCCGGCCCACCGTGGCGTATTCGCCGATTTGCCCCGCCTCCGTGGCAGCCCCCCCGCAGGCCATCAGCGTGGCGCCCGCAACCAGATCGGCGGATGCCGGAAGAATATACGACACTTCGTCCTCCGCCGCCAGATCCTCCAGACGGGTGGGCGAACCGGCGGCCACCAACTGCCCCGGCAGCAGGCTCGGGTTCTCCACGATGGTGAAGCCGTGCCGCGCCGCCAGCGCCCTCGCCGCTTCCATCCCGATATCGGAATGGAACACGACGAGATACGCCGGCGCGGGTTCCGACAACAGCGGGCTGAGCTTGTCCGCCGCTTCCAGATTTCCGCTCCAGGCCAGGTCCAGTCCTTCCAGCCGTACGCCCGCGTCCGCCGAGATCATCAGCCCGTTGTCCGGGACGTATCCCAGGACGCGCACGCCCCGCCGCTGCAATTCCTGGCGTATTTCCGGCCCGGGATAAGACGGAAACTGCACGATGAAGTGGGCGCGCCGCGAAACGCCTGTAACCGCCGCCGCGCCGGGCGCCGGGCGCACCGTCCGGGCTTTCAGGTGAATCACATCCCCGGCCCAGGCGCACTGCGCCGCCAGCAGCAGCGCCGTGCCTGCGGCTTGATGGAATCTCAAGTTTTTGATGGCTCCGTTTTACCTCTTCGGATCGGCCCGGCGAAGCTTCCGGCGGCTCCGTGAGGAACATCACATTCGAGCGGGGACGGCTCTCGGCCGGCGGCTGCTATTCTCAAAATTACAGGAGCCGCATTTTGAGAGCACTTCGTACCTGCCGCCTTCTGCTGCTGGCTTGCGCGGGCCTGACGGCGCAGAACCTCAAGGACTTCGAGAAACGGGTCACCGAGTTCACCCTCCCCAACGGCATGCACTTCATCGTCGCGGAGAGGCACGAGGCGCCGGTCGTCTCCTTTCGCACTTACGTCAACGCCGGTTCCGTGGACGACCCCTCCGGCCAAACCGGCCTCGCCCACATGTTCGAACACATGGCGTTCAAGGGGACCGAAACTATCGGAACGACGGACTGGCCCGCCGAGAAGAAGGCCATGGACGAGGTGGAGAGGACTTACGACCAGCTCGACGCCGAGCGCAACAAGGGGCCACGCGCGGACCGGAACAGGATCGCGACCCTGGAGACGGAGCTTACAATGGCTATCGACCGCGCCCAAGCCTATGTCCGGGAGAACCAATACGCGCGCATCATCGAGGAAAACGGCGGCGTCGGGCTGAATGCCAGCACCGGTTATGACGCCACCGAGTATTTCTATAGCCTCCCCTCCAACCGCATCGAGCTCTGGTTCCTGATGGAATCGCAGCGTTTCCTGCACCCGGTTTTCCGGGAGTTCTACAAGGAGCGCGACGTGGTCATGGAGGAAAACCGCATGCGGGTGGAGTCCAGCCCGCAGGGCAAGCTGGTGCAGGAATTCACCGCCACGGCGTTCGAAGCGCACCCCTACCGCAACGCGCCGGGCGGCTGGCCCAGCGACATCGCCGACCTGCGGCGCAGCGAGGCCCAGGCGTTTTTCGAGAAGTATTACGTGCCCGCCAACCTGACCGAAGCCATTGTGGGCGATGTGGAACCCGCCGAGGCCCGGCGCCTGGCCGAGCGCTACTTCGCCCCGCTCCCCGCCCGGCCGCTGCCGCCCCTGGTCCACACTCAGGAGCCGCCGCAGCCCGGACCCAAGACGGCCCTGGTGGATTCGCCCGCGCAGCCCCTGCTCATTTTCGGCTATAAGCGCCCCGACCAGTACGACAAGGACGATCCGGTATTCGACATCCTGTCCATGATTCTCTCCGGAGGGCGCACGAGCTGGATGTACAGGGAACTCGTGCAGGACAAACGGATCGCGCTCGCCGCGCAGACCGTTCCGACCTATCCCGCCGGGCGCTACCCCAACCTGTTCCTCTTCTTTGCGGCGCCCTCTCAGGGCCACACCGTGGAGGAGAACCAGGCGGCCCTCGACGACCTGCTCGCCCGCTTCAAGGCCCAGAAGGTCGACGCCCAGAGCCTGGCGCGCGTCAAAGCTGAGGCGCGCGTGGCCGTGCTCCGCCGCCTGGACAGCAATTCCGAACTCGCGGCGCTGTTGCCCGCCTACTATGCCGGGTACGGCGACTGGCGCAAGCTCTTCACCACTTTGGATGAGTACCAGAAGGTGACCGCGGACGACGTGCAGCGCGTGGCCCGGCAGTACTTCGTCACGCAGAACCGCACCGTCTCCTATAACGTGCAGCCCCCGGGCGCGCGCCCTCCGGCCCCGAAAGGAGGCGCCCGATGAGAGCGCCATCGGAACGTGGCGTGGGCATTCCTGCCCGCCGTGCCGGCAATCATGCCGGCATCTGGAGTTTGGATGCCGGCGTCCGGCTCCTGGCCCTGCTGAGCTTGGCCGGCGTGGCCGGCGCACAGGTCCCGCCGGCAGCCAGAAAATCCGCGTCCCCCGCACCCGCCAGGTCCGCCCCCGTCCTCAACCCCGCGGACCTCAAATTTCCGCCGCTGAGACCAATCCAGACGCCCCACATCGCCACCTTCACCCTCCCCAACGGCATGCGGTTGTTTCTGCTGGAAGATCACGAACTGCCCATGGTCCACGGCGCGGCCCGCATTCGCACGGGCAACCTCTTCGACCCGCAGGACAAGATAGGGCTCGCCACCGTCACCGGCATGGTGATCCGCACCGGCGGTTCGAAAACCAGGACCGGCGAGCAGTGGAACGAGGAACTGGAGAACTTGGCCGCCAGCGTGGAATCGAGCATCGGCGAAACCTCCGGATCGATCTCCTTTTCCGCCCTGAAGGAAGACGCGGACGCCGTGCTCTCCATTTTCCGCGAAGCGCTCACCGAGCCCGAGTTCCGCCAGGATAAAGTGGATCTCGCCAAGGCCCAGATGCGCAGCGGCATCTCGCGCCGCAACGACGACGCGCGCGGCGTCGCCGACCGCGAGTTCACCAACCTTGTCTACGGCGAAGACACGCCCTACGGTTGGCAGGAGCAATATTCCACTATCGCGCGCATCACCCGCGCCGATATTCAGGATTTTTATAAGCGCTACTTCTTTCCCACGAACGTGATGCTGGCCGTCTGGGGCGATTTCGATACGGCTGCCATGAAGACCAGGCTCGAGCAGCTCTTCGCCGGCTGGACCGTGGAGCAGCCTCCCGTCCCCCCCTTTCCCGCGGTCCGGACCGCGGCCGATCCCGGCGTCTACCTGGCCGTCAAGAAGGATGTCACCCAGACGTTCTTCGCCCTCGGACAGCTCGGCGGCGAACTCAAAGATAAGGACTATCCCGCGCTCGAGGTGATGGCGGATATCCTGGGCGGCGGTTTCCAGAGCCGCCTGTTCCAAAGGGTCCGCACCAGCATGGGGGCCGCTTACGATATCGGAGCGGAATGGGCGGCCGACTACGACCATCCCGGGTTGTTCCAGATCGCCGGCAGCACGAAGTCCGTCTCCACCGTGGACACCATCAAGGCCATCCAGGAGGAGGTCGCCCGCATCCGCGCCACCGAGGTCAGCGAGCAGGAACTCAAAACCGCCAAAGACACCGCGCTCAACAGCCTCGTTTTCGCCTTCGACACCAAGACGAAGACTCTGGGCCGGCTCCTCAATTACGAATATTACGGATATCCCAAAGACTTCATCCAGCAGTACCAGCAAGCCCTGGCGGCGGTGACCCGCGCCGACGTGCTGCGCGTGGCGAAGCAGCATCTCGATCCGGCCGTCTTCACCGTCGTAGTGGCCGGCAACCCGGACGCTTTCGGGCAGCCGCTTTCGGCGTTGGGCCAAGCCCCGCGCGGAATCGACCTCGCGATTCCGGAAGCCTCGGCCGCTCCCGCCAACCCCGCCACCCTGGCCAGGGGGAAGGAGATCCTGGCGCGCGCGCAGCAGGCCGTCGGAGGGGCGGACAAGCTGGCCGCCGTCAAGGACTTTACCAGGACAACCTCGGTCGAGGTGGATCCCTCGGCCCCCGGCGGGGGCATCAAGGCCCTGGAGACCGACCAATGGGTTTCCCCCGCGGCGCTGCGCGAGGACATGGAGGTTTCCGGCCGGCGGATCCACTCTTTCCTCAACGGGCGGAGTGGCTGGATCGCCACTCCGGAGGGCGCGGGACCGCTCTCCGGACCGCAGTTGAAGCAGGTGCAGGGCGATCTGTTCCGGCTCTATTTCCGCCTGCTTCTGAGCGATGCCCTCGAGGGTCGAACCGTCAATGCCATCGACCAACAAACGGTTGAGATCAGCACCCCCGCCGGTGAGGCGGCGCAGCTCACGGTGGACCCGGCCACCGGTCTGCCGGTGCGGGTCCGCTACGACGCCGTCCACGTCGCCGGCGCACCGGTATCC
>JAIQFU010000230.1 GCA_020073115.1 Terriglobia bacterium
AGCTCCATGCCGACGGTCTTGATGGCCGTCAGCCTGGCCGCCCAGAAGCCGGCGCCGAGAATCGGGTTGTCCAGGAATGGGGTCTCCGGATAGGGCGAGGAATCGAACGCCCGCATCCGCATATAAAGGAACAGAAGCAGGGCCCCCGCCGCGGCCGCGTACGCCGGCAAGCGGCGCCGCGCGGTCTCGCGCCATCCGCCGGCGGTGAAAGCGAGGTCCCAGAGCAGGATCAGGCCAAGGAGGGTGGCCCCGGTCTCCTTGGAAAACACCGCCGCGGCGGCGGCCAGGAACAGGGCGGCGGCCCGGGTGCGGGTGACGGGCCCTTCCATCCGGGCGTAGAGCAGCAGGCCGCCGAGAATGGCGACGGTGGCCAGCAGGTCGGCCCGCCCGGCGACATTCGCCACGGTCTCCGTTCCAATGGGATGAACGGCCCACAACGCCGCGGCGAAAAACGCGGGAAGCCGGCTCCCCAGGAGCCGCGCCGCCAGGAAAAAGACCAGCAGCACAGCCGCCAGGTGGAGCAGGAAGTTGACCCAGTGGTACCCGGCCGCCTCCACGCCGTTGGACAGCGTGGCATAGTTGAAAAGGAACGACGCCGTGGTCAGCGGGCGGTAGAGCAGGTCCACCGGCTTCGGCCACCAGTAGGGTTTGCCGGCGATGTTCCGCAGGTTCTCCGCTGTGACGTCCCGGATCCGCGGGTCGTCGTGCACGATGGCCTGGGAATCGAGCGCCAGGCCCAATCCGAACGAGTTGGCGTACGCGGCCAGCGCGATGGCGCACAGCGCCGCGGGCAGCAGCCACTTGCGCTCGGCGGGCGGCCGTTCTGCAGGCGCAGTCTTTTGAGCCTGGATGGGGGAAGCGTCAGGTTTCAAGTTGAAGTGCCATTGTAACAGGCGCCCCAATTTCGGGGACGCTACGAAATCCCCAAACGGCGGGATTGGCGGGGATTTCGAAGCCGGTCCCCCAAATCCCGGTTGTGGTATTCTGGATAACGTACCCAAACGAGATTAAGAGAAGACAAGGAGCATTACCTCTAGAATGGCACTGGCGATGGAAGCGAAGCGGCAGATCCTGAACACCAATCAGCGTCACAAATCCGACACTGGATCGCCAGAAGTACAAATTGCCCTGCTGACGCAGCGCATCACGCTGCTGACGGAGCATTTCAAGACGCACCGCAAGGACCACGGCTCCCGCAAGGGTTTGTTGACCCTGGTCGCCAAGCGCCGCCGGCTTCTGACATACCTACGCGACACCGAACCGGAGCGCTACAAAGGGGTTCTGCAGCGCCTTGGCATTCGCCGCTAATCCATTCTACGGAAGCAGCCCGGTCCCATGCGTATGGCGGGCGGTTTTCGACATCAAGCCAATCCGGCCCGAAGCCGGTCGGGACGCGTAGTCCGGACCAGGGAGGGTCACCTATCCTGTCAACTCCAGTCTCAAGGAAGCTGCCAGCGCTCGGCTCTCAGCTTTCAGCTTCGCCGCCGGAAGCCGGCGCAACAAAGCTGATCGCTGACAAGTTGATAGCTGAAAGCTGTTTTACAGACTGGCCGGGGTTGTTCCCGGTCGAGGTTGGAGGTCTTACCGAAAATAATGGTCCACACAGTTGAAGTCGATCTGGGCGGGCGGACGGTTTCCTTTGAAACCGGACGCATGGCCAAGCAGGCGAACGGCGCGGTCGTCGTTCGCTCCGGCGATGCCGCCGTGCTCGTAACCGCCTGCATGGCGGACGAACCCAAACCGAATGCGGGATTTTTCCCGCTGACCGTCGATTACCGCGAATACACCTACGCCGCCGGCAAGATTCCGGGCGGCTTTATCAAACGCGAGGGACGTCCCTCCGAAAAAGAGGTTCTCACCAGCCGGCTGATCGATCGGCCGATCCGGCCGCTGTTCCCCGAAGGGTTTCTGCACGAAACCCAGATTATCGCCATGGTTCTCTCCGCCGATCCGGAGCAGGATCCCAATTCCCTGGCCATTGCCGGCGCCGCCGCCGCGCTGGCTATCTCCGATATTCCCTTCCCTTACGTTCTGGGGGGCGTCCGGGTGGGCATGCATAACGGCGTCTACCTCGCCAACCCCACCTACACCGAGGGCCGCGAGTCCCGCCTGAACATCGTCGTGTCCGGGACCGAAGACGGCATCGTGATGGTGGAAGCCGGCGCCCATCAGGTGTCCGAAGATGAAGTGCTCGGGGCCATTGAGTTCGGCCACGATTGCTGCAAGAAGATCGCCGGCGCCATCCGCCAACTGATGGCCCAGGCCGGCAAGCCGAAGCGGGAATTCAAATCGCCGGAACGCGACCCGGAGGTCTACGCCCAGGTGGCGAAAGAGGCCCGCGCGGAGCTGACCGACGCCCTGAATACCCAGAAATATCCCAAGCTGGAAAGCTACTCCCGGGTGGCGGCGCTGCGCAAGCGCGTGATGGAGGCCCAACCGGAAGAGAAGCGGGACGAGGCGAAAGCGTGCTTCGACGCCCTCAAGGAGCGCATCTTCCGCGATGAGATGCTGGAGCAACACCGGCGTCCGGACGGGCGCGCCTTCGACCAGATCCGGCAGATTACGATCGAGACCGGGATCCTGCCGCGCACGCACGGCTCGGCGCTGTTCACCCGCGGGGAAACGCAGGCATTGGTGACGGTGACGCTCGGGACCAAGGAAGACGAGCAGCGGATCGAGCTGCTGGAGCCCGGCGAAGCGTCCAAGCGCTTCATGCTGCACTACAACTTCCCGCCGTTCAGCGTGGGCGAAGTCGGTTTCATGCGCGGCCCCGGCCGCCGCGAAATCGGCCACGGCGCGCTGGCCGAGCGCTCGCTCATCAACATCATTCCCGGCGAAGACACCTTCCCCTACACCATGCGGGTGGTGAGCGACATCCTGGAATCCAACGGCTCCAGTTCGCAGGCCACGGTGTGCGGCGCCTCGCTGGCTCTGATGGACGCCGGCGCGCCGCTGCCGGCGCATGTGGCCGGAATCGCCATGGGGCTGGTGAAGGAAGGCGACAAGTTCGCCGTCCTGACCGACATCGCCGGCGCCGAGGACCACTACGGCGACATGGACTTCAAGGTGGCCGGCACGCGCGACGGCATCACCGGCCTGCAGATGGATATCAAGGTCCCCAACGTGACCACGGTCATCATGAAGGAGGCGCTGGAGCAGGCGCGCCGCGGCCGGCTCTTCATCCTCGACAAGATGTACGAGGCGCTGCCGCAGCCCAAGACCACCATCTCCCAGTACGCGCCGCGCATCTACACCCTGCACATTCCGACCGATAAGATCCGCGACGTGATTGGACCGGGCGGCAAGGTGATCCGCGGGATCATCGAGCAGACCGGCGTCAAGATCGACGTGGAGGACGACGGCACGGTGCACGTGGCCTCGGCCGACGAGGCTTCCGCCAACAAGGCCATCCAGATCATCTCCGATATCACCGCCACGGCCGAGGTGGGCAAGACCTACCTGGGCAAGGTGGTGCGGCTGGTGGACTTCGGGGCTTTCGTGGAGATCTTCCCCGGGACCGACGGCCTGCTGCACATCAGCGAGATCGCCGAGAACCGCATCCGCGACGTGCGCGACGAGTTGAAGGAAGGCGACCAGATCCTGGTCAAAGTCCTGGCTCTGGAAGGCAACAAAATCAAGCTCAGCCGCAAAGCCGTGCTGCGGGAGCAGCGCGAAAAGCTGAAGCAGGGGAAACACTGAAAGGCAGCTATCAGCTATCAGCTTTCAGCCGTCAGCTAGGACCGAATCGGGCTGATAGCTGACGGCTGATAGCTGATAGCTTATTTGAGATTTCTCATCCGCAACGAAACCCGTCAAGCCGTTCTCGCCGGTTCCGCGCTCAAGGCGGAGACCAGCGCCGAACGGCGCACGGGCCTTCTCAAACACAAGAGTCTGGCTCCGGGCGAAGGGTTGTGGATCGAACCTTGCGAATCGGTCCACACCTTCTTCATGAAGTTCCCCATCGATCTGGTTTACCTCGACAAGCACAATAAGGTGAAGAAAGTGCGGCGCGCGGTTCCGCCGTGGCGGCTATCGGCCTGCCTGACGGCGCATTCGGTGCTGGAGTTGCCGGCGGGCACGGCGGCGGCAACCGGCACGGCGGCGGGGGACACGCTGGCGATTACGCCGTTGTAACGCCGCCGGTCTTCGCCGGCGCTGCTTTTCGGCCGGCTGGCCTCCTATCCATTCCGGTTCGCGCCTGCGCCCGGGGTTTCCACGGCATCGCCGTCTACCTGCCGGAGGTACGCAGGGGACTCCTGGACAACCCCGTGTTCGAGTGCTATGTATTTGTGGAAGAGGCAGCCGGATGAAGACGCTTGTCGCACTTCTCTATATGGCCTTCGCTAACCTCCTAATGCCGGGGCAAACGCTGCGTCCTGACGAGGCCAATGCGCCTGTGAGGGATCCCGTGGTGGATCGGGTCCAGCGGTTGTCAAAAAGATTTCCACCTGAGCGAATCGCCGCAGCCAACGATCCGGGTACAGTAACACCGATGCGATCCTATTGCGTCTACCCTGACCTCGCCACCAAGTCGCTTTCGATCGAGGCATGCCGTCCAAGCCCCTGGATATTGCGCCTTCTGCCGCCATTTAAAAACGTCGTGCCCACGACGAAGCCGGTACCGCCGCCCGGCGACATCCGTTGATGTTCGAGGCCGCCTGACCAGTTGATGCGAATCCTCCTCGATCGAAACACCCCTGCGCCGCTCCGCGACGCGTTACTTGGACATCGTTAACTCGATCCACGACTCCGAGTGCGTCAACTTCGAGATCCCCCGCCACGAATAGCGCGGTCGCCCGCCCGTCGGTCTTTATGGCCTTGCGGTTTCACCCTCGTGAGCGTCGATTCTATGAGGCCGGATGTCCACGGCGCTTTTCCGCAATCGCCGTCTACCTGCCCCGAACGGATGATAGGCCTATTTGCCGTATTTGGTTGTTACGAGGGACCCCTTATGAATTGGTAGGACTAGAATCTTGATGCGATTCGAATTGCCAGGGTTCGGCTGAGGAGAAGCCACGCGAAGAAGCCGAGCACCTGTGCCGTGATACCCAAATCTCTTCCTAACCATTCGACTGGACTCGCCATCTTCAGCGCCCAGTGTGTCCATGACCACCAAAACAGGAGGACGACAATCAGGCTCCATACTGTACACTTCTGTCGTTGGTTAGCCGACCATTGGTGAAGCCTCCCAACCAACCCGACCGGAACTCCGGCAGTGAGCGATGTGCCGACAATAAGAGCGGCCAACAAGCCGATATCTATCGCGAAGCTCGCCATCGGTGCTTACGCTAGCACACGATGAGTCCCCGCGGGTGTGAGCTGCGTCATTCTTCGTCCAACAGGTCGCGTACCTGTTCGGTCGTGACTACCGGAAAATCTTCCGGAACGTCGAAGACAGGAATGCCGTTCACGATTCGCGTGCCGAGTTGGTATCGCGCCCCGCCCGCTCCGGGCAGGTTGCGGAGGAAGCCGATTTAGCCACGGATGGCCACGGATGGACACGGCTAGGACCTCGTGTTTCCATCAGTTTTCATCTGTCGCTAATTATTCTTACTGCTAGGTCGCGTACACCGATACTCTCGTCACCGTCCGGTATCCCATGCGTTCGTAGAGCCGGAAGCCCGCCGGGGTGGATTGCAGGATACTGCGCTCAATGCCGTGCTCCCGCCGCGCCTCTTCCAGGGCCCGCCGCATCACCGCCTCGCCGTAGCCGCGACGCCGGTATTCGGGCAGCGTCGCCACGTTGTAGACTCCGACGGCGCCGCCTCCCATCACCAGGGCGGCCGTAGATACGGGCTGCCCCTGGTGATATCCCACATAGGCTGCGAAACGGTCCCAGACCCGCTCGCCATCGAAGACTTCATAGAACCAGGCGATGGGCACGTGGAAACACGTGGAGCCGATGCCGCAGAAGGCGTGGCGGCTGGGCCCGTTGCGGACCCGCCGCACCTCGATTTCGGGCAGGGGCTTGACCGGCGGCGCGAGGCGCTCGGCCACCATCCCCGGCAGGTCCACGGAGTGGCGCAAACCCTGGCGTTCGAAGACTTCCCGCGACCGGCGCCGCGCCCGCGGCTCCAGCCAGTCCTCGCAGACCCAGTAGGCCCACTCCAGCCCGCGCGCATCGAAATGCACCGAGGGCAGCGCGATGCGCTGCTTCAGTTCCGCCTCGGAGAACACCGGCGCCGAGAGAAACGCCGTGTTGAACATCTGAAACGTGACCCCCGCCGCCGCGATGCTGACGCCCCGCAATTCACGAAGTTCTCCCACCGCCCGGCTGGCGGCAATCACGCGAAACGACTCTCGCAGGTTATCGGCGACGTTCTCGAAATTCACCTTCCATCAGTATGGGGCAAAGAGGCGGGCCATGGGCCACGGAGCCGTCGAAATCTATTTCGATCGCAGGAATCCCAACCGGCGCGAGATCCGGCTTCTGCCGAGTTCTCCAAAACGCGCCTTGGCGCGCGACTTGATCAGCCGGAACTGGTTCTCCGTGAGCCCCATTTCGCCGCAGATTTCCGGCGCGCTCTGCTCTCTCAAATAGAACCGGACCAGGACTTCGCGGTCGCGCTTGGGGATGCTCTGCAGGACCCGCATCGCCATCTCGGCGTTCTGGCGCTCGATGGCCCGCCGTTCCGGGTCCGGGTGGTGGTCCGAAACCGGCATCCCCGGATCCAGGACGGCCTCCCTGCGGCGCGTCTCGACCACGCCGTTGACATAGGCCGCAATCTGGCGGCGGACGACGGTCCGGACGTATCCCATGAGGCGCTCCGGCTGGCGCAGTTCGCCGTTTTGAATGGATTGGGCAATGATCACAAAGATGTCGTGGATCTTGTCGTCGAGGTCCTGCGACCCCAGTTGGCGGCAAAGGTGGAAACGAATGCCTTCGGAGAAGACCCGGTACAGATCCTCCATCCCGGACGGCTCGCCGGCGCGGATCCTCTCCACCAGTTCCGGCCAGGAGGGGGCGCCCGGGATGCCGCTCTCCTCCATCTCGACCGGCGGCTGATTGGCGGACGGCGGCTCTGTCATTCGACTCCCACCGTAAAGTAGGCTCCCCAGTACCGCGGGCGGGAGCGCCACCCGGGAGTATGGAGCATCTCCAGTTGCGCCGCGCGCAGGGCCCGCGCGGAATCCCAGCTCGCCTGGGATTTCAGCTTGCGGTAGAGGGCGCCGAAGAGCGCCCCCTGCTCGTCGGGCATCGACCACCGGCTGGCCACGACCGTGCGCGCCCCGGCCGCGATCCACGCCCGGGTAAGCCCCATCAAGCCGGCGCCCGGCAACGCCTCACCGGCGGCGGAGTGGCATCCGCTGAGCGCCACCAGCGCGGCGTCGATCTTCCAGTGCGCGATCTCGGCGGGCGGCAGCATTTCCGGCCCGCCGCGGCCGCTAGCCCGGGAACGCTGGGCTGGCGGCATTGATGCGGTGGGCTCGACCACACTCGCCAATGTGCTTTCGATGACACGGTACGGCGGAACCGTCGCCGCGTGCGGACTTGCCGTAGCCGGTTGCGCTAATGATGCCGAGCAGGTTGGGGTCACTTATGTGTCGCCAAACAGCACGTGCCCGGAATTGGCGGAGCAGGCCTCCACCGGCACCTACACCACGGCCCAGCGCCTCATCATGGACAGCGAATTCCAGGCCATGGCCTCGGAGATCACCCGCATCGCCAAGGCCACCGACTTCAACGGCGTCAAGCTCCTGGACGGCAGCCTCTCCGGCAGTTCCGTGGACGGCTCCACCGGCAACCAGATGAAGATCCACTTCGGCACCGGCAACGCCTCCGCGGAGGATTATTATTACGTCCAGATCAGCGGCGCCACCACCAGCGCCCTGGGCCTGGGCAGCGCTGGCGGCTCCGGCGGCACCGCCGCCGCGGCTGAGGCGAATTTTGTGAGTTCTCATAGTTTAATTTTATTTGGCCCTGTTACCTACAGCAGTATTACTAACCCACCTGCAGCACTAAACGCCGTATTTAATGGCACCGACATATTGAAATGGTATAGGGAGGGCGTTGGATCAGATTATGCTGTCGGGACCGGCACCGATGGCAAACTGTACGCC
>JAIQFU010000231.1 GCA_020073115.1 Terriglobia bacterium
GAGGGAAGTTTGTGGGGAGGTGATTAGAGGGCTCCTGATTCAATTTTCAGTTCATCCTCTTTGAAGGTTGCTACAGGGGGTACTTCTTCTACATTCCTTCCCGGAATATATTGGAACATTTTCTGTATCCTGTCCCCCACGCTCCGGAAGAGTGTTGCCACCGGCAATCGGCTCGGACAGGCGCTGTCACAAAGGCCGCACCCGATACAGGAAGTCACCATGTGAGACATCCGGATGAGGTGGAAAATGAGAGTGTCGGTCGGCATTGCGCTACCCCCGTGAATGACAGGGCAGCATGATGGCGCGCAGGGGCGGGCCGGCTTTGATCCTGGTCAATGCTTAGGGCAGGGCGCGTTCGGGTGTCGGCGCAACATCCGTTCTGGTTGAACCGGGCCGCGCGCCGACGCGCCCAACGAGTTGGTTCAGCGCCTTTTTTCCGCGCCGAGCCGGTTCCCACCGCGCAGGAAAATGCTTTAGGGTGACCGCCCATCGCACAGGGCGGACCGGGATCGCGCATGGTATCGGCTGAAATCGAACTTGGCGGCGAAGCCCGCGCGCGCCCGTCGAAGCTTGCACGATTCTATCGCGACCACGAGCGGCCGATCATCGGCGGCGGCACGCTCTTGTCCGTTCTGCTGATCTGGGAACTAGTGGCGCGCAGCGGTCTGGTCGATCCGCTTTTTCTCTCCTCGCCCATCATGATCGCGCAGGCCGGCGTCGCCCTGTTCGAGGATGGCGAAATCTGGACTCACCTGGAAGTCAGTGGCTCGGAATTCGTGCTCGGCTACGCGCTCGCCGCAGCCGTCGGCATCCCGCTCGGGCTCGCCACCGGCTGGTATCGGCGGCTGTCCTATCTGCTCGGACCCTTCATCGACACGCTGAACGCGGTGCCGCGGCTCACGCTGATGCCGATCATCGTGATCTGGTTCGGCATCGGCATCTGGTCGAAGGCGATTGTCGCCTTTCTCGGTGCCGTGCTGCCGATCCTGATCGCGACCCATTCCGGCGTGAAGACCAACGAGGTCCGCTTCCTGCAGGTGGCGCGCAGCTTCAGTGCTTCGGAGCTGAAGATTTTTTCCAGCATCATCCTGCCCGGGACGGTGCCGTTCATCTTCACCGGGCTGAAATACGCCATCGGGCGGGCGCTGCTCGGCGTGGTGGTCGGCGAGCTCTACGCCGCGACCGCGGGCCTCGGCTACATGATCGGGAGCGCCGGCGATACGTTTCAGACCGACGTCGTGTTCTTCGGCGTGCTGATCTTCACCGCGGTCGGCCTGATCAGCGTCGGCGTGTTGAACGCGCTCGAGCGCCGGTTCGAGACCTGGCGGCCCAAAGTCGGAGCTGCGTCATGACCGCGCAGGCACTCACCGGCGAGGCGAGGCGCGCCGTGCCGCCGCGGCTCGCCCGCTGGTATGTGGACCACGAACGGGCGGTGCTCGGCACGCTGGTGACGGTGCTCTTCCTCGTCTTCTGGGAGGGGCTGTCGCAAGGCTGGTGGGCGGACGCTTTGCGGCCGCTGGTCGGGCCTGCGGCCGACCGGCTGCTGATCCGGCCGATCTTCATCTCTTCGCCGATGCGGATCGCGGCGGAGGCCTGGCGGATGTTCTTCATCACCGGCGAAATCTGGAGCGATCTGCGCTACAGCGCGATGGAATACGCCCTCGGCCTCGGTTTGGCGATCGCCGTCGGCATGCCGCTCGGGCTCGCCGCCGGCTGGTATCGCCACCTGTCCTATGCGGTCGAGCCTTTCCTGTCGGCGTTCAATGCCACGCCGCAAATTGCCTTGCTGCCGCTCATGATCATCTGGGTCGGCCTCGGCCTGGCGACCAAAGTCCTGATCATTTTCCTCCTCGCCGTGCTGCCGATCGCGATCAGCGCCCAGGCGGCGGTACGCACGACCGACGCGCGCCTGCTCAAGGTGGCGCACAGCTTCGGCGCCAGCGAGGCGCACCTGTTCCGTACCATCATCCTGCCGAGCGCGGTGCCCTATCTGCTCGCCGGGCTGCGGCTCGCGGTCGGCCGCGCCATGATCGGCATCGTGGTCGGCGAAATCTTCGGCTCCGCCATCGGCATCGGGGCGATGATCAATCGCTCCGGTTTGCGGTTCGCGACCGACAAGGTCTTCGTCGGGGTGCTGGTCATCGCCGTGACCGGCATGCTGCTGGCCGAACTGGTCCGTCAGATCGAGCGGCGCGTCGAAGCATGGCGGCCGCCGGTGTGAGTGTGGGCAAGGGCATGGCGGTCAAGCTCGAAGCGCAGGATATTCGGCTCGAATACTATCAGCCGCGCACCGATACGCGGCTGGTCGCGCTCGACCGCGTCAATCTCGCCGTCATGGACGGCGAGTTCGTGTCGATCGTCGGCCCTTCCGGTTGCGGCAAGACGACGTTTCTCTCGGTGGTCGATGGCCTGATCGCGGCGACCAGCGGGCGGGTGCGGGTCAACCTCGCCCGTGCGCTGGTCATGGACCCGAAGGTGCTGCTGATGGACGAGCCTTTCGCCGCGCTCGACGCGCAGACCCGCGAGGTGATGCAGGAAGAGCTGCTGCAGATCTGGCTGCAGGCGAGAAAGACCGTGCTCTTCATCACCCACCAGATCGACGAGGCGATCTTTCTGTCCGACCGGGTGGTCGTCTTTTCCGGCCGGCCGGGACGCGTTAAGGAGATCATCGAAGTGGACATCGCGCGGCCGCGCAAGCTCTTGGTCAAGCGTGAGCCGCGCTTCCACGCCATCGAAGACCGCATCTGGGAACTAATCGAAGAAGACGTGAAGAGCCGGATCGCCGGGACGCCAAATTCCGAAATATCGCAAGATTGAATCACAGGGAGGATATGCAATGCCAGTCGCAATCACGCGCGGTTCGCTGAAATCCAAGGTTTGGCCCGCGCTGCTGTCGCTGCCGCTCGTCGCAGCGCTGGCGTCGCCATCGCGAGCGGCCGAACTTATTCCGTTCAAGTTCGGCATCTCCGCCCCGGTGGTGTACGTGGTGGCGGCGTACGACCCGACCGGAGCCTATGACGGCGCGTCCGGCCCGCCGCCCTCCGGTTCCTCGATGGGGATCTACTCCAAGCAGCCCGGCCAACCCGCCCCGGTGAAACTCGAGCCCGGCAAGGCGCAGCAAATCGAAGTGGCCTTCGACGATTCCAACAAGATGCCGTAGGGCACGGGGCAGGTTCCCGGCGGCCTCCGACCTGCCCGTCAGGCTTTTCGGTCTGGCCCTCACGCCAGCGTTTTGTGGAACTTCTTCGCCGCCAGCCACATGGTGAAGCTCCCCAGGGCCGCCAAGGCGAGCATTTGGGGCCATAAGACCGCCGGCCCGACTCCTTTGAGGAAGACGCCGCGAATGATCACCAGAAAATACCGCAGCGGGTTGGCATAGGTCAGCCACTGGATTGCGCGCGGCATGTTCGCAATCGGAAACATGAACCCGGAAAGCAAAACGGCGGGCAGATAGAAGAAGAACGTGCTCATCATGGCCTGCTGCTGTGTCCGGCTCACGGTCGAGATCAGCAGCCCGGCCGCCAGCGTAGTCATCAGGTAGAGAGCCGTAGCGGCCAGCAGGACCACCAGGCTGCCGCGGATCGGCACGCCGAACCAGAACACCGCCAGAACCGTAATCAGCCCAACGTCGGCGAACCCGATCGCGGCGAACGGCAGCGTCTTGCCCCACATGAACTCCAGCGGCGTAATGGGAGTGACCAGGATTTGTTCGATGGTGCCGATCTCCTTTTCCCGGACCACGCCCATGCTGGTGAGCATAAGAGTAACGAGCATGACCAGGATCGCGATTACGCCGGGAACGTAGAACAGCCGGCTTTCCAGGTTCTCGTTGAACCATGCCCGTTTCTGAAGCGCGACCCCGGCCCCGCGCGCCGCTCCCTCGAGGGCGGCGTCATTGGAGAAGCGCGCCGCTATGGCGGAGCCGTAGCCCAACACGATGCCCGCCGTGTTGGAGTCGCTCCCGTCCACGATGAACTGCGCCTGGGCTGGTCTCCCGGCCAGCAGGTCCTTTTCGAACCCTTTCGCAAAGCACAGCGCGGCGGTTGCCACCCCGCGATCCATCAACTCGCGGACGCGTTCTTCTCCCGCGGCGAACTCCCGCACCTCGAAGTAGCCCGAATGAACGAACCGGCCCAGCAATTCCCGGCTGGCGGCGCTCCGGTCGAGATCGTGCACCACGAGCGGCACGCGCCGCACATCGGTGGTCACGGCATACCCGAAGACCAGCAATTGAATGATCGGCATCAGAAAGACGACGCCCTTCATCCGGGGATCGCGGAAGATCTGGATGAACTCCTTGATGAACATGGATTTTACGCGCTCGTACATAGCCTTTCGCCCGCCCCCAATTCGGGGACTGGCTTCGAAACCCCCGCAGTTTGGGGGTTTCGTTGCCTGTCCCCAAATTAATCCCGAATTAACTCCGAATTAGCTCAGCTTGCTCTTGAATTTCAGGTTGGCCAACCCAAGGATCGCCGCTCCGAACAGCGCCAGAAAACCGGCTTCCACGCCGAGAACACGCAGCCCCGCCCCCTTCAGGTAAATGCCCTTCAGAATCGCGACGAAATACCGCGCCGGCACGAGCCGCGTGACGGCCCGGACCGGCAGCGGCATGTTGCCGATGCTGTACACGAATCCGGAGAGCAGAAACGAGGGTAGAAACGTCACGACCATGGCCAACTGGCTCGCCAGAAGTTGGCTGCGCGTGATAATGCTGATCACCATCCCGAGCGAAAGCGCGCCCGCCAGAAACACCGCGGCCGCGGCGAAAAGAAGCGCCGCGCTGCCGCGCAGGGGAACGCCGAACACCGCCCCGCCCATGATCACCGCCAGCAGGACATCCAGCATGCCGAGGGCGAAGTACGGTAGCAGCTTACCCAGGATGATCTCACCGGGCCTTACCGGCGTGGACAGAAGCTGCTCCATGGTCCCGTTCTCCCATTCGCGCGCAATCGTCAGCGAGGTAAGCAGCGCCGCGATAATCGCCATGATCACCGCGATCAGCCCCGGAATGATGTAGTTCCTCGATCTCAAGTCCGGGTTGAACCAGGCGCGCGCGCGCAAATCCACTCCGGCCGGCTTGGGCAGGTTCGTCACGCGCCGCGCATAGCGGACGGCCACGTCACGCGAATAAGCGAGCGCCACCGCGTCCGCATATTGCAGGGCGATCCCTGCTGAGTTCGAATCGCTGCCATCGGCGATCAATTGCAGCGCCGCCTGCTCTCCGGAGGCGATCCGCCGGCCGAAATCCACGGGAACAACGAGCCCCAGCAGAGCCGCGCGCTCGTCCAGGGCCCGCTCGATCTCGGCGTAGTTCCGCGCCTGGGTCCGGATTGAGAAGTAACGCGAGCCGGCGAAGCGTGCGATCAGTTCCCGGCTGGCGGGCGATACGCTCTGGTCCCAGACCGCCAGGGGGACCCGGTCCACGTCGAGCGTGAGGGCGGAGCCGAACAGCGCCAGCAGCAGCATGGGGATCGCAATCGCCATCCCCAGGCTGCGCGGGTCGCGAAGGATGTGTTTCCACTCCTTGCGGGCTATGGCCGCGATGCGCAGCGTCTTCATCGCCCCTCGCCCGCCAGTCCCGCCGCCGCTTCATGCAGCCCCTCCACGTAATGCAGGAACTCGACGTACGCTTTCACGTAGGAGCGCCCCGCCGGGACATCGCCCGGATCGAAGTTCCGGCCCGCCTGCACGCGCTTGAAGCGCTCCCGCAGTCCGGCCTCCACTTCGGCCGTGAGGAGCTTCGCCAGCGCCTCCGTGGAAGCCCCCGCGATCGCTTTGTCGGCAGCCGGAATGGCGGGGCCGAGATCGCGTCCCGCCGGCTTCAAACCGGTGTATGGCTCGCCTTCCCCCGCCCGGTGCAGCCGTACCACGGTTTCGAAGAAGTATTGTTCCGCAAACTCCCTCGCTTCGGGAGTTGTGGTCCGCACGGACATCGTCCTGGCGAATGCGCTCCGGACCGCCGGCTCGGCATCCGGTTGAACCCAGATGAGCGCGAGCTTCACGTTGTCGCTCTCCAGCGCTTTGCGGGCGGCCTGAACCACCGGGCCGTCGATTCCGTCGCAATGAGCCCGGGCGGCGCCGGGAGCAAGCAGAAGCGCCGCCGCGGCGGCGCCCAGGATCGCTGTCTTCGTGCTGCGGCATTTCTTCATGGGTATCTCCATCTGGGAACATGCTACGTTCAGCCGTTCCCAAATAGAGGTGACCGCAGTCACGACAGCGCCAGAACGTGGAGAAACGCTACAGCCCAGCCGCACTATCGGAAGACAATCAAATCGTCAACCCCGATGTCGGCGCCCTTGGATTCCCCATACGGCTCCCCCCGCACCACCAGCCGCACCGTGTGGCTTCCGTTCTTCAAACCGAAGGCGTGCCACAACGCTTCGCCCGTTCGCGCGGTTCGCTCATCCGAACAGGTATCGACGGTCCGCGACAACTTGCCATCCAGGTACACATCCGCCTTGCCGCCCTCGGTGAAGAACGGGCCGCTGAGAATCGCGCCGGTTCCCCGAAACGTGATCGCCGCCTCCGCCCCCTTTTCGGCGGTGATGCGCGTGGGCCTGCGGGCGTCCGTGCGCCACGCGCCCTTCCACGTCCACCGGCCGTCGGCGGCCGCGACGCGCTCCGCCACCGTGCCGTAGTCCCAGACCTCCAGCCTGGGCGCTTTGGGGGGCTGCTCTTTCACCAGCGCCGCGCCGCCTTCCACCTGCCCGCCCGTGCGCTGGATCAACGCTCTCGCCCGCTTGACGGTGCTCTCCACGATGGTGGTGAACGAGAAATTCGTATACGCGAATTTCTTTTCCGCCAGGGCGGGGATGCCGCCCTTCCATTCGTCGGGAATGCCCTGGTAGCCCAGCAGCACTCCCAGAATCCCCCCGGCGCTGGCCGGGTTGCAGTCCGAATCCTGCCCCGCGCGCGTGGCGATCTCGATGGTCTTGCCGAAATCGCGCTTCCCGTAGAGCAGTCCGAGCGCGATATACGCGCCGTTCAGCTTGGCGTCGATATTGAACGGCCGTAGAGCGCCTTCCGGGCAGGGGTCGTTTTTGTCCCACTTATCTTCGATGAGCTGCCAGACCTTGCGCCAGTCGTCCGGGTACTGCTTCGACCAGGCCAGCAAGTCCGCGATCAGCCTTCCATACGGGCTCTTTTGCGGGATGCACGCCAGCCCCGCCTCCACCACCTTGCGCGGGTCGCTCTCGAAGAAGGCGGCGGCGTACATGCCCGAAACGAACATCCCGCCGTAGATCCCATCGCCATAGTTCATCACGCGCCCCGCTCGCCAAGCCAGGTCGTTGGACGATTGGAACAGCCCCGGAGCCATCAACCCGATGAAGTCGCTCTCGATCTGGAAGTCGATGTCGTTGGCGTGCGCGTTGTATTTCGGAAGCCCGGATTCCGACCCGGGAATCCCGCGCTTCAGGTTCCGCCGCGCCGCCAGGTTGGCGTGCCACAGGCTGTACTTCGCATCGCGGAACATGGCCCCGAAATCGTCGGATGTGGCATCCAGGCCTTTTTCGTCGAGCACCGCCGCGAAGGTCATGTCCACATAGAGATCGTCCTGCCCGAGCGAGTTGCTGACCCGCTCCGGGGTCCACGTGGGCAGCTCGGCGTCGTTGATCTTGCCGTTCGACCGGAACTCGGTGGGCGCTCCGAAACTCACCCCGATCATCTGCCCGGCCCACCCGCCGGCGATCTTATCGCGCAGGGTCTCCATCGGGATCCGGCGGTACCCGTTCGGCTGCGCGGATGCCGCCGCAGCAATGAGGATCACCCAAGCCTTTCGCATGGACCTGATTGTAGCCGACATGTGGCGTGGGCATTCCTGTCCCCCGTGTCGGCAGTCGTGCGACATCCGGCCCCACGCGTTAAGCTAATCCTTCCCATGTCCGACAAGCTCTCTCTTTCCCCCGACGAAATCCAGAACCTCAGCCGCGCGGCCACAGACCTGGCAGCCTCCTACTACGACTCGCTCTCCGATCGCCCCGTGCTCGTCCCCACCACGGCCCAGGCCCTCCGCGATGCGCTGGTGGAACCGCTCCCCCAGGACGGCGCGGATTTCGATTCCCTCCTCTCCACCATTCGCGAGGTGATCGTGCGTTACAGCCGCCACAATGGCCATCCCCGCTTTTTGGGCTACGTAGCCTCCCCGGGCACGCCCGTTACGGCTGTCGGAAGTATGGTGGAGGCCGCGCTCAACGCGTGCGTCACCTGCTGGCGTTCGGCGCCGGCGGCCACCGAACTGGAACACCTCACGGTCGATTGGCTCAAGGAAATGCTGGGGTACCCCGCCGCGGCCGGGGGCTTGCTGGTAAGCGGGGGCTCCATGGCCAACTTCGCCGCCCTCGCGGCTGCCCGCAGCGCCCGCTTCCCTGACGTGGTCCGCCAGGGCGTCGCGGCGCTGCCGCGGCGCCTGTGCGTCTACGTTTCCGGGGAGGCGCATTTCTCCGTGCGGAAAGCCGCGGGCATGCTGGGCCTCGGCGAGAATAACGTCCGGACCGTGAAGACCGACCGCTGCCTGCGAATGGACCCCGCGGACCTGGAGCGGCTTGTGGCCGAAGACCTGGCGGCGGGCCACGTCCCGCTGTTCGTCTCCGCCAACCTTGGCGCGACGGCCAGCGGCGCCGTGGACCCTATCGGCGCGATCGCCGGAATCGCCCGCCGCCACAGCCTCTGGCTCCACGTGGACGCCGCCTACGGGGGCTTCGCCGCCCTCGCTCCCTCCGGCCGCCCCTTCTTCGAACACATCGCCGAGGCCGATTCCGTCGCGCTCGACCCCCACAAGTGGCTCTACCTCCCGGTGGGCTGCGGCTGCGTGCTCTACAAGGACCCCTCCGCCGCGCGCGCCGCCTTCAGCCACGACGCGGAGTACACCCGCGTCATCGGACTCGAACGCGACGAGGCCTTCGCCTTCTGGGATTACGGCCCCGAGCTTTCGCGCCCCTTCCGCGCGCTGAACCTGTGGCTCCTGCTGAAATACGCAGGCGCGCGCCGCCTCGGGGAAGCCATCGAAAACAATATCGCCTGCGCGAAATACCTGGAGCGCCTGGTGAAAGCCAGCGGCGATTTCGAAATGCTCGCCCCCGTTGAGCTTTCGATCTTCTGCTTCCGCTACGCCCCGCCGGGATACGCCGGCGATCTGGACGCGCTCAACGAGCGCCTGCTGGTGCAACTTCAGCGCGGCGGCAGCAGCTATCTGTCGAATGCGCGGATCGATGGCAAATTCGCCCTCCGCGGCTGCGTGCTAAACTACCGCACGACGGAGCGGGATATGGAGATCCTGCTGGACGATGTCCGGCGCGCCGCATCCCGCTGACGACTGATGAAAACAGGACTCCTCGTCCTCTGGAGCATCATCCCCGCCGGCCTTGCCTGCGCCGCAACGGATGTTCGGGTCGATTTCACCCTGAACACCACCGACGCCTATGGCGCCCCTCTCCAGCAGAAACGCTACTACTACGTCTACCGGCCCGACAATCTCCCCAAAACCGCCCCCGCGCCCATGGTCCTGGTAATGGAAGCCGGCGGCGGCGGTGCGGCGAGTTTCTTCCACCGCAAAGCCGACGAGGCCGGGTTCCTGGTGGTTTCCTGCTCCTTCTCCGGCAATTCTACGGGCACGCCGGGAACCGTGTGGATCAACGATGATCCCGGGGTAGTGGGCTTCGAGGATTACGATTACGCCACCGAGGTGATCAACCGCGTGAGAGCCGCGGAGAACGCCGGCGACGCTTTCATGGCGGGGCTCTCCAAAGGCGGCCACATGTCCCTGGCCTATGCCTGCCAGAGGCCGTCCATGCTCAAGGCCGCGGCCTCCGTGGATGAGTTCATGGGCCTGGCTTCCAACCTTCCTTCCGCGCCCCTGCCCGTCATCGTGTTTCAGGGGACCCTGGACACCAACGTCCCCTACACGATGGTGAAGGACACGGTGGACGCCTGGCGCGCGGTGGATGGCCTGTTGAACGCCGCGCCGGTGACCACCTGCGAAGCATCGCCACTGGCGCCCGGCGCAGTCAGCCAGGCGACGTGGCGCGGCGGGATCGCGGGATCCCAGGTGGCTTTCGTTACGGTGATTGGCGGGACGCACGCCTATCCTACGCCCGGTTTCCAGACCGGCTACGACTCCACCGACGGCATGTGGGCCTTCTTCAGCCAGTTCCTCACCGCCGCGCCGGGCGCTCCGAAAATCGGCTCGCAGCCGGTGAACGACGTTCAGTTCGCGGGCCAGCCGGCGAGTTTCCGGGTTTCGGCTG
>JAIQFU010000675.1 GCA_020073115.1 Terriglobia bacterium
CGCCTTCTTCAGGGCCACCAGGCGGTCCCGTTCGGCTTGCGTCATCAGTAGTTGTCCTTCTTGCACCTCCCCAGCCTGGGCGGTGTCAATAGGACATTTCTACTTTGCGCAAATAGGACATTATCATTTTGCGGCGACACAGGGCCTCGGCGGTGAAGTGAAACCGCTGTAGGTTTGCTAGAATTACCACCGACTATATGCGGCGCTTACTCGGATTGATCGCGTTATCGGTCCTGCTGGCGGCTGCCATCCCGGCGGCGGACCTGAGCGGGGTATGGAAAGGGCAGTTCGATTTCGGAGGCCAACCGGTTCCGGTGACCCTTACGATGAAGGTTGCCGGTGATGCTCTGACCGGCAAAGTGGAAGGGTTGCAGACCACGCCGGTGGAGATGCAGGAGGGCAAGGTCGCGGGCGACAGCGTCACCTTCTGGATCACAACCGACTACCAAGGCACGAACTATAAGATTGTCTACAAGGGCAAAGTCGCGGGCGACGAGATTCGTTTCACCTTCGGCACGGAAGACGGCAGTTGGGGCGCCGAGATGGTGGTGAAGCGGACGTAGCGCCCGCCCCGCAACCGGCTGCGCTACGCGTAGCGGTAGATGGCCTGCTGGATCGGGACCCCGCGCACGTCGATCCGCTTGAGGTCCGCCGCGCCGGCGCCGTGGGCTTCCGCCAGCAACAGCGTGTTGTCGCAGTTCCGGAAAGGGGCCGCGCCGCGCGCCGCGCGCGGGTCGTACCCCATCACGGCCGTGGCGGCCGCATCGGTGCAGACGGGGTTCAGACCCGCCAGGATGACGCCCGGCTTCACCAGCCGCACAAAGTTGAGTCCGTGTACGTCGACCTTTCAGCAGTGACGGCGGGTGGATGGGCCTTGCCGCCGCCAGGTCCGCCACAATGTGCGGCACGCGGTAACCCGGGTCGTGGCTGGCGCCGAAATGCAATTCCTGCGGCGCCGATTTCGACGGCTGCCGCCGGCCTTCGTGCCCCACCTTCAACCGGCCGCTCCGGGGACTCTCGTTGGGCTCGTCCACTCCCGCATCGTCGCCATAGATGGACGCGGGCAGGCTGCCGAAGCAGTTCTTCAGCGAGAGCGTCACCCCGCAGGTGTCGTGGTTCTTGAGCTTGGCGAGGCTGACGAACACGTCCGTATCGGCGAAGGCGTGGTTCAAGTCGTACGCCGGATACATGTAAGCGTTTCCGGGAACGGGAAACCGCGCGTAAGTTTTGCTCTTGCCGAGCGCGTTGGTGTTCTCGAACTCCACGCCCGCGGCAGCCGATTGCAGCGCGCGGACGTTCCACCCGGCGTTCATCATGGTCTCTTCCAGCGGGCCCCCGCTGGCCCAGGCGCTCTCGACAAACCGGATACGGCGCGCGCCCGCGCGCCCCATGTGGTACGCCACGGCGCCGACCACCTTGGGGTGTACGTAATGCGTCAGGCCCGGCGCCCGCCCCTGGACGCGCTCGGCGGGCGGTCCGGTCATGTTGAGCTTGATGGTGACGGTCTTATTGCGCACCAGGCCAGGCAGTCCTCCGAGTTGATCGAACAGCTTTCCGACGCACACGGTGACATCGTCCTCGTAGGATGCGCACTTAACGATGGAAACAGGCGCCGCCGGGGCTTCCGCGGCCTTCAGCAGCGGCGCAGCGGCGAGGGTTGCGAGCCATTCTCTGCGGGTCATCTAACGCTCCAGGATGATGCTGGCGCACGCCGCCACGCGGTCGATATCGGCGCCCCAGCCTTCGTCGGTTTTATAAATTTCAAGCGCCTTCTTCGTCCCCTCGGGGTCGATCCAGGTCGCGCGCTTGTACGCGTCGGTAAAATGCACGGTTACATTCTCGACGGGGTAATCGGAGTAATTTGCGAGGTGGAGGACGGCGGTCTTGCCGTCGGCGGAAACCAGGAGGTTGGAAAGCAGGGAGGAGGCATTGAAAAGCCGTACCCCGAGATTCTTGCGTCCCACCATCGAGTTGACGTCGCGCCACACGTCGTTCAACCGCTCGAGTTCGGCCTTCTCCAGGGTGATGCGGCCGGGTCTGGGCGGCTGGTCCTTCCACCCCGGCGGGCTGCTTAGGAGCGTGCCGCCCGCACGCGCGAACTGGCGCAGGATGTCCTTTTCTTCGGGGGTCAGCGCGTCCGCATCGAGGTTGACAGCCATGCTGGCGTCTTTGAGCGCCTCCGGCGTCAGCCGTTGCGGCGGGATGGGCCGCACGGGGGTGTGCCCGACGGCGATCATGTCGAGGATCCCACCTGAAAGCAAGGAGAGGGCCAGCATGCGGCGCCAGTCGGAGACCGCGGCCGTTTCCCGCCGCGCGAGCCGCGCCGCGAAATCGGAGTCGGGCGAGAGGACCCAGCGCGCGCCCGAAATCCCGGCGTCGGCGATGGCCTGGAGATAGCGTGCGGCGGTGATGGCGGTTTTGAGTGGCGGCTCGTTGGCGATCCAGAGCGGGACTTCGCTCCAGGCGCGCAAGGCGCGGATGAAACCCGTGTTGGTATCGATCCAGGCGGAGGAGGTGGGCCCCGCCCTGGCGACGCCGCCTTCCGGCTGGGAGATGCCCGGCCACATGGCCTCGTCAGTGGCCAGGACCAGCGCTCCCGGTTCGTGGAGGAGCCGGCTGCGCGGCGCGATCTCGATCACCGGCGCCCCGCCGGCGCTCTCTCTCACCGCGGCCAGGAGGCTCTCCGGAAACTCGCCTTCGAGGGCGACGCCTGTGACCTTGGCCGCGAGGGCATGCCGCGCCGAATCCGCGACGTCGCTTCCGGGCGTGAGTATGGCGAGGGTAGCCACCCCGCGGGCGGTAGCCGCGGCCACGAAGTCCGCCGTGTAGCGTTTCAGCAGCAGGCAGTTGACAGGGCCGCCCGAGAGCAGATCCAGCGACTGCGCATCCCCCCAGGGCCATCGGGCCGGAACCCAGTCGGCGGGTGGTGGTACGGGTGCGCACCACAAGGGCAGGGAAGATAAGGCAAGCACCCAGGAAACCCCCCACATCCGCATACCCTCCACTGTACGACTTTCAGCCCCCCTCCGTTTGGCGCCACGGTTGCGATTGCGATAGGCATGCCCCGGACAGGTGAGATCGATCACGAAATCGATCGGAGCGAGCACGATCGGTACGAGAATAGCAGTCCGGCGCCGCCTGCCGAGGAAGCGGGCCGACCCCGCCGCAAGCTGTGGATGTGGGGGCTGCTTGCCGCGGCTATCGTTGTTCTGGTAGGAGGCTTCTTCTGGCTGCACGGCCGCAACCGCGAATCCACCGACGACGCGGAGGTGGACGGCCACCTCGACCCGATTTCCGCAAAAGTCTCCGGCAGCGTGCGGGAAGTCCTGGTGGATGTCAATCAGCAGGTGAAAGCGGGACAGGTTCTGGCGCGGCTCGACCCCCGCGATTACCAGGCGAAAGTCGCCCAGGAGCAGGCCGCGCTCGATGTAGCGCAGGCGCAGGCCAACGCCGCGCAGGTGGGCGTACCGATGACCCGCGCCACGACGGCCAGCGGCATCTCCGGGGCCGCGGCGCAAGTCTCCGCCGCGCAGGCGGAATACGAACGCGCCCGGGTGGCGGCGCAGCAGGCTGGGACGTCGGGGATCGCGGTGGCGCAGGCCGCAGTGGCGCAAGCCGAGGCCAATAATCAAAAGGCGCAGGCCGACCTCGGGCGCATGCGCCCCCTGCTGGCCAAAGCGGAAATTTCGCAGCAACAGTTCGACGCCTACCAGGCCGCCGCCCGCGTGGCCGCCGCGCAGCTGCACGGAGCCCAGGAGCAGTTGTCCGCCGCGCAGCAGACCGCGGCCAGCGCGCGGGCCGCCGAGCAATCGGCTGGGGCGCGGGTCGGCGCCGCGCGCGCCGCCTTGTCCGAATCGCGCGCCGGCGAACAGCAGGTGAGCGTCACCGCCGCGCAGGCCAAGTCGGCCGCCGCCGCGGTGGAGCGGGCGCGCGCCAATCTCCAGGCGGCCG
>JAIQFU010000232.1 GCA_020073115.1 Terriglobia bacterium
TCGGTGACCACGGTTTCGAAGGATACCGGGACCACTTCGGAGGCATTCTCGGCGGCGTCGAAACGCACCTCCATGGGCGAAAGTTCCTGAAGCTCGTCGCCGATATCTTCGATCAGCTCGCCGGGCTGGTCGTTCTTGCGGACGGCGGAGGTGTAAAAGCGGAACTCGGCGGGTTCGCCCACCACGAGGCCGAATTCGCGGCCGGGAATGCGCACGTCCGAACCCTCCTCCATGCCGAAGGGGACCACCGCCAGCGCCTTGAGCGGCGCGGGGAAGCCGGGGACGGAGGGCATGGAGCTTTCCACTCCGACGTAGTAGGTACGGGGCACGCCGCCGTGGATGCGCACGCCGCGGCCGGTGCGCGCCAGGCCGTAGTAGGCGGCGCCGCGCGAGACGGCATGCATCAGGTCCTCGCCGCTGAGGGGCTTCACCGCCTCCATGCCTTCCTCCGCCAGCCAGGAGTTGAGCGTGTCGACGATGCGGTCGCGCACCAGCCCGGCATTGAGAACGCCGCCATTGAAAAGCACATGGGTAGGGCAGGCGAGGCCGCTCGGCCCGCGGCGCACGGAGCCCTGCTCGCCGCCCGCGGCCTGCTGCCGCAGGAACCGCGCCAGGTGCCGCGTGATGGCCGGGTCGGCGGCGTAAGGCAGGCCGATTTCCTGGAGACCCACGCGGCGCTGCCGGGCGGGCATTTCGGTGCTGGGGACGCCGGGCAGAAAGCCGTCGGAAAGCACCCGGTCGACATCCTCGCGGCGGAGGGAAGCTTTGATCGTGCCGCCCACCAGGCCCGTGCCCTTGCCCAGAATGGTTACGGGCGTTTCCTTGGCGGTGGAGCCCGGCGCCAGCAACTTCTCTTTGGCCGCGCGGCAGTTGTTCCAGAGGGCCTGAAGCTGGCGGCTGTCGATGCGGGTTCCCTTCTCCGCCAGCCGTTCGGAGACCACGCCCGCCAGGGCCAGATCGATATTATCGCCGCCGAGCAGGATGTGCTCGCCCACGGCGATGCGGTTGAGGGCCAGTTCGCCGCCGGACTCGGTGACGGCGATCAGGGTGAAGTCGGTGGTACCCCCGCCGATATCCACCACCAGGATGAGGTCGCCCACCTGGACGCGCTCGCGCCAGTCGGCATGGCGCTCGATCCAGGCGTAAAAGGCAGCCTGCGGCTCCTCCAGCAGGGTGAAATTCTCGAAGCCCGCAAGCCGGGCCGCCTCCAGCGTCAGTTCGCGGGCCACGGCGTCGAAGGAAGCGGGCACGGTCACCAGGACCTGCTGCTGGGCGAAGGGCGCGTCGGGCATTTTGGCGTCCCAAGCCTCGCGGAGGTGCTCCAGGTAGCGGCGGCTGGCTTCCACAGGCGAGATTTTCTGGACGCCGTCCGGGGCGCGGAAGGGCAGCAGGGGCGCGGTGCGGTCCACGCCGGAGTGCGAGAGCCAGGATTTGGCCGAGGAAACCAGGCGGCCCACATTATCCACGCCGCGTTTCTGCGCCAGGCGCCCAACGACGTAGCCGCGGGATTCGTCCCAGGGCAGGGCGATGGTTCCCGGCGGGAAATCGGCCTGCCCCGGGAGGTAGAGGAACGACGGCAGAAGGCTTTCGTCCCGCACCTCGCCGGGATTCTCCAGTTGGGGGATGGGCGCCAGTTGGACGTTGGCGGGCGCGAACGGGTCGGCGTCCGTCAGGATCTCCGTGTAGGCCAGCGCGGAATTAGTGGTGCCTAAATCAATGCCAACGACGTATTTCGACAACGCTTTTTACTCGATTTCGATTTCAGCCGGGGCGATCACGGATGGATCTTGTTTGGCGGCGAGCGCGGGGAGGTCCACCCGGCCCGGGGGCGGGGTAGCGGGCACGTTCCCGATAAACTTCACCAGGTTCGGGTCGTTCGAAGGCGCCTTGGCGTACGCGCCTTCCACACCGTCGATCACCGGTTGCAGCGTGACGTAGCGCCCGATGGAATCGCGGCACTGGTCGTGGAGTTCGCGCACGGCGGCGCCCACCTGGTCGTCGGAGTAGGAGGCGATGTCCTCCATGAGGAAATCGACGAGCCGGGAGTCGCGCTGGAGGATGCCGAGGATCTGTAGTGCGCCGTCGGAGGGGCGAACCGCGGGTGCGGCGGGCGACGCGGCGGCTCGGGAGGAGGCGGGCGCGGCGGCGCGTTTCACCAGGCCCAGATCGCCCAGCGACGCCTCGGAAAGCTCGCGATGAAACAAGATGTTGAAGAAACAGCGGAATGCAAGAACGATGCGGCTCAAGCGATTGGCTCCAAGAATCTAGGATACCGGATTCATGGAGGCGCCCTCCGCAGCGGAGGGGAACCCGGCGGGGCTCTGCGGCGCGGCCGGGCTCCGCAATTGAGGTTGGACAGCGGTCAGCGGGCGCGGTGAATCTGGGGGCGGGCCTGGTTGACCTTGAGCACCTTGCCCTTCCATTCCTTACCGTTCAGGGCTGCGACGGCTTTCGCGGCCGCGGCGTCGTTGGCCATCTCGACGAACGCAATCCCTCTGGGCAGGCCGGTCCACCGGTCGGTCATGATTTTCAGACGGTCCACGGTTCCGTGCTCCTCGAACATGGACCGGATGTCCTGCTCGGTGACGGCGGGCCCGAGGTTTCCTACGAGAGTGTTGTTCATGGCACGTTCTCCTTTGGGCAAGATCGCCCTCCGCTTACCCAAGGGGCAGCGGAGGGCCGATTTGGCCGGCGCCTACCAGCGTTTGCGGCCGAAGCCGCCGCCGTGCGCGGGGCGATCGGTCTTCGGGCGGGCTTCATTGATATTGAGAACCCGGCCGTCGTGATCCGTGCCGTTCAGAGCCGCAATGGCCTTCTCGCCTTCGTCGTCGTTCGACATTTCGACGAAACCAAAACCTCTGGGCTGACCGGAATCGCGATCGGTGCAGATGTTTACCCGTCCAACCGTTCCATAGGCCTCAAACAGGGATCGGACGCTCTCTTCGGTCGTTCCGAAGCTGAGGTTGCCGACATAGATATTTTTCATGGTGTACTTATCCTCTTCTGATTTGAAGGCAGCTAATTGGGAAGGTTGACGAAAGTAGCGGAAACGCTAGAAAAGTCGGCCTGGAATTGGCAGAATCATCAAATCCTGTCTAGTATAACACGGCGCGGGGCCGCCGCGCCGGAATTATCTCTCAGGAGCCGGCGACGCCACGAAGCGGTAACCCACTCCGCGCACGGTCAGGAGGTGGCGGGGCTTGCCGGGATCGTCTTCGATGTAGCGGCGAAGGCGCACGATGAAGTTATCGATAGCGCGCGTGTCAGTGTCTTCCCGCAGATCCCAGACGTCCTCCAGAAGCGCCTTGCGCGAGACGGGCTTGCCCTCGTGATGCACCAGGTAAGAAAGGACTTTGGCTTCCATCAGGGTGATCTGGAGCACCCGTTCCCGGACGCGCAGTTCCAGCGAGTCGAAGTTCACGGATTTGTCGCCGAAGACGAACGCGTCGGTCTTTTGGGGTTCGGCCCGGGGGGCCGCCAGCGACGCCTCCAGGGACGCCTCCAACCACCGGCGGCGGCGCAACAGCCCGCGCATCCGGGCGATGAGAATAGCCAACTCGAAGGGCTTGGTGAGGTAATCGTCGGCCCCGGCAGCGAAGCCCTTCAAGACGTCTTCCGGGTGGCCGCGCGCGGTCAGGATCAGGGTGGGGAGGAACTCCCCCGCCTGCCGCAACTCGGAGATGACGGCGAAGCCGTCCTTGCCGGGCAGCATGATGTCCAGGATCATGGCGTCGAAGGAGCCGGGGCCCGCGGCCAGCCGTTCGAGAGCGACTTCGCCGGACTCCGCCAGTTCCACCTGGTAGCCTTCGGCCTCCAGGTTGAACCGCAGACCTTCGGCCAGGTGCAGTTCGTCTTCGACCACGAGGATGCGGCTCATTTGCAGATCGGAAGTTGCAGGACGAAGGTGCTGCCGAGGCCGGGTCCTTTGCTCTCGGCCCAGACGCGCCCGCCGTGCCGTTTGGCCACGGAGCGGACGATGTACAGCCCCAGCCCGGTCCCTTTAATGCGCGAAGCGAGCGGGCCGGGCACGCGGTAAAACCGCCGGAAGACGCGCTTCAACTCGGATTTGGGAATGCCGGCCCCCTCGTCCTTCACCAGCACCGCGACATATCGCCCGTTCAGGCTGGCTGTCCCGACGGTCACGTTGACCTTTCCCGCGGAATACTTGATCGCATTGTCGATGAGGTTGGACACGGCGGCGCGCAACTCATCCGGGTCGCCGACGACGGCGGTGGGAGAACCGCGCCGGTACCGCAGCGCCTCGGGAGAGAGGCGGTGAAGCGTTCGCGCGCGTTCCAGGCAATCCTCCACGAGCCCGTTCAGGTCGACGCGGATGGCATTCAGCCTGCGGCCGGCGGCGCCCATCCGGCCGGTGCGCAGGATCTGCTCGATGGTGGCCAGCAGCCGGTCGCTGTCCTCCAGCATGGTCCGATAGAACTCCAGGCGGCGGGCTTCTTCCACCGGGCGGGTTTGCAGGGTTTCGAGATAGAGGCGGATGGATGCCACAGGCGTCTTGAGCTCGTGCGTGACGGCGTTGATAAACGCGTCGTGCTGTTCGTTCCGGCGGATTTCCCGAACCAGGAAAATGGTGTTGAGGACCACGCCGCTGATGACGGTGGCCAGCAGCATGCTTCCCAAAAACAGCAGAATGCCGGTGCGCCAGTTGAGGAGCACCCAACCGACGTACAGCAGCACGACAATGGAAACGACGCACGCGCCGAGCGCCACGAAGAAGGCGATGGACCGGCGGCGTCCGGGAACCACCATGCTTCCAGCTTAAGCCACAGGGCGGACGAATCTCCAGGCGCGCTTTCGGCCAGGCCCTCGATCTCGCCGCGGCCGCGCCCTGCACGGAGAACATAATTCAGCCACGGATGAACACGGATTCACACGGATAAGGCAAAACACCTGAATCCGTGTTCATCCGTGTTGTTCCGTGGCCCCATTGCCTTTTGGGAGTTTCCGTAGCCTATATAGCCCGGTCCTGCCGCCCGGCTTCGGGTCATTCTCGGTTTTTCCGCGTCCCGGCGGTGAATTCCCCGCCGGCAGTATACGATAATCGTGGCAGCATGCCTTTGTTCGTGCCGAACCGGTTCCGGGGCAAGTTGATCGTGGTGGAGGGGATCGACGGGTCGGGCAAGTCGACGCAACTTTCCCTCCTCAGCCACTGGCTCAGGTCGCAGAGCTACGCCGTGGCGTTCAGCGAATGGAACTCGTCGCCGCTAGTGAGGCAGACCACGCGGCGCGGCAAGAAGAAGGAGATGTTCACCCCCACCACGTTCAGCCTGATCCACGCCACGGACTTCGCGGACCGCATGGAAAGCTACATCCTGCCCATGGTGAAAGCCGGGGCCATCGTGTGCGCGGACCGTTACGCCTACACGGCGTTCGCGCGCGACGTGGCGCGCGGGGTGAGCCGGCGGTGGGTGCGCAACCTGTACCGCTTCGCCATCCGGCCGAATATCGCGTTCTATTTCCGCGTGCCGCTGGATGTGGCGCTGGGGCGCATCCTGGGCGGGCGGGACGCGCTGAAGTACTACGAGGCCGGAATGGACTTGGGGCTGGCCCGCGACGTGGAGGAGAGCTTCCGGATTTTTCAGGGCCGGATCATTGACGAGTACGAGGCGATGGCGCATGAGATGGGGTTCCACATCATCGACGCCAGGCTGTCAATCGAAGACCAGCAGCGGCGCATGCGCGAGATTGTCACAAACGTCCTGGGAGACAGCTTGAAGAACGAGGTCCGGCGCCTGGCCGGGGGAGAAATCCATGCTCAAGCGGCAACCGCTCCAGTTCTATAGCGAACCTCTTCCGGGAGTGGACGTATCGGAACTCCACGGCAAGCTGATCGTCATCGAAGGCCCCGACGCGGTAGGCCGCAGCACACAGATCGCGCTCCTGCGGCAATGGCTGGAGCAGGAAGGCCACGCGGTGTTCGAAACCGGCATGGCGCGTTCGGCGCTGGCGGGCAAAGGCATCAAGATGGCCAAGGAAGGCAACACCTTGGGCCCCATCACGATGACCCTGTTCTACACCACGGATTTCGCCGACCGGCTGGAGAACGAGATCATCCCCGCATTGCGCGCGGGGTTCGTGGTGCTGATCGACCGGTACATTTACTCGATCATGGCGCGGGCCATCGCGCGCGGCGAGGACCGCCGGTGGATCGAACAGGTGGCGGGATTCGCGCTGACGCCGCACGCCGTGTGCTACCTGCGGGCCGACGTACAAACACTGGTTTCGCGCGTCGTCCTGGGCCGCGGCGCGTTCGACTATTGGGAAAGCGGGATGGACCTGCGCTTCGGCCCGGACATGTACGAGAGCTTCGTGCAGTACCAGAAGCGGTTGATCAAAGCGCTGGAATCGATGGTGGAGCCGCACGGATTTAAGGTGGTCGACGCCAACCAGCCGATCGATCGCGTGTTCCGCGAGTTGCAGCGCCAGATCGCGCGGCTGATGCCGCGACGGGTGAAGCGCCGGCCGGCGGCGCGGAAGGCCAAGAGCGCATAGCGATGGAGATTTACGTTTTGCGGCACGGGATTGCGGAAAACGCCGGGGCGGGACATCCGGATCCCGAGCGGGCCCTTACCGCCGAGGGCCGGGAAAAGCTGCGGCGCGTGCTCAAGCGCGCACGCACCGCGGGCGTAAAGCCGGACCTGATCCTGGCGAGCCCCTACCGGCGGGCGATGGAGACAGCGGAGGCGGCCGCGGAAGAACTCGGCTACAAAGGAACAGTCGAGCGCTCCACGGCCCTGGTCCCGGATGCTTCGCCGCACGACATTTGGGCGGAAATCCGCGCGCGCAAGTCCGAGAATGCGATTCTGCTGGCGAGCCACGAGCCGCTGACCAGTTCACTGGCCGCGTTTCTGCTCGGCTGTCCGGCGCTCCAGGTGGAGATGAAAAAAGCCGCCCTGCTGCGCGTGGACTGCGAGCGCTTCGGCGCGGAACCGCGATGCCTCCTCAAGTGGCTGATCACGCCGGGGCTGGCGGGGGAGTAACACCGGCGGCTCAACCCACCGCCGACAAGATCGGCGGCGTTACCAAATCCGCTTGACGCCGTAGGCGTCAAAAGCACGGTCGGACGAGACGATTGAGAAGTCCTGTTCCAGCGCCTGCGCGATCAGCAGGCGATCAAACGGATCGCGATGATGGAACGGCAATTGCGCGACTCGCATGACATGGCGGAACTCAATGGGAATGAGGGATACGCCGGCGGCGAGAAGTTGCTCCGCGAAAAATTGGGAGACCGGCCGGTCAAAACGCAGGCGCTCCAGGCTTACTTTGATAGCGACCTCCCAACAACTCGCCAGGCTGAAAAAGCACTCCGAATCGACAATTGCCTCGCGCGCGCGGCTCGAAAGTCTCGAATCGTTCTGGCTCCACCAGAGAAAAGCGTGGGTATCCAGAAGGATTGCCACTATTGATACTCCGCAAAATCATCGATGGGCGCGTCGAAATCGGGCGACATGAAGAGAATTTGTCCCTTACCGGCGCCCGGTTTGCGCTTTGCGGGCCGCAGCGGGACTATCTTGGCGACTGGCTTGTTACCTTTGGAAACGATCACCTCTTCGCCCAGGATGGCTTTCTCGATGAGTTCGGAGAAGTGCGCCTTGGCGAATGCGATATTGAACCGTGGCATAGTCATATTATATGACTATATGAGCGCAGCCGGTCACCGGCGCAAGCATGACGCCGCCGCGGCGAAGGCCGCGTGGCAGCGGGCCGGGCAGGCGTGGGCATCCCTGCGCGCCGTGCCGGCAAACAAGAATGTTCGGCGGGGGCTTCACAAGACATAGCCCTTTTCGGCGCAAGGGTGATGGGAAGGCGGGGGCGACCTGCTCCACTCGCTACTCTACGCGATAGTTCGGGGCTTCCTTGGTGATGACCACGTCGTGGACGTGGCTTTCGCGCAGGCCGGCGGGGGAGATGCGCAGGAATCGGGAGTTCTGCTGCAACTCGCGGATGGTGCGGGCGCCGCAGTAGCCCATGCCGGAACGCAGACCGCCGACCAGTTGATACACCAGTTCGCCCAGCGGGCCCTTGGCTGCTACGCGGCCCTCAATGCCTTCCGGGACCAGCTTGGAGTTGGGGTCCTGCGCGTAGCGATCGGTGCTGCCCTGGGCCATGGCGCCCATGGAACCCATGCCACGGTAGGATTTGAAGGTGCGGCCCTGGTAGAGGATGGTCTCGCCGGGGCTTTCGTCCGTGCCGGCCAGGAGGCTCCCGATCATGACCGCATCGGCGCCAGCGGCGATGGCCTTGGTGATGTCTCCGGAGTACTTGACGCCGCCGTCGGCGATCAGCGGGACGCCGCCTTCGCGCGTGGCCCGGGCGCACTCGGCGATGGCCGTGATCTGGGGAACGCCGGCGCCGGAAACCACGCGCGTGGTGCAGATGGAGCCCGGTCCGATTCCCACCTTGACGCCATCCACTCCCAGGGAGATCAGTTCCCGGGCGCCCTCGTACGTGCCGACATTTCCGGCGATGAGCTGCACTTCGGGCAGCCGGCTCTTGATCGCCTTTATCGCCTGGATCACGCGGAGACTGTGGCCGTGCGCGGTATCGATGGCGATCACATCCACCTTGCGGTTTACCAGCTCCTGCGCGCGCTCCAGAAAGTCGCCGGTGGCGCCGATGGCGGCCGCCACGCGGAGGCGCCCCTGGCTGTCCTTGGCGGCGTTCGGGTACTTCAGCTTCTTCTGGATGTCCTTGACCGTGATGAGGCCTTTGAGAACGTAATCGTCGTCCACCACCAGCAGTTTCTCGACGCGGTGCTCGTGGAGGATGGCGGAGGCCTGCTCCAGCGTGGTGCCGACGGGGACGGTGATCAGGTTCTTCTTGGTCATCACCTCCGAGACCGGCAGGTCGAAGCGGATCTCGAAACGCAGGTCGCGGTTGGTCAGAATACCGACCAGCTTGCTGTCTTTGGTGACCGGCACGCCGGAAATGTGGTAATGGGCCATGAGCGCCTGGGCGGCCGCGATGGATTCGTCCGGACCGATGGTGATGGGGTCCACGATCATCCCGCTCTCACTGCGTTTCACACGGTCCACTTCCTCGGCCTGGCGGGCGATGGGCATGTTGCGATGAATCATGCCAATACCACCCTGGCGCGCGAGCGCGATGGCGAGGTTCGCTTCCGTCACCGTATCCATGGCGGCGGAGATGAGCGGAATATTCAATCCGACCTGGCGCGTCAGGCAGGTTCGGGTATCGGTTTCAGCGGGCAGGACTTCGCTGCGGGCGGGTTCCAGCAGCACATCGTCGAAGGTCAGGCCCTCGGGGAGAACGTCTTGGAGCATGGGCTTTCACCCATGATAGCAATCCCGGAAAACCACTTGGCCACGGGGCGATCCAGATTCCATTCGGGGTGATGGGCTATCTTTGGCATAAACGCGCATCGTTTGCGGAAGTGCGCTGCACCGGCGCGGAGAAGTATACCAGAAAGTCAACGAGCGTGATCTGGATGCGCTGGCCAGCGTGGATGACAGCGCCCGGGTGGAGGAAATACTCGGCCCGGTGGAGAAACGCAAGCAGTGGAGCGGGCGTCCGGTTCGTGCGCTGCATCCGTTCTCTGCGGAGGACGGCGCTCTGTAGGAGATCGTCAGCCGGGGCGAATTCATGAAGTGTCAACGCAAAGTAGAAATGTCCTATTCCCTGCAAAGTAGAAATGTCCGGTTTTTGCCGGGCGGGGCGAGGGGGCGTGGTAGTCTGGGCGTGCCGGTGAAGCGGAGACGGGCAATGCTGGCGAGCAACCCGATC
>JAIQFU010000233.1 GCA_020073115.1 Terriglobia bacterium
ATTTTCGGGCGACCCCTCGAAGAAGTTCGACGTGACCTTCGGCATCGACATGCGGGCGCTGCTGAGCGGGCTGGGAATGAAGCCGGCGCAGGTGGAAGAGATCATGAAGACCGCGGCCGAGAACGCCAAAAAGAACCTGGTGAGCTTCGCGCCCAGCATGGGCGGCCGGGGCGGGCGTGGGGGCGGCGGGGATATGGCCCCGCCGGGCATGCCTCCGGGCATGGACATGGATGCCTTGCGCGCCGCCGCGGCGGCGGGCGGCCAGCAGCCGGGAGCCGGTTTCGGCCGGGGCCAGGGCGCTTCCGGCGGGCGCGGTTCGCGGCAGGGCGGCGAAGCGGCCGCCGGGGACCGCGGACAACGTCAGGGCGAAGGCGGCGGGCAGCAGGCCACCGAGAGCCGTGGCGGCCAGGGCCGTTCCGGCCGCGGACAGGGCCAGCAGGAAAACGGCGGGCGGCGCGCCGAGAACGGTCAGGCCCAGGGACAGGGCCAGGCCCAGGCGGAGAAGGCGGCTTCGGCGGCTTCGGATTCGGCCGCGGATCCACCCTGAATACCGGGATGAACTTTACCGATGCCGAGCGCGAAGCGGCCCAACTGCCCAAACCCCCCGACGAGGATTCCGAGGTCAGCACCATCCTCCGGCCGGGATTGCTCGCCGACGTGGAAATCCAGGTCGAAAAAATCCCCAGCGCACTCCACGTCCCCAACCAGGCGGTGATGCGCAAAGACGGGAAGCCCACGGTGTTCGTCAAATTGGCCAACGGCAAGTTCCAGGCGCGCGAAGTGCAGCTCGGCAAGGCCAGCGAATCCGTGATGGTGATCACGGCAGGGCTCAAGGAGGGCGAGGAAGTGGCCCTCTCCGATCCGACGGCCAACAAGAACAAGCAGCAGAACACGGAGGAAAAAAAGTCGTCCTCGTCTCCTTCGGGAATGCTGCCGGGGGCCAAATAACATGATGCTACTCGGTCATATCCTTCCCGAATTGAAGATGGGGGTGGCAAGCCTCTTCGCGCACAAGCTGCGGAGCCTGCTGACGATGCTCGGCATGATCTTCGGCGTGGGCGCGGTGGTGGCGATGCTCTCCATCACCGCCGGCGCGCAGAAGCAGATGATGGCTTTCATCGATCAGCTCGGCGTGAACAACATCATCGTGGAGGCGCGCGAGGCCACCGACCGCGACACCTTGCAGGTGGTGCGGGCGATTTCGCAGGGGCTGAGTTTCCGCGACTACCGCAACATTACGGAGAACGTTCCGGGGCTGGAAGCCATCACCCCCCGCAAGAAATTCAAGCCGACCAAGGTGATGCCCAAGACTTCGCAGGAGATCCCGCAGCTCATCGGCGTCCTCCCCAACTACATGCAGATCAACAGTCTCCGGGTCGTCGAGGGCCGCTTCTTCACGGCGGAAGAGAACAATGCCTCGGCGCCGGTCTGCGTGCTGGGACAAACCACCAAAGTCAACCTCCTGGGGTACGACCCGGCGGTGGGCAAGTGGGTCAAGGTGAACGACACCTGGCTCCAGGTGATCGGAGTGCTTACCCCGCAGGCCGAGGCCGATACGGAGATGGAAGGCGTGCAGGCCATGAACCGCAACAACCTGGTGATTGCGCCCCTGGACACCGTCATGCGGCGGTTTGAAGACGCCACCAGCTACCTGCGGGACGAGATCGACGGCCTCTATATGAAGGTGAAGCCGGGGGTGGATTCGATCCAGACGGCGGCCGTGGTGGGCGCCATCCTGACCGCCACTCACAAGGACGCGGGCGATTTCAGCATCACGGTCCCCGCCGGCCTGCTGGAGCAGAAGAAACAGACGCAGTTCATCTTCAACATCGTCATGATCTGCATCGCCGGCATTTCCCTGTTGGTGGGCGGCATCGGGATCATGAACATCATGCTGGCCACGGTGCTGGAGAGGACGCGCGAAATCGGCATTCGCCGGGCGATCGGCGCCAGGCAATCGGATATCGTCCGCCAATTCCTGTCCGAGGCGGTGCTGATCTCCATCGCCGGCGGGCTGATCGGCATTGTTTTCGGCTACGCCCTGTCGCAGATCATCGCATCCGCCGCGGGATGGTCCACGGTGGTCACGTTCATGTCGATCGCGGTGGCGTTCGGCGTATCGGTTTTCATCGGGCTGTTGTTTGGTATTTACCCGGCCGTGCAGGCCGCCAAGCTGGATCCCATCGAGGCGATCCGTTACGAGTAATCCTATGGCGTTCAGAACTCTAGTTGCAGGCCTCCTGTTGGCCGTCAGCGCGTTTGCGCAGATGCGGGTTTTCCCGAAGCCGTCCTACTTCCGGGAGACGTTCAAGCGGCCCATCCAGAAGGTGGAATTACAGGCCCCGGTCCGGTTATCGGATTTCCAGGTGGATGCCGCGGATGCGAACGGCAAGCCGTTGCTGGATGCGAACGGCAGGCCGGTGAAGAAGGTCGAGCTCTCGCTCAAGAACTACCTGGCGCTGGTGATGTCCAACCATACAGACGTCCAGGTGCAGTTGCTCACGCTGGAGACGTCGCAGAACAGTATCACCTCGGCGAAAGCGATCTGGGACCCCAAGTCCGTAACGGTCGGGTTCAATCCCAACTGGCGGACGACGAGTCCGTGGCCCAATGATCCATCGGGGTCGGTCTCGAAGTCGCAAACGTGGCCGATCAGCCTCAGCTTCAACCAACAACTGCCCACCGGCCAATCGATCAACGTGAGCGGTAGCGGGAGCAAGAGCTCGTCGTGGGGCGATTACCCCAGCTTCGGCACAAGCATGAGCTTTGGCGTGACGCAGCCGCTGATGAAGGGGCGCGCTTCCTACGTGGTCCGCTACTCGTTGATGTCGGCGCAGAACAGCTACAAGGTCACCGAATTCAACCTGAAGGACAGGATCATCACCACGATCTCCAGCGCGGAGAGCCTGTATTGGGCGGCCATCAACGCGCGGGAAACCCTCAGGGTCCGGGAAAAGGCGCTGGCCACGGCCAACGCCAACTGGGATTACGTCCAGAGGCAATTCAACCTCGGGGCGGTTTCCTACCTGGACACCTACAGCCCGCAACAGAACGTGGCGTCGGCCAAGGTGAGCCTGTCGCAGGCCCAGTTCAACCTTCGCGACGCATACGACCGGCTGCGGCGGCAGATCGGCGCCGACCTCGACCCGGCGTTTCGGAATATGGAGATCTCGCTCACCGAGTCGGTGGAGGTTACGCCCACCGAGATCATCACGCCCGACCGCGAGCAGACGGTGCAGAAGGCGTTGGCGACGCTTCCATCGCTGATGTCCACGCGGCAGACCCTGGAATTTCAGGACGTGACGATCGCCCAGCGGAGAGACGCCATGCTGCCCCAGTTCGATCTGAACCTCAACTACCGGGGCGGCGGCAACGGCGGGTACTTTGCGGACAGGTTCGGAACGTCGGTATATCCCGGCGGGCTCGGCGACGCCCTGGGCCAGATGTTCGGATGGGGCAGCCCGTCATACACGGCTGGCCTGACGCTGACGCTGCCGATCCGCAACCGCCAGACCTCGATGGACCTGGCGAACGCGCTGATCACCAAGAAGACCCAGATGCTGAACCTGCGGAGCGCGGAGCAGAATGCGCGCCAGAGCGTGGGGTTGGCGCTGTCGTCGTTCGAGAACGCCAAGGCCAGCCTGGAGTTGCAGAAAACCGCCCTGGATTTCGCGCAAAAGGACTACGATGGCAAGAAGCTGCAGTATGAACTCGGCAGCATCAACTTGAACTTCCTGGTGCAGCAGGAGCAGTCGCTCGCCCAGGCGGAACTGTCGTACGTGCAGGCGCAGGTGAACGTCAAGACGGCATACCTGAACCTGCTGCAGACCACGGGCGAGCTGCTGGATGCCCGCGGCATCGTGATCCGGTAGCGGCCGGCTGTCCCGTTGTGCCCGGCGGCACAGCGCAGGCTTGCGGCCCCGGTGACGCGTTCTGTACGCTGAGAAGCAACGGAGCGTTTCGCCGGGGATGCAAACGCTGGTCATCGCGCTGCTGCTCGCGGGTGTTTTGGGGTTCTTTGCGCCACAGGCCCAGAGGGGGCTCCGGCTGCTGTTGGAAAGCAGGCCGGCGTCCATCTGGGCTTTTCCATTTTTATTCACGGCAATCTTCGCGGGGGCGGCGGCCCTGGCGGGGGCTTTCAGCGTTAAGCTGACGCTGCTGGTTCTGGCCTACACCCTGGCGCCGGTGTTCTGTACCGCCGGTGGTCGTCTTTTGCCACCGCTTGTTTCTCCGGCGGGCAAAAACAACCGGGGGCGCAAACCGACCACCGGCGGTACTCGCGACTTCCTCGCCATCCTTCTGCTTTGGCTTCCCCTGGAGCTCGCCGCGGGGGCTTCGCTGGTTCCCCGGCCCGCGCAGGGGTTCCTGCACTCGGTGGCTTACGGCATCGCCATTCTGCTCGCCCTGGTCCTGTTCCTCGGCTACCGCCCGCTGCCGGGCATGAAGTACAACCTGCCGCGCTCGGCGCGCGACCTGTGGCTTCCCCTGGCGGCGTTTGCCCTTCTGGCGCCGGTCCTGGCGGTGCTGGGGATTGCCGTGGGGTTCATTCCGCCGCCGCACCTGTCCTCGAAGCCGGCGGGGGCGATGGCCGGAGCCCTGGGGGTGATATTCGCCGGGACGGCCCTGCCGGAAGAGATCCTCTTTCGCTCCCTCATCCAGAACATCATCATGCTGCGTTTCGGCGTGAGCGGCCGGACGCTCCTGGCCGCCGCATTCATTTTCGGCTGCGCCCACCTGGACAACGGTCCGCAGCCTCTACCGAACTGGCGTTATATGATTTTGGCGACTGTAGCTGGAATCGCCTATGGAAAGGTCTTTGAGAGGGCATCGAGCGTGACTTCATCCGCCATTTTGCACACCCTGGTGGACTGGACCAAGCATCTGTTCTTCTGAGGGGAACATGAGGGCCAAGGCACGCAAATACGCCGTTTTGGAGCCGCTGGCGATATTCGCCATGATCATGGCGTATATCTGGGACCTGCGCTACCAGCATCCGCGCCTGTGGCTGGCGATCCTGGGGCTGATCGTGCTTTCGCACGTGGCGCACCGGGAACGGGCCGGAGCGCTGGGCTTCCATTTGCGGAACCTGGGGGAGTGCCTGCGGGAGTTCGCCCCCGCCATTGCGTTCTGCGCGCTGCTGCTCGTGGGGTGCGGGATGCTGTTCGCCACCACCCGGCCCATCCGCTGCGACCAGGCGCTGACGGCGTGGATGGGGTACCTGCCCTGGGGCCTGTTCCAGCAGTATATCTTCAACGGCTACTTCATGAACCGGTTCGAGGGGCTGGTTTCGCGGCGCGCCGCGCCAATGATCTCCGCGGCCATATTTTCCGGGGCGCACACGCCCAACTGGTTCCTGATGGCCGTGACGTTCCTGGCGGGGTATTGCTGTGCGCGGGTGTACCGCCGCTACAGGAACCTGTACTTTCTGGGCGCGGCCCACGGCACGCTAGGGTTCCTGCTCTTCCTCGTGGTCCCGGACAGCATCAGCCACCACCTGGTAGTGGGCCCGGGCTGGTTCAGGCGCTAGTAGGGCCGCGCTCCCGCCCGGAGGGCGGTCCTACAGCGGCACAGCGTATCCCATAACCGGACACCCCCAAGATTCCGGTGAACTGTTTTTCCTTTTTGGCGTCTTACTGTTATGACCAGCGGGGAGTGGCAGACGCCGTGCCCTCCACCGCCGCCAAAGGGAAGCTGCCAATGGATGTACCAAGGAAGCACGTACGGCGGAGGAAGATCATCCGCTGGGCGGTGGGAATCGCGATTCTGGGACTCGCGATCCCGGGCACGTTTTACGGATTGTCGCGGCTGAAACCGGCGGCTCCGGGCGTCGATATGTCTTCGCTCTGGCCGGATACGGTGAAACGCGGATCGATGTTGCGGGAGGTGCGGGGGCTCGGATCCCTGGTTCCCGAAGAAACTATGCTGATTCCGGCCAATACGGACGGGCGCGTGGAGCGGATCCTGATCCGCCCCGGAGCGCCGGTGAATGCCGATTCGGTGGTGATGGTCCTGGCCAATCCGGACCTGGAGACCGCCGCGCTGGACGCGCAGTACGCGATGAAGGCCGGGGAGGCGGATTACGCCAACCTGAAGGTCACGCTCGAGAAAAACCTGCTGGACATGGAATCCACGGCGGCGCAGGTGGCGGCCGATTCCAGTACCGCCAGGCTCCAGGCCGACCGCGACGAGTCCCTGGCGGCCGAGAAACTTCTGCCGCAGGTGGAGGCCCGCATCTCCGCGGTAAAGGCGCAGGAACTGGCCAACCGGAACAGGATCGAGCAACAGCGCCTCTCCATCAACTCCACCGCCGAGGAAGCGCAACTGGCGGCGCAGCGGGTCAAAGTGGAGCAACTGCGGGCGGACTACAACCTGAAAAAGAGCCAGGTGGAGCAGCTCAAAGTGCGGGCCGGCTTCGACGGCGTCCTGCAACAGCTTCCGGCGCCGCTGACGCCCGTCGAAGTGGGGCAGAAGGTGACCGCGGGGACCCCCCTGGGCAAGGTGGCGAGGCTCTCCCAGCTCAAGGCGGAACTCAAGGTGGCCGAAACCCAGGCCAAAGACATCTCGCTGGGGCTGCCGGCCGTAATCGACACCCGGAACGGCCTCGTGGACGGCCACGTTTCCCGCATCGATCCGTCTGTTATTAACGGGACCGTGACGGTGGACGTGCGGCTGGAAGGCGGGCTCCCGGCGGGCGCCCGGCCGGACCTCAGCGTGGACGGGACCATTCAGGTCGAAAAACTTGATAATGTCCTATATGTTGGTAAACCGGTGTTCGGGCAGGAGAACCAGGCGGTCCAGATTTTCAAGGTGGAGCCCGACGGCCAGTACGCGAACAAGGTCAAGGTGACGTTCGGCCGCAGTTCGGTGAACATGATCGAGATCAAGGATGGCCTGAAAGTAGGCGACCGGGTGATCCTGTCGGATATGTCGCAGGGGGACGCCTACGTCTTCGTGACCGATGAAGTGGAGACGCACGCTCTTTCGGGGATCCACTTCCATGTCAAGAAGGGGGAGTACCTATCGATCGCCGGGCCTTCCGGCTGCGGCAAGTCGACGCTGCTCGCCATATTGGGACTGCTCGACACGCCCAGCGATGGGACTTACTACCTAAACGGCAAATCGGTGACCGGATTGAAGCTCTCCGAGCGGGCGCGCATCCGCAACCGCGAAATCGGTTTTATTTTCCAGGCGTTCAACCTGATTGGCGACCTCACGGTTTATGAGAACGTCGAGTTGCCGCTGACGTACCGGGGCATGCCTTCCTCCGAACGCAAGCGGCGCGTGCAGGAGGCGCTGGAGCGGGTGGGGATGTCGCACCGCATGAAGCACTATCCCTCGCAGCTTTCGGGAGGCCAGCAGCAGCGCGTGGCCGTGGCCCGCGCGCTGAGCGGCGATCCGTTGATCCTGCTCGCGGATGAGCCCACCGGCAACCTGGACTCGGCCAACGGCGAGGCGGTCATGAGCCTGTTGCGCGAACTGCACCAGGCCGGCTCCACCATTTGCATGGTGACGCACGATCCGCGGTACGCCGAGTTCGCCGACCGGACGATCAAGCTTTTCGATGGCCGGATCGTGGAAGAAAGCGTCGAAGCGGCAAAGAACTAGACCGTGGGGCGGCCCTTTCGGGCCGCAGCTGGGCTTCTGCCCGGCGGGGCTGCGGCGGGCGGAATCCCGGCTGCGGGGCAGAAGCCCCCGCTCCGCCGTTCCCCAGGGGGAGGATTGTATGCCTGGAGTGTGGGCGGTCGTATGGGCGCTGCTGCTGACGATGTGCAGCGGCGGCGGGTTGCTGGCCAGCGTCGTGACTCCGCGGGCGGAGTTCCGCCAGACTTTCGCCTTTTGTCCTAACGGGCGCGTGGTGATCGACAATCTTTACGGCGATGTGCGCATCTCCGGGTGGGACCGCGACGAAGTGCGGGTGGAGGCGTTCAAACGCGGCCCCGGCCGGCTGGACGATGCGCGCATCGTGGTGGATTCCTCCTCCGGCCTGGTTTCGATCCGCACCCTCTACCTCGGTTCGGGCGAACAGCCGGCCAACGTGGAATACCGGATTTCCGTCCCCCGGGGAGCGAGCCTGCAAGACATCCACCTGGTGAACGGGGGACTCTCCCTGACGGGGTTGACGGGCCCGGTGAAGGCCTCGGCGGTGAACGGGGACATCCGGGCCGAGGGGCTCGCCGGCGAAGCCGATCTCTCGACCGTCAACGGCCGGCTGGAAATCGACCTGGCGCAGGTAAACCGCTCGCGGCCCATTTCCCTGAGTTCCGTAAACGGCTCGATTTCTCTCTCGATCCCGTCCGGGGCGGGGGCCAGCCTGGAGGCGCGGAACCTGAGCGGGGGGATTCAAGCGGACCTGAAGCGCGCCTGGCGGGCGCTCGATGGCCACCTGCTGCGCGCGACGCTGAATCGCGGCGGCGCGCCGATCACGCTGCGAAGCGTGAATGGCGAGATTTCGATTAAAGCAGGAGTCAGGGGCCAGGAGTCAGGACTCAGGAGCAGGAAGACGGCTCCTGTACGCCTTGGCTCCTGACTTCCGCCTGCCGTCTCCCGGCTCCCGCAATCTGTTAATCTGTCAGGGCCATGCAGGACCTCCGCTTCGGGGCGCGGCTCTTGTGGAAATCTCCCGGTTTTACGGCTGTGGCGGCAGCGACGCTGGCTTTGGGCATCGGCGCCGCGAGCGCAATTTTCAGCATCGTGGATGCCGTACTTCTGAAGCCGCTGCCTTTCATCCAGCCGGAGCGGCTGGCGGCCATTTGGGAGAGGAACCCCTCAGCCGGGCGCGAATCCATGTTCGTGGCCCCCGCCAATTTCCGGGAATGGCAGAGGGCGAGCACGGCGGTGGAATCCCTGGCGGCCATTCAGGACACGCATGTGAATCTGACGGGCGATCCGGATGGGCGCGTCGTTGCCGAGGAACTCCGCGGCGAGCGCGTTTCAGCCGGGTTGTTCGCAATGCTGGGAGTGCGGCCGCTGGTGGGGCGGACCTTCCACGCGGAGGAGGACCGGCCCGGGCGGGCCGATTATGCCCTGCTGAGCTACGGATTGTGGCAGCGGCGCTTCGGGGCCGACAACGCGATCGCGGGCAAGCCGATCCGGTTAGGGGATCGCAGCTACACGGTTCTGGGGGTGATGCCCAGGGGCTTCCGGGTCCTCGACCCGGGAGTGGAAATCTGGGTTCCCCTGGCGCTCGATCCGGACGATGTCCGCGCCTCCGGCTTGCGCTACCTGGAGGTGATCGCGCGCCTACGGGCGGACGCCACGCTGGCGGGCGCGCGGGTGGAACTGGAAACCATCGGGAGGCGTCTGGAAGCGGCGAATCCCGCACTGAACAGGGGGTGGCGGCCGGAGATCGTCTCGTTGCGGGAGGAACTGGAGGGCCGCTTCGAACCGGCGCTCGTAACCCTGATGGCCGCCGTGGGGTTCCTCCTTTTGATGAGCTGCGCGAATATTGCCAATCTCCTTCTGGCGCGCGGCGCCGGAAGGCGGAAGGAGATCGCCATCCGCGCCGCCCTGGGCGCCGGCCGCGGACGCATTGCGGCGGGACTTTTCCTGGAGAGCATCCTGCTGGCGCTGGCCGGGGGAGCGTTGGGGGTGGTCCTGGCGCCGCTCGGGGTGTGGCTGTTGGCGCACTTCGGGCCGGCCGAGATCCCGCGTCTCCGCGAGGCGGCGGTGGACGGACGGATGGTCCTGTTTGCGCTGGCGGTTTCCGTCGCCTCCGGGGTTCTGTTCGGCTGCATCCCCGCCATCCAGGCCTCGTCGGCGAAGCTCAACGCCGCCCTGGCGGAAGGCGGCCGCGGCGGCACGTCCGGGGCCGCGGGCCGGACGATCCGCAGCGCGCTGGTGGTGTTTGAGGTGGCGCTCGCGGTCGTGGTGCTGGTGGGGGCGGGATTACTGATGAGGAGCTTTGTGCGGCTGCGCGCGGCGGATCCCGGCTTTCGGATCCCGGATATCCTCTCGTTCCGGCTGCCGCTGGCCGGCGGGCGGTTGGCGGAGCCGGGCCGGCGGGCATCTTTCCTGGCGGAGGTGCAGGCGCGCATCGCCGCGCTGCCCGGCGTGCAATCGGTAGGCGCGATCAACATCATGCCCCTGGGCGGGTTGAGCCCCGGGACCAGTTTCACCGTGGCCGGGCGGCCCGCGCCTCCGCCGGGAGAGCGGCCGATGGCGTTGCTGCGCACGGCCACCCCGGGGTACTTTCGGACGATGGGCATCGCGCTGGTTGCCGGACGCGAGTTCAGCCCGTCCGATACGGCGCAGGCGATGCCGGCCGTGATCGTCAGCCGGTCGCTGGCCGAGCGATTCTGGCCCGGCGGAACGGCCCTTCGAAACCATCTGATCGTGGACAACCTGGGAGGACGGGAGGCGGAGATCGTGGGGGTGGCGGGAGACGTGAAGCCGGAAAAGCTGGAGGACGAAGACTGGCCCACCATTTACAACGCGTATCCGCAGGCGCCGGCGCCGACCATGACCGTGGTGGCCCGGACCGGCCCGCCGCCGCCGGCGCTGGCTTCCGCCGTCCAACAGGAGATCCACCGGCTGGATCCCGGGCAGCCCGTGGCGGACCTGCGAGCCATGGACGACGTGCTGGGCGGCGTGCTCGCCGGCCCGCGGTTCAACGCCGCGCTGCTGGCGCTGTTCGGCTGCATGGCGTTCACGCTGGCCGCGGTGGGAATTTACGGCGTGATTTCCTATGATGTCAGCCGGCGAACCAACGAAATCGGCATCCGGGCCGCGCTGGGGGCGCGCCCCAGCGATCTCCACAGGCTAATATTGCTACAGGGGGCGCGGTTGGCGGCGTATGGGATCGCTCTCGGCCTCGCGGCCGCATTCGCGCTCACCCGCCTGATGGCCAATCTGCTCTACGGCATCAGGCCGGCCGACGCCTGGACCTTCGCGGCGGTCTCCATTCTGCTCGGCGGGGTGGCGCTGGCGGCGAGCTATCTTCCTTCGCGCCGCGCCATGGCGCTGGATCCCGTGGCGGCGTTGCGCCATGAATAGGACGAACCATGATTACGCTTCGTAATGTCGAGAAGTTTTATGAAGGCGGTTACGGGCGGACCTACGTGCTCCGCCGCATCAGCCTGGAGATCAAGGAAGGCGAGTTTCTGACCATTATGGGGCCTTCCGGAGCGGGGAAATCCACGCTCCTGAGCATCCTCGGGATGTTGGATGGCGCCTGGACGGGCGAGTTCGAGTTCTTCGGCCACCAGGTGCACCGCATGAAGCCGCGCGACCGCGTGGAGCTGAACAAGAAGTACATCGGCTTCGTTTTCCAGAGCTATCATCTGATCGACAATCTCACGGTCTACGAGAACCTGGATATTCCGCTGTCGTACCGGAATATCAAGAGCGCCGAGCGCGCCGCCATGGTGTGCGACACGCTGGACCGGTTCCACATCGTGGGCAAGCGCGATCTCTATCCCAGCCAGCTATCCGGAGGCCAGCAGCAGTTGGTGGCGGTGGCGCGCGCCGTGATCGCCAATCCCAAGCTGATCCTGGCCGACGAGCCTACGGGAAACCTGCATTCCAGCCAGGGCAAGGAGATCATGGATCTGTTCAAGAAGCTCAATGAAGAGGGTGCGACCATCGTGCAGGTGACGCACTCGGAAACCAACGCCGCCTACGGGCACAGGATTGTGCAGTTGGCGGACGGTTGGATCCTGCAGCCGGCTGCGACGGCGTAGGACCGCGCTGGGCGCGGTCGCGACACGCTGGAGCGTGTCGCGGCCGCCCGGAGGGCGGCCCTACGGGGCTGCGCTGGACCAAGGGTAGTCTTGCGGGTTCGCTACAATGCCCGCACGGACCGGATTGCGCTCGATATAGCCGCGAATTCGTTCGAACTCTCCGCGGTTGCGGACCCAGTGATCGTAGGATTCGTGGGCCCAGAAAGGCTCCCCTGTGCGGCCAAGGATCAGGTTCGCTTGACGCGCCGAGTAGGCTTTGATCGAATCCAGTAGCTTTCCAGCCGCGATCATCGGCAGCGCTAGCATGTGCACGTGATTCGGCATTACGACGTAAGCTGCGAGTTCGCAATAAGAGAGTTCGTTCGCCGCGTAGCGGATTGAATCCGCCACAATTTGAGCGATGTCCTGCCGTTTCATCCACGTTGGCCCCGAACGCGCTTCGTCGAGTTTACCGTCAAACCAGGCGAACGCTCTGCCGGTTGAGATGTGCGCTGGGGTTTGCTCCCGAGGCAGACTGCCTTCAAGCCGCCAGGTGATGAACAGATACTTGCCATCAGGCTGCCAGTGGGGCAGATGGCGGCGATAGAAGGTCATATGTGAGTAGTGCCTGCCAGGCTGCGATACTCTCAGGAATGTAGAACGGCGCTCCGCGCGGAGGGCGGCCCGATTTCAGGTAATTCGATATAAAATGCGGTTTGGCCTGGGAGGTCTGACCGTGGCTGTCGCAACCACATACAACCTGTTGGAAAAGGAAGGCCGCGAGGCGCTCGCGGCCGGCGAGCCGGAACGCCTGCAATATCGGGCGGAGGGTGGGGCGTACCTCAACCTGAAGGGCTTGGCCCTCGATCGACTGGCGGGCGTCGATGAGGAGAAGATCGCGGCGCTATGCCGCATCGTCCGCGGGCTGGAGTTCGCGGCGGTAGACGCGGGGCAGTCCGGGCACCCGGGCGGGTCGTCGTCGAAAACCGAGCAGGCGCTTACGCTGCTGCTGGGCGGGGCGTTCAACTTCGACGCCTGGAACCCCAAGCACCCCGGGCGCGACCGCATCGTGTGGTCGGCGGGCCACTGCTCGCCGCTCTTCCACGCGCTTTTGGCGTTGATCTACGAGGCGTTGCGGCGCGACGGGTTCACGCTGGACGGCATGGCGGTCTATCCCGAGCAACTGGCGCGCTTCCGGCGGTGGGGCGGGCCCAGCGGGCACGTGGAATCGGAGTACGCGCTGGCGGATACCTCGACGGGCTCCTCGGGGCACGGTTTTTCGGCGGCCCTGGGGTTCGCTTTGCTGCACCGCTCCTGCGGGCTGGAAACCAGGGCGTTCGTCCTGGCGGGCGACGCGGAAACCGAAGAGGGGCTGAGTTACGAGGCGCGCAACGTCGCTTCGGCCGTGGGCGCCGGGAACGTGGTGGTGAGCCTCGATTTCAACCACTTCGGCATCGACGGGCCGATCACCGAAGCCCTTCCCGCGCCGTATATCAACCACTGGTTCGCGCAGGGCTGGAACGTCATCGAGGTAGACGGACACGATATCCGCGAACTGGCCTATGCGTATCGGCTCGCGGCGCAGGGTTGGGCCCCGCAGCGGCCGACGGCGATCATCGCCCACACCACCAAGGGCATCCACTACGGCAGGCTGGAGAACACGGCCGATTCGCACGGCACGCCCCTGCCGCACCCCGAATACGTGGAGGTAATGAAGAAGCTCGGGTTCGACATTCCCGGAAAGCAGGGCGAGGCCGAAGCCGATATCGCCGTGGTGACGGACGCACTGGAGGAGGCGGAACGCGCGTACCTGGTGGCCCGTCTGCGCGATGCGGCGCGCCGCGTTCCGGCGGAAGCGGCGCTGATCGAAAGAATGAAGAACACGCTGGTGGGCCGCCCCATGGCGGATTACCGCAGCCTGCGCCGCCCGGACACGCTGCCGCCGGAGTTGGTGTTCAAGGAAGGCGACTCCATCCCCACGCGCCGCGCCAGCGAAGCGTGGTTCGCCTGGGCCATGAAGAACAGCGCGTTCTTCTATGTGGGTGCGGGCGACCTGATGAAGTCGATCCTCACGGGAAAGGCCGAGCAGGTGTACGGCGTGATCAGCCCCGAAAATCCGCTGGGGCGCGGCTTCCGCTTCGGCATCGCGGAGCAGAACATGTCCATGATGTCCACGGCGATGAGCCAGGACACGCTGCCGGGCGGATTCCGGCCCATGACCGCCTTCGCCACTTACGGCGTCTTCACCCCCATGATGGCCAACGGGGTGCGGATGACCCTGATCAACAACGACGTGAATCCGGACGCCAGGGCCTTCTTCATCATGCTGGCCGCGCACGACGGGCCGGAAACCGGCGAGGACGGGCCCACGCATCACGGGCTCTTCTGGATGTCGCTGTTCACCGCGTATCCGGGGATCAAGGTCTATAAGCCGCTGGACGCGAACGAGGCCATCGAAATGCTGTTCCTGGCGGCCGAACGCGGGGAGCCGGTAGTGTTCTCGGTGGTGCGGCCGAACGTCCCGGTGCTGAAACGCGGCAATGGCGTTCCGCCGGCGCGCGAGGCGGTGAACGGAGCCTACGTGTTCCAGCCCTTCCGCGGGAACGGCAAGCCGAAGAAGGTGCTGGCAGTGTGCGGCGGGCAGGTAATGGCCAACGTGCTGGGAATTCTTCCGGAGATCGAAGAGGGCTTCGACGTGAAGATCGTGGCGGTGACGTCGCCGCAGTTGTTCGAAGAACTGCGGCGGCGCGACCCGGCGAAGGCGGAGGCCATTTTCTCCGAGGAGGACCGCCGGTACGTGACGGCGCTGCACAACGGCTGGAAGGGGTTCCTGTACCCGTTCCTGCTGCCCGGGGATTACGAATCGCGGGTATTCGGGATGGACCGCTTCTCGCGGTCGGGGAAGCCGGACGAGATCTACCGGAACGCCGGGTTCGATGCGGCGGGGTTAAGAGCAAAAATCTTAAGATGATTGGCCACGGATGAACACGGATGAACACGGATAATTCTTTTTGTTTTATCCGTTGCCCATTCGTCTTTTTGCCACCTGGCGTAGTTTTTCGATCCTGGCCCTTAGCGCCTTGGTGAAGCAGTCCATCTCGGCGTCCGACGCGCCGCTGGCTTTCAGGCCGGCCCGTAACTGATCGTCGGTGATGCGTCCCAGGTACTGCATCAGCCATGCCTATCGCCTTCCCAGCCGAACACTACGCTTTCGTGCTCGACGCCTTTCACGAACTCTGGCGTTTGGGCGGAGAAATCGGCGCAGCGCCAGTCCGTCTGCCCGGTTCCGGAGCCCCATCGGCCCATGCCGGAACCCCAGTCGGTGAAGGCGTAAATCAGGCGCCCGCCCTTTTCGAATACGGCGGTATTGGGACCGCCGCCGCCCACGCGCCCGTCCTTGTTGTCCCAGTTGGAAAAGAGCATGATCAGGATCTTGAGGCCGCTGAGTTCCCTGGTTCCGGCGAAGGGCGGCCGGTCCCAGCGCCAGTTCCTGCCGCGCAGATACTTGAGCCTGGGGTCGCGGAACTGGAAGCGCGCCGACGTGAACCGGCCGCCTGGCGAGAGAGAGGGCGCAGAGCGGCGCAACGGCTTCAGATTCTCGATCCGCCCCGACGGGACATAAAAACCGGGCTCGGCGAAGTACCCGCAGGCGCGCACCACGCGCCAGCAAAAGGACTCCGGCTTCACCTCGTAACCGAATTTCACGTCCCAGGCGGAGCCCGCGGCGTCGCGGACCAACAGCTTGGGTTGCGTGCCGGAGAGATCCTCCCGCTGGAAGGTGAACGGGGGCGCCGGCGGCTTCACGGGCGCGCCCGCCGCGCCTCCGAAATCGAGGGCCGCGACGTTTCCGGGATCGTGCCACAGGCTGCCCGCGGCGAGCGAAAGAGGAATCAGGAGCGCCAGCGGCAGGGCCCGCATCGGCCACAATGGTACCCTGAAGGTAGTCCTTCCATGGGTGGCAGAAAACCCGAAATCATGAGCCCGGCGGGATACTGGCCGCAGTTGCGGGCCGCCATCGAGGCGGGCGCGGACGCGGTCTACTTCGGGCTCAAACACTTCACCGCGCGGGCCAAAGTCGGCTTCTCGCTGGCCGAGCTTCCCGAAGCCCTGGCCACGCTGCACCGCCGCGGCGTGCGCGGCTACGTGACCTTCAACACGCTGGTCTTCGATCACGAACTGGAAGAGGCCGCGCGGACGCTGGCGGCCATTGCGGAAGCCGGGACGGACGCCATCATCGTGCAGGACCTGGGGATTGCCAGGATGGCGCGGCGGATCGCCCCCCGTCTTGAACTGCATGGCAGCACGCAGATGAGCGTCACCAGCGCCGCGGGGGTGCGGCTGGCGCAAGAGTTCGGAGTGACGCGCGTGACGCTGGCGCGCGAGCTTTCGCTGCAGGAGGTGCGCGCCATCCGCGCCGCGGTGGAGTGCGAACTGGAAATCTTCGTCCACGGCGCGTTGTGCGTGGCGTACTCCGGCCAGTGTTTCTCCTCGGAGGCGTGGGGCGGACGCAGCGCCAACCGGGGGCAGTGCGCCCAGGCCTGCCGGCTGCCGTACGAAATGATCGTAGACGGGAAGCCGGCGCCACTGGGCGATGCGCGCTACCTGCTTTCGCCGGGCGATCTCTACGCCCTGCGGCAGGTCCCGGAAATCGTGGAGATCGGGATCGCCGCGCTGAAGATCGAGGGCCGCTACAAAGATGCGGACTACGTGGCCCTGACCACGCGGGCGTACCGCCAGGCGGTGGACGAAGCCTGGGCTGGGCGGGCGCTTTCGATCGACCCCGCAGGAGAACTCCAGCTTCAGCAGGTCTATTCGCGGGGGCTGGGCGGGTACTTCCTCAACGGGACCGATCACCAGGCGGTGGTGCGGGGCCGCGCGCCGCGGCACCGCGGCGTGCTGATGGGACGTGTCGAGCGCGTTTCGCCGGAGGCGGTGGTGATTGAACCCGGCGAGGCTCATGCGATCGCGCCGCTCAAACCGGGCGACGGCGTGGTGTTCGATGCGGCCGACTGGCGCAGCCCCGAGGAGCCGGAAGAAGGCGGCCGCGTGTTTCAGGCGGCGGCCCGCGGCCGTCTGCTGGAACTGCGGTTCGGCAACGGCGTTCTGAACGCGCGGCGGATTCGCCCCGGCGACCTGGTTTGGCGCACGCACGATCCCGAGATCGATAAAGCCGTGCGGCCGTACGTCGAGGCCACGGTTCCGCTGCGGAAGCAGAAAGTGCGCGTGCGCGCCACGGCGCGGGAAGGCTCGCCGCTCGAGATGGAGTGGACCGTGGGCGGTGTGGCGGTGAAGGTGGTTTCCGGGGGGCCGTTGGGAACGGCGCGCGACCGGGCGCTGACACGGGAGTACCTGGCGGCGCAGTTGGGCCGGCTGGGGAACACGCCGTACGAGTTGGACGAGCTGGAGCTGGATGTGGAGGGCGCGCCTTTCGCGCCGAGTTCCATGCTGAACGAGTTGCGGCGGCGGGCCGTGGAGGAATTGCAGCGGGTGGCTGTAGGACCGGCCTCCGGCCGGCCGCTGTATCCCGAGGCTGTGGCGGCCGCGTGGAGCACGTCGCTACAGCCCCGGGCTGATGCGCCCTCTGCGCTGCATCTCCTGGTGCGCACCGCGGAACAGCTCGACGCCGCCCTGGAGTTTCGCCCGGGCAGCATCACGCTCGATTATCTCGACCTCTACAACCTGAAGCCTTCGCTCGAACGCGTGCGCGGCGCGGGCCTTCTGCCGCGGGTGGCCAGCCCGCGGGTGTTGAAGCCGGGGGAGGAGCGCATCGCCGATTTCCTGCTGAGTTGCCGCTGCCCGATCCTGGTCCGTTCGGCGGGCCTGCTGCGGACGCTCGGCGCGGGGCCGCATCCGCCGCTGATCGGCGATTTCAGCCTCAACGCGGCCAACGCGCTCACGGCGGCCGAGTTGCTGCGGCTGGGGCTGGACGCGCTCACCCCCACCCACGATCTCAACGCCGCGCAGGTGGCGGACCTGGCGCGGCGCACGGACCCCGGGCGCATCGAAGCGGTCGCGTATCAGCATCTGCCGGTTTTCCACACCGAGCACTGCGTTTTCTGCCGGTTCCTTTCGAGCGGGAAGGACTACCGCGACTGCGGCCGCCCGTGCGAGCAGCACCGGGTGGCGCTGCGCGACGCCGCCGGCCGGGCGCACCCGGTTCTGGCCGACGTGGGGTGCCGGAATACCGTATTCGGGGCCGAGGCGCAGCAGGCCGCCGCGCATCTGGAGACGTGGCTTGCGGCGGGCATCCGCGATTTTCGCCTGGAGTTCGCGCACGAATCGGCGGAGCAGGTGGCAGGCGTGACGCGGGTTTTCGAGGAAGCCCTGGCCGGCCGTTGCGGCGCGCGGGAGTTGGCTACCCGGCTGCGCCGGTTCACGCCGCAGGGGATTACCGAGGGCAGCCTGTACGTGCCGCAGGATTACCTCACGCTGCCGGTGCTGCAGTAGAATCTGGCGGGCAGGCCGGCGACCTGCCCCATAATGCCAGCCGCACGTTGGGGCCCCGGGGAGCCCAGACCTGGGCATTGCTGGCCGGGCCGAACAGGGCCAACACCGGCGTGCCCACGGCGGCGGCGAGATGCGTGATCCCGGAATCGTTGCCGATGTAAAGCCGTGCGCGCGCCAGCCAGCACGCCAGTTGGTAGAGGTCGTCGATCCGGACGGCGTTCTCCAGGGGCGGGTCGTCCGGGCCGGAGCACCAGCGGACGGGCATCACGCGCTCGAGTTGGCGCGCCATCGCCTGGAAGTTTTCCAAGGGCCAATTCTTCTTCGGGCTGCCCGAGAAGGGGTGAATTACGGCGAAGTTTTCCCGCACACCCGGGCACGGGATCCGCGGAATGCCATCGCTTGAGCACTCAGCGATGGTGCGGACCTGCGCCAGGTAGAAGTCGGTGGCGTGGACGCCCGTCCCCCGCGGGGGCAGCGCGGGGAAAAAGGTCACAGGGAGCCCTAAATCCCGCATCAGCGAGCGGAATTCGGGCCGGTTTGCGCCGTACCAGGAAACGATGGAGTCGAACCCGCGGAGGAGATCCAACAGCCCGGGCGCCGGTTCCGTAACTCCCAGCAGGTCCAGCCCGGTGGAGGCGATGGACCGGGTGGTGTCGGCGAACCGCGCCAGCGGCACGTTGACCGAGGAGGTCCAGACCTCCAGATGGCCTTGTTTGAGACCCTCCAGCGCGGGCAGCGAGACGATGAAATCGCCGATCGCCCCGGGACGGATCAGAAGCCTCCTCATCCGGCCCCAGTATCCCAGAACAGGACCCGAGCGCCTTGTTTTTTACACAGAAAATTCACGGCGTGTAGCACGCAAGTTCAAGATTCAAACAGGGTAAAAATCTTGAGGAAAACGTGCCCGCACATGCAAAAAATCATTGACGCCGGACGGCCCCAGGCGCATATTAGGGAAGGTTCCAAGAGGTTTGAGGAACAGCAAGCCTCCGGGACGTAGCGGACCGGGAACGATGATCCGCAGCCGGCACTAGTGATAGAAACGGCGGCGGGGAGCGAACGGAGATCGGGCGAACCGGAAGGTGAGTCGGCAGGCGGCGAGTTTCGTCGAACGCTTTGATCCGGAGGGATCTAAAAAGTCCTGAAGGGGAGTGGAGGCGGAAGGCGCAGCCGGTTATGTGCGTCGTGGAATTGGCAACGGGCTTGAGGCCAGGAAGCAGCCGGGAGCGGGGCTAACCGTGATCGGTTGTGGAGCCAAAAGGCCGAACGGGCCAGGGAAGCGGCGGACAGAGGGTGAAGTAGCAGGCCGGGACCGTTGACCCCGGAATGGAGGCCGTGCAAGCGGCAGCCGTTGCGGGTAAGGGAAAGGCCGTTACGAACTCTCGGCTCCAGATGAAGCAGAAGCTTGCGGCGTGTCCCGAAGCATTGAACCTGCTGTTGGGGAAAACGGCGGCAGGGGAGCAGAAGGGCGGGACGTCCGGGCAGCTTCAGATGCGGTGCTCAGAGCCGTGCATGCCGGCGGTGAGCAATGCTGGGAATCGGATCACTTGGAACCTTTTTTTGTTTACGGGAACGGGCAAACTAAAGCATGCCCCGCCTGCAGTGATTCCGCATCCGTGACGGTGGCGGTAGCTGACGTCTCGATTCTGCGCGCCCCAGAGCGTCTCGCCAC
>JAIQFU010000234.1 GCA_020073115.1 Terriglobia bacterium
GACCCGAATAACGGGCGGGCTTACTCCGGGATGGGCGTCTCCTACCGCAACCTCGATAACCGGGAAGAAGCCGAGAAGTACCTCAAGATTGCTCTGTCGAAGAGCGGTCAGATGAGCGAACGCGAGAGGTACCGCACGCGCGGCGCGTACTACGTCACCATAAAGAACTATGAAAAGGCGGCGGACGAGTACAAAACCCTGATCGCAAAATTCCCTGCTGACAATGTCGGGCTCGGGAACCTGGCGCTCTGCTATACGTATCTGCGCGATCTGCCGGACGTAATCGTGAACCTCCAAAAGGCTGTCGCGATCTATCCGAAAGATGCGCGCCAACGGATGAACTTGGCGGAGGGATACCTATATGGCGGCAGATTCGAAGAATCGGCTCGGGAAGCAGACGAGGTATTGAAGCTGAACCCTGCGTTCGAGCGGGCCTATGTCGCCAAAGCGGTGGCCGCATTGGCGATAGGCAAGCCGGACCAGGCCGCAGCGTTTTACGAAGAGGCTGGCAAGGTGGGACAACGGTACCGTTCGCTCGGTCTCGCGGACCTGGCTCTGTTCGAGGGGCGCGCCGCGGATGCGGCCGCATTACTGGAGAAAGGCATCCAATCCGACCTCGCCGCCGGGCGGAATGAGTGGGCCGCCCTGAAACAGATCGCGCTGGGACAGGCGTGCCTTCTGCTGGGCCGGCGTCCGGCGGCCATCGCCGCTGCGAGTGCGGCGCTGCAAGGAACCAGCGACCAGACTCTGACCTTCCTGGCCGCGCGAGTTCTGCTCGAGGCGGGAGACGAAGCCAGGGCCCGCGCGGTGGCGGAGAGGCTGTCGAAGGAACTTTACAATGAGCCGCTTGCGTACGGGAAATTGCTGGCGGCCGAAGTCGATCTGAAAAAGGGCCAGTTGCGCGACGCGATCCGCTTGATGCTGGAGGCGCGCTCTTTGGTCGACACGTGGATCGGCCACTACGACCTCGGCCGGGCGTACCTGGTGGCCGGCGCCTGGCCGGAGGCGGATTCGGAATTCGACGCGTGCATCGCCCGGCGAGGCGAGGCTGCCGCCCTGGATCTGAACCTGGATCCGACGTACTCCTACCTGCCGCCGGTCTATTACTACAGCGGCCGCGCGAAACAAGGGATAGGCAGCCCCGCCGCCGCCGATGCCTTCCGGACTTACCTGGGCATTAAAGCCAAGGCAGATCACGATCCCCTGCTCGCAGACGCGAGAAAACGCGTAGCGAAATAGCCGCGCGATTCTACGCGGAAAAACGCAGGACCGCGCTGCGCGCGGCCGCGACACGCCGGAGCGCGGCCCTACGGAATTACCAATAACTCCGCTGTGGCGATCGAAACCCCGCCGGAACCCCGTCCCCCCGCCACGAGCACGGAGCCGTTGCCCAGCAGAACCGCGACGTGAGCGGACCGCGCGTAAGTCATGTTGCCGCCGGAGGTGAAGGCGCCGCCCTGATATAGCTCGGTGGTCGCAAGCGTTGTGGATCCGTTCGATCCTCCGGCTTCGAGGGCGCTGGAGCCGGCAAGTACCGTCGCGGTGGAGTACTGGCGGGCCGCCGCCATAGAGCCGGTGGCCGTAAATGTTCCACTAGCCGGGTCGTACCGTTCCGCCGTGGCAAGTGCGGTCTGGTTTGCGCCTCCGGCAATCAGGACCACGCCGTTGACCAGCGCCGCGGTATGCGAGTAGCGGGCCACTGTCATGGAGCCCGCGGCGGTGAACTTGCCCGTGCCGGGGTCGTAAATCTCCGCGCTCGAAAGATAGGTGTAGCTTCCGCTGGAGCCCGTCCTGCCGCCGGCGATCAGCACCTTGCCGTTCGGGAGGAGGGTAGCCGTGTGGAAATCGCGTGGGACGGTCATGCTGCCGGTAGACGAAAATGCGCCCGTTGCCGGGTTATACAGTTGGGCCGAACTCTGTGTCGCGCCGGAGTTGGCACTCCCGCCGGCGATCAGCACCAGCCCGTTGGGCAGAAGCGTGGCAGTATGGTTGCTGCGCTGCGAGCTCATCCCGCCCGTCGAACTGAACGAATTGGTCGAACGGTTGTATAGTTGCGCGCTGGCGTTTCCGCCGCCGGCAATCAGGACGTTCCCGTTCGGGAGCAGTGTAGCGGTGAAATTGTTCGCCTTGTTGGGCATGTTGTTGGCCGTGTAGGTGAAACGGCCCGTGGCGGGATCGTAGACTTCGCCGCTGGCGAGCGATTTTCCGGAATTGTCCAGCCCACCCGCGACCAGAACTTTGCCGCTCGTCAGCAGCACGGCGGCGAAGAACGACCGCGTCGTGTTCATGGAACCGGTCGTCGTCCAGCCGGCCACGTGCAGAGTGCCGGTCGCGGCGGCGGCATTGAAATTGCTGTCTCCGGGGTAGCTGTAATGGATCGTATAGGTCCCTTGGGCCAAGCCGCCCGTCGCGACACTCGCGGAAAAACTCCCGTTGGAAGCGGAGATCGCCGCAGCCGCAGCCGGGGAGGAGCCGATGGCCACCGAGACGCTGCCCGACGGATACACGGATCCGTACCCGATGTTCCCTCCGAGCGTCGTCGGCGTAGAGCCCGCCGTGATCGTGGGCGAGGACAGATTGCTGAAGGTGGGCGTCGCCTTCCCGATTGTCAGCGTCCCGTTCACAAATCGGAAGGTGTAATTCGTGGCCGAGAGTGTCCCTGCCGCGGCCGTAATCGGATACATTCCCGGGCTGCTCGTAACCGTGGCTGGGGTGCTCAGCGCAGGGGCGCCGCTCAACACGGCCGCCGTGTCCCCGTTGACGAAGCCGCTATAGCTTGCCGTGAGGATCGGAAGCGGGCCGCTGTAAGTCATGATCTGGTTGTTCGCCGTCACCGTCAGCAGCGCCGGGCTGAGCGTGAAAACCTGTGACGAACTCAGTGGCAAGTAGATCTGGTTGCCACTGTTGCTGGCGGTGACCGTGCACGTCCCGGTTCCCGCCGTGGCAGTCACAATATTTCCGGAGACGCTGCACCCGCTGGTGGCGGAATACGTAACCGGAAGGCCCACGTTGCTGGTGGCGGGCAGCGTCACGGCGCTGCTATAGACCAGCGTTCCGGAGGGCCAGTTGACGCTCTGCGCACCGTGGACCGTCAAGGTCAGCGTCTGTCTGTCGGTCTCTGTGTTCGGCGCCGGAGTGGAGTCCTGGACCTGCGCTATGAAGCAGTACAGCCCCGGGGTCGTGGGCGTTCCGCTCAGAATGCCTCCGGCGCTCAAAGACACTCCAGGCGGCAGACCGGGCTGGGAATTCGCGGGACAGATTGCGCCGGGGGCGCTGGACGTCTGCCAGGTGACGGGGGCGAAGCCGCCGCTGGATTGCAGCGTGAAGGAGAAGCTGTTGCCGGCCGTGGCAGCGGGGAGAGTGAGGGTCGTGATCACCAGCGGGACCGGAATCACCGTGGTGGACTGGTTGAGTTCCAGCGATTTCACGCCGTTGCTACCCAGTTCTAACGCGGCCTGCTGGTTCTGGCCCTGGTCGGTGGTCGGGTTGCCGACGAGCCGGTAAGTGACATAACCGATCTCCTGCGGCATCAGTGAAATCGTCGCGTTGGAGGGGTCCCCGACCGTGATCCAGGAATCGGTGATACTCGGATTGCCCAAGTCCATGGTGGAAGTCACGGTGGGACTCGGAGCGTTGACCATGGCGATCTTCTGCGGTACCTTCGCGTAGCTGCAGGTGTTTCCGCCCGAAACGGTCTGGGTGAAATACACCTTGTGGACGAACAGTTGCGCCTTGTATCCCGGCGGAATCTGGTTGCCCCGCATGAGCGATTTCACGTCCATGGTCACGTCCGTGGTGGAACTGTTGTTGAACACCAGGAAGTTCGAATCCACCATGCCGGCATTGCCCAGGTCCATCGTGGTTGGGGAACTGGCGGCCACCGTGGTGTTGCCGAGATCCATGTTGCCCAGATCCATGTTCCCGAGGTCCATGTTTCCTAAGTCCATGTTGCCCAGATCCATGTTCCCGAGGTCCATGTTGCCCAAGTCCATATTCCCCAGGTCCATGTTGCCCAGATCCATGCTGCCGATCGAGTTCGCGGTCAGGTCGGCCGATGTGGGGTCAACCGCGCTCACGTCGATGCTGGTCAGAGTTGTGTTGGAGAGCGAGGTGTTGACAGCCGCTACATTCCCCTGGTTGATTGTGATGATGTCCCCGCCCGGCGGCGGAGGCGGCGCCGTGGCGATCGTCGCGTTGGGGTCCGGATTTAGCGGAACCGAAGCGATCAGATTGCCACCGGCGTCGATGACGTTCACCGTGACGGTCGCGCCCGAGTTGGTCGATGAGACCCAAACCGCCCGGGTCAGCGCGGAAGACGGATAGATGCTCAGGGACGGGATGGACGTCACGGCCGACTTGAGGTTGAAGCTCGCCGAGCCGCCGGCCGGCTGGTTGGCAATCGCGAGGGAGACCGTTTGCGTCCGGCCCGTGCCGTTTCGCACCACTACGCTGAACTGCCGCGGCGATGCGCCGCTCAACTGCTTCGAGTTGATCACGGCGAACGCGTCGATTCCGCCGAATACGGGCGCGGTGTACACGTTCTGGTTCTGCGCTCCGGCGTAACCCGGAAGACAGGAGGTGTTCACTACCACGCTGACGCCGTCGGCCGCCAGCGTCATGATCGGCTGGTAGCTGGCCCACGACACACCGTCCCCGGGAGGGATCACGTCGCGATTATCCGCCCAGGCGGCATGAAACACGATCGCGTTCGACGGGCTGGAGTTCCACACGTAGCCCCCCTTGCCGGACGGAATGATCGCCTGTGCGACGATGTCCAGATAGTCCCCTATAAACGGCGCGGTCGCGTTGGCGAAGAGTGGTAGATCCGGCGGAAACGCCTGCAACTGTCTCACGGGCTTGGCGGTGCGGGTGGCGTCGCCCCCGTGGCTTCCAAACGGGTACTGCGAGATCCTCGTCACCGCAAAAACCGGGTTGTCGCCCGGCAGGGCCTGCCCGCCGAATACGTCCAGCGTGTGCCGGTAGGCAAGGCCTGCCGAGTCGCTGATCGTGTCCGTGAAGACCCTCGCCACGGGATCCGTGCCGGTGCTCGGCCTTTGATCCCGCACCTCCGTGCATTGGCTGAGGCTGTAGGCATTGTTGGTCGCGGCCGCCGCTTCCGAACAGTCCATCCTGCCCGCTGTGTGATCGAGCCGCTGGTCTAGCCAGACGAGCGCCAGTTTGCCTCCGGCGAATGTCAGGGAAGGCTGCAACTGGTGACCGTACCCGGTGGCATTGTAGGGGTTGAACGCGCTCCAACTCGGCGGCCCGCTGGGGGCATTCGGACCCGGCGCGTAGGGGACCGTCTGGTTCTGGAAGTTGTTGTCCACCGGCGCAGGCGTGGTCCACGTGGATCCCCCGTCTTTCGAAGTCGTGATCACGATACGGGCGGCGCCCGTCGTTGCCCCTGGCGAGACAGGTCCGACTCCCCACTGCGACCAGGCTACGTATACGCGGCCGGAACCGTCCACCGCCGCCGTTGGAAAGTTTTCGGCCCGGAAGGTTGTCGTGCTCGTCTCCTGCTCGAACGGGTTGATCAGCGCCACAACGGCCGGTTTCGACCAGGTGTTGCCGCCATCGGTCGATTTCACAAAGTAGATCGCGTCAGGGACCCCGTTCGTCGGAGTGTAGATCTGCCTCCAAAACAGGTAGACCGCCCCAGTGTTCGGATCAATGGTCAGGACCGTCCCCTGGTTGGTAGCGACCGATTCACTGACCTTAACTGACTTGCCGAACGAGAAGCCGCAGTTCGTAGATGTCGCAACGAATACCTGCGGATGGGGATTGGTTGACGCTTGGCCCACGAAGTTGCTGTAAGAGACGTACACGTTGAACGCGGGTACGGGCGTCTTGGATGTCGGGACGGAGCAGGTCGCGTTGGAGTTCCAGGACCGCGGCACATCGGAGATGTTCCACGTCTTGTCCAAAAACTGGCCTGTCGTTCCGGTGTCGACGACGTTCAACACGTCGGGCTGGACAGGATTGTCGTCGGCCTTGATGTTGTTGTTCAGATCGAAGAAGCGCTGGACCCCGACCACCCCGGAAGAGCTGCTCGTCCGGTTCCCGGCGATGAAGCTGAGAAAGAAGCTCCCGTAGGGTCCGGGCCGAACAGTGGGATCGGAGGCGAAACTCAAGCCCTGCAGAGCCGTGTTGCCCGCGCACTGGGGAATCGCCACGGGACAGCCTGCCAGCACGGTGCTCCGCCAGCTTCGCCCTCCATCCACGGAGCGGTAAACGCCGATCCAGGAATCCGCCCCGGCGGTCTCCCCCGGGATGACCACGCTCTGGGCGAGAGGAATGAGCCGGTAGTCGTTCGCGCCACCCAGGAGATGTAGCGGATTCAGAGAGGAGACCGCGATCGAGGGCTCATTCTGCTTCGTCAAGAACGGGTCGCCGTCGCCGAGCGCGTAGCTGTAGGTTCCGTCCGCCTTGCGGGTCCTGCCGATACCAGCCACCATGTTCACGTTCTGGCCGACAACCGGCGTGGGCGCCACCTGAGCCTGACCGAGATCTACGAGAGACAGAATGAAAAGACCGAGAACGGAGCGTTTTATCGGAGGCATTACCTCCCAGCCTTTCTGCCATTCGGCTCCTCCGCGCCTGTCTTACCGACGGCCGCACGGAGTCTGAAGGGGCATGGAATTCCTGTATGAATCCGCGCTGTGTCCATACTTACAAAGGGATGCAGAGTGTCACCGAGTCTATCATGCGAGTTTGCGCTGAGTGGTACGAAACCGCACGCGATTTATAAGGTTCGCAACACGCGTTACATTATGTACTTCTCCAGGAGGGGTTGAGTGAACGTATCTCGCAGACGGATGATGCAGTCAGCCGCGGCGGCGGGCCTCGCCGCATTCGCGCCGGCCGCAAGCGCCGCGCCGGCGCGCTCGCGATTCGAAGCAAAGGACACGCCGAAGATCTGCCTCGAACCGGGCCTGCTGATGACGCCCGACGAGGCGGCGGTGGCCAAACGGGTCAAACAGCTTGGCGTGGATTACGTGATGGGGGTCGGCGGCGGCCGCATGCCGTGGGAGGAAGAGCGGCTCAAGGCGGTCATCGACCGCTGGAAGGGGTACGGGCTCACCGTCGGCCACATGATGATCGGCGGACTCAACAACGTCACCTACGGGCGGGCGGGGAAGGACCAGGATATCGAGAACATGATCAAGTCCATCCGGGCCGCGGGCAAGGCCGGGCTGCCGGTGATCGAGTACAACTGGTACGCGCACCGCGCCTCGGAGGGCTACTTCGAGGAATCGGGCCGCGCGGGCGCCGGTTGGACGGGGTTCGATTACGAGCGGGAGATCGACGAGGGCGGGAAAAAGATCAAGGTAAAGGACCTGCCGCCACGGCCCAACGAAGGCGCGCGCACCGCCGAGGAGATGTGGGCCAACATCACCTATTTCCTGAAGGCCGTGGTCCCGGAGGCCGAGAAGGCGGGCGTCCGTTTGGCGCTCCCTCCCAACGATCCGCCGGCCCCCGTCGCCCGCGGATCGCAGCAGATCATGGGGACGGTGGAGGGCTGGAAAAAGCTGGTCAACATCGTCAAGAGCCCTTACAACGGCATCACCTTCGATTCCGGCGTGACGCGGGAAATGGGCGCGGATGCGGCCGAGGTCTGCAAGTACTTCGCCGACCGGGACTGCATCAACCACGTCCACTACCGCAACGTGAAGGTGCAGAAACCCTACGAGCGGTACGCCGAGGTCTTCATCGACGAAGGCGAGAACGACATGTTCGCCGTCATGAAGGTGCTGGTCAAATCGAAGTACCCGCGGCTGGTCTACCCCGAGCACGCGCGCGGCCTGGATTACGACCGCGAGCGCCAGGGCTTCCGGCCGCTCTATCCGGGCGGCGGGGGCTATGCGGCGTTCGCGTTCAATGTCGGATTCACCAGGGCCATGCTCCAGGCGGCGCTGGTATCG
>JAIQFU010000235.1 GCA_020073115.1 Terriglobia bacterium
TATGCGCTTACCGTGGAGCAGCCGGGCTTCAGCAAGTACGAGCGGACTAACATCACCATCCAGGTGGCCGTCACGACGCGCGTCGATGTTACGCTCGCCGTCGGGCAATCGGCCGAATCCGTGCAGGTCAGCGCGGACGCGAGCATGCTCAAGACCGAGAGCGCGGAGCAGTCGAGCACCATCACGGGCAAAACGGTCAACGACTTGCCGATAAACTTCGGGATCGGCGCGGGGGCCATCCGCAATCCCCTGTCGTTCGTGCAGTTAACGCCCGGCTCCACGATTACCGGGTGGAACACGATTCAGGTCAACGGGTTGCCCGCGGGATCGTTCCGCATCCTCTTCGAAGGGCAGGAATCCACGAACGGCCTCGACGCGCGGGTTTCCGACGAGACGCAGCCCTCGGTGGAGGCGATCCAGGAGTTCACGCTGCAGACATCGAACTTCGCGGCGGAGTTCGGGCAGGTCGGCGGCGGGCTGTTCAACTTCACTTCGCGCAGCGGGACCAACCAGATTCACGGCAGCGCCTACGGCTACCTCACTAACGAGGCGCTGAACGCGGGCATGCCCTTCACGGACGACGGCCAAGGCCATCACCTCCGCCCCGCAGTCCGCCGCATCGACGCCGGCTTTTCCTTCGGGGGACCGGTCTATATCCCGAAGCTATACAACGGAAGGAACAAAACGTTCTTTTTCTTCAACTACGAGAAGTACCGCGACCGCCAGAACGCCTACATGGGGCTGGGCACGGTACCCACGGCGAAGATGCGCACGGGAGATTTCAGCGAGATCCTGACGAACCGCAATCTCGGCACGGATTTCGCGGGCCGCCCCATCCTGGAAAATGCCATCTACGATCCGTCCACCCGCACGGTGGACAGCAGCGGCAGGTTCATCGTCCAACCCTTCGTCGGGAACAGGATCGCGCTCAACCAACTCGATCCGGTCGCCCTGAAGATCATGAGTTACATGCCGCTGCCGACGAATCCCAACAGCATCGTCAACAACTACATTCTGAAAAACCCGTTCCACAAGATTCAGGATCTGCCCTCGGTGAAAATCGATCACAATATCACCGACTCTCGCCGGATCTCCGGATACTTCGCCGACGAGATCACCGATAAAGACGTGGGGCAGGACGGATATCCGGACCCGATCTCCATCCGCCGCGCTCTGCATATCGAAGGCATTAACGCGCGGATCAACTACGATCAGTCGATCAGCCCGACCCTGCTGGCGCATCTCGGCGCGGGGGTGCAGCGGTACGTCAATCCCGATACCGCTCCGCCGAATATCACCGACTTCGACTCCGCCGGGCTGCTCGGATTGGTGGGGGCGCCGGGCACGGGCTTTCCGCGGCTTTCCGGAGTGGGGACCAACACCTACGGCGGGCTCGCGCAATCGCCCCTCGCGGTGTTCAGTTCCTTCGGTCCCGTGGGCCGCGGCAAGTTCATCGGAACGAAGCCGACGGGCGTGGCGCAGGTCACCTGGGTTCACAACAACCACACGTACAAGGCCGGAGGCGAGTGGAAGGTGGACACCTTCACCAACTGGTCCGCCCAGGGGCTGTCGCCGATTTTCGGCTTCAGCGGCGCGCAGACGGCGCAGCCTCTCTACGGCACGGCGCTTCCGGGCGGAACCACCATCGGCCACCCGTTCGCCAGCTTCCTGCTGGGAATGTTCAATAGCGCGAGCATCGCCAACGTTCAGGCTCCGCAGTACCGGAAGTCGTCCTGGGCCACGTACGTCCAGGACACCTGGAAGGTCACGCGGAAACTGACGCTCGATTACGGTCTCCGCTGGGACCTGCAAAAGCCGCAACGGGAGTTGAACGCCCGCACCAGCGGGTTCAGCAGTAGCGTTCTCAATCCGAACGCGAACGGCCTGGCCGGCGGCGTGATCTATGACGGCAACGGACCGGGGCGCTGCAACTGCGACCTGGTGGCGACCTACCCCTACGCCGTTGCGCCGCGCATTGGGGTGGCTTACCAGTTGACCGAGAATACGGTGCTGCGCGGCGGATGGGGCCTGGTGTACGGGCCGAGCAACATCTTCGCTTACATCGGCGGCGGCAACAGCCAGGGGATGGGGTTCAACACCATCAATTTCACTTCGCCGGGGAACGGCGTGGAAGCGGGCAGACTGTCGGACGGGCTGAGTTGGAACCCCACCGACCTCTACGGCGCGAGCTACAACCCCGGACTGCTGGTCAATCCCGGCGCGGCCGTTCAGGGCGCGCCCGCGGTGATCGATCGCAATGGCGGCCGTCCGCCGCGGATCAACCAGTGGAACATTTCCGTCCAGCGCGCGATCACCAAGAACCTGGTGGCGGAAGTCGCGTACGTCGGCAACCGCAGCGTCTGGCTGAACCAGAACAACCTGGTGAACTACGATGCGGTGGATCCGAACAGGCTGGCGGCGCTCGGGATCGACATCACGAACCCGACGGACCGCACCCTGCTGACGTCATCCATTACTTCACCGGTGGCTGTGGCGCGCGGATTTACGAAGCCGTATCCCAATTTCCCCAACACCGGCACGGTCCTTCAGTCTCTGCGGCCATTCCCGCAGTATTCCGGGATCGGTTCCATGTGGGCGCCCCTGGGCAAGACATGGTACGACGCGCTGCAGGCGAAAGCCACGCAGCGGTTTTCCCACGGGCTGGTGTTCACCGTTGCCTACGCTTATTCGAAAAACCTGGACAACTGGGAGGGTTCGGGCAACATCTTCGACCGCAGCAGCTTCAAAGGCCTGGCATCGAGCAGCCTGCCGCACGTCCTGACCACCAGCGTCGATTACCAGATTCCGTCGCACGGGTTCACGGCCCGCAACCGGCTCACTCAGACCCTGTTCGCCGGCTGGACGATCGGCGCCCTGCTGCAATACTCCAGCGGACAGTTGCTCGCCGCGCCCGGGTCCAACAACAGCCTGGGGACCTACCTTCCCGGCCAGGGCACTCGGCAATACCGCATCCCCGGCGCGCCCCTGTATCTGAAGGACCCCAACTGCAATTGCATCGATCCGACGCAGGAGACGATCCTGAATCCGGCGGCATGGGCGGACCAGCCGACCGGCGTGTGGGGGACCGCCGCCACCTACTACAACGATTTCCGGGGCCAGCGCCGTCCGGCGGAGTCGATGAGCCTGGGGAAGGTCTTCCCGATTCACGAACGCGCGCGAATCAGTTTTCGGGCGGAGTTCTTCAACATCTTCAACCGGCTGGAATCGTTCCCCAATCCGAGCACCTCGAACCCGGTCACGCCGCCAACGCGCTCCAACGGCATCCTGACGGGCGGTTTCGGGTTCATCAATTACACGCAGATCACCAGCAACAGCCAGAACAACGCGTACCCGTCTCCTCGTACGGGGCAGGTGGTGCTGCGTTTCGAGTTCTGACAGGGAGCGACCTGTCAAGCCCTCTGTAATTTGAGGGGTTTTTGCTTTCAGGCCGGCTTTCCTCCGCAGGGGGGAGCCGGCCTTTTTCTTTGGGCAGAGGTTGTGAAGTGTTCCCGCCGGCGCCGCCCGTCGCAATTCGTGTCCGGCCGGGATGGCGCGCTCTTCATTGTCGGCATTGACTGAGAGATGAACCGCAGCGCCTCGACAATCCGTAGGGCCGGCTTTCGGCCGGTCCTACCGGGCGAGGCGCGCGGTTCTTACTCCGCCGAGAACACGCGGTAGCTGGCGGGCGCGAGTTTCACATCGAACGTCATGGCGTTCATCCTGTTCTGGCCGGACAGAGTCTCGCCCGAGACCATATCCACCAACTTGGTGAACTTGCGGTCCGTCGACACGCTGGCAGCCACTTCGGGCGACCCCGGCGCGGCGAACGATTCCACGATGAACTTGTTGTTGTCGTACGCGAACAAGCCCACCTGGCTGGGGCCTTGCAGGCGCACGAACATGTCGCCGGCGATCGTGTTGCGAATGGAGTTCAACACCTGCGGCGGCAGATTGTACAGGTCGCCGAAATTATCGGGGATGGTCAGGACGTAGAACGTGCCTTTGGAATAGCTGGTCCGCAGGAGGAGCGGATATCCCAGTCCCCGGGTTGCGGTGGTCACCACCTCCCAGGAATCGTTGGTCGGGTAGCGGATCTCCGGGATCACGATATCGAAATCGAGCTTGGGCGAGGCGGCGCCTCCGAAGCCGCCGGGGAACTCCCGCACCAGGGCCTTGTTGCCCGTGCACTCCAACTCGGCGATGTCTTCAATGCCCTTGCCCTGGAGCGCTTTTAGCAGGCCGGAGGTGATGACCACCTTCTTGCCGGAAGCCAGGTGCGTGCGGATCTTGCTCACGATGTTGGGGTCGAATTTGGCCGACTCGGTGAGGAACACGAGCGGCGCGTCCGCGGGAAACGCGGGGGTCATGTCCATGGGAATCCCGATCATCCCCATGAAGTCGTGCAGGAAGTCCTCGCCCGAAGAATGGTAGGGCTTGTAGGTCTTGACGCCCACGGGCTTGCCGAGCTTGCCGATAAACTGGTCCACCTGTTCGAAAACGCCGCCCGCGTAGGGCGCCACCGGGGCGCCGCCGATGCTCTGCTGCACCTGCCGGTAATCGAAGAGCGTCATTTCGGGCGCTTTGGCGAAAAGCGTGGTCCACACTTCTTCGCCATAGCGCTCCTTATAGCGCGCGCCGCCGTTATCCACCCAGCCGCCGCCGTTGCGTCCCGGGGCGATGTTCTCGAAATAGCGGAACAGGTCGTAGCCCAGGTACTGCTGGAGGTGCTGGTTGCCCCGCACCGGGTCGCGCGTCTCCACCCCGGTGTAGAGGCCGTCGAAAATCCGGGGTTCGTCTTCCAGGTTGTAGCCGCTGTACTGGAAGTGCTCGTACCAGTTGGGATACTTGATCACCACCTTCACGCGCGGGTTCACCTTTTTCGCGGGCCCGACCAGAACGTTTTTCGCCACGTCCGCCATGAGATCGAGCCGGAACCGCGTCCAGCTCTTGTTGCCCTTGGCCGCGATGTCGGAATCGGTCTTGCTGCTGGTGAAAAAGAAGTCGTCGATGATGATTTCGTCGAAGTTTTTCGCCGTATATTCCATGATCTCCTGGAGCTTCTTGCGGTGCTCGGGATTGGTGTAGACGAAGGTTTCGAAGTTATTCCGCTCGTTGACCACGGTGGCGATTCCCGCGGCGGTTTCCACGCCCTTGCTCTTGAAGAATTGCTTGATCCTGTCGAGCGACGCCTGGTCGGGAATGATGCCGTCGCGGTGCGTTTCCAAGTAGATCTTGCCAACTTTGAGGCCGTTCGTGACCTTGGGCCAGGTGCTTTCGAGGTAGTTCGGGTCGGTTCCCATGGTTCGCACCTCGTAGGCGCGGGCGTAGACGGCTACCTTGAAGTTGTTGTAGTTCGCCGCGTGCAGGGACGTGCCAAGACAGCACAGACCGGCGGCGACCAGCGGCAGTTTCAGTGAGACGAAACGGCTCATGACAGGGCTCCTTATGATTGGGAGTACCTCGTATGGTAGCGCCTGGCGCAGCCGCCGCGCCGCAATTCGGTGGCTGGCTGCGAAACTCCCGCCGTTTGGGAGTTTCGTTGCCTGTCACCGAATTTCCCCTGTCACCGAATTTCCCCCGTCACCGAATTTCCGCCCGGGGCGCAGCGCCGAGGCGAGTGGGTTTGTGCAAATCTTCTCAGGGCGCCGGCGGCGAAGCGGTTCGTCACGGAACGCATGCCGGCCCGAAAGCCGGCATGGCAGTCCGGAGGCCCACTCCCCATGTCAGCGGCGGCCAATTGCACGGGTCTGCACTGAGGCGCCGCCGGGCCGGGCATGACTGGCCCACAAAAAACCGGCCCGGCGCGCCTCGGCCCGGGGGTACTCTCGTATTTGGCCCTTTTCCGGTTTCAGAATCCGGCGCTGGAAAAATCTGCGGCGGCGGTGCTCGGCCGGCTGCCGCCGCTCGCCGGCGCGGCCATCCGGATCCAGAGCGTGTGCGGACTGCGCGACCGGCGCGGCCCGGTCCACGGCGGCTCTTTTTTGCGCGAGCGCCGCATCGTCCTCGACTGCGGCCCGACGGAATTTCAGCGTATCTTCGCCCACGAGTTGTTCCATTTCGTCTGGTTCCGGGTGGGCAACGCCGCCCGGCGCTCGTACGAAGACCTGGTCCGGGCCGAATGGCGGGCGGGGGCGCGGGGCGAACTGGGCTGGTCGGCGGAGTGGCGCAAAGGGCGGCTGGCCCCGCGCGATATCGAGGCCCGCAGCCGGCGATGGCGCGAATACTGTTGCGAGAGCTTCTGCGACGCGGCGGCGGCCCTCTACTCCGGGATCCGCTCCCACCGCGAGTTCACGCTGGCGGCGCGCTTCCGCCGGCGCCGGCAAGAGTGGTTCGCGCGCGTCGTGGAGCCGCGGAGATTGTCGATATAATTGAGAAAGGAACCGGCTTGTGTCTTCGCTCCGCCCGACTGCCGCGCTAGTGGCCACGCTTGTGCTGGGGGCGTTCGCCCCGGGATGCTCTTCCACCGGGTCGTTCGTTCAGGCCGCCAGCGTGAAACCCGATCACGAACGGAAGCCCGCCCCCGACTTCGCCTTGAAGGATGCGGATGGCCGAACTGTTCGCCTCTCGGATTACCACGGCAAGGTTGTCCTGCTGGACTTCTGGGCTACCTGGTGCGACCCATGTAAGTTCGAGATCCCCTGGTTCATGGACATGCAGCGCCGGCAGAAGGACAGGGGCTTCGCCGTGCTCGGGGTCTCGATGGACGACGCCGGGTGGGAAACGGTGAAACCCTTTGTCACCCGCATGGGCGTGAACTACCGGGTCCTGATGGGCAACGACGAGGCGGCGCAACTCTACGGCGGAGTCGACGCGCTGCCCACCACGTTCCTGATCGATCGGCAAGGAAGAATCGCCGCAGTCCACGTGGGACTCGGCAACCGGAAGGATTTCGAAGATGGCGTTGAACAGCTCCTGGAGGCTCCCGCACCGGCCGACACTGGCCGCGCTCCTGTTTCTACCGGCGTTGCTGGCGCAAAATAACTACCTGTCCGTCGGCGAGCCGCAGAAAGCGGCGGGCAAGCGGAATGCCGCCGTTGAGGTAAAGATCCCGTGCTCGGTGCAGCCGGGTTTCCACGTCAACAGCCACACGCCCTCGGAGGACTATCTTATTCCCTTGAATCTCACCTGGACATCCACCGGCGCGCTCCAGCGGGGGCAGGTGATCTACCCCAAGCCGGAGATGGAGAAGTACGAGTTCGCGGACAAGCCGCTTTCGGTACTCACCGGCAAATTCGACGTCGTGGCGAGTTTCAAAGTGGCGCCGAACGCTCCCGCCGGTCCCGGGGCGGCCGTCGGGAAACTGCGCTACCAGGCATGCAGCGACCGCGCCTGCTACCCGCCGAAAACCGTCGAGATTACGGTCCCTTACCAGGTTCAGTAACGCGGGGCGGGCCGGAAGCCCGCTCCACCTTACTCCTCCACGGCGGTGAAGTTGGTCAGCTCCGCGTCGCGCACGCCGTAGATCTTGATCAGCCGGCGCCGGATCTCCTCGCCGACTCGCTCCGGACGCTCGTCCGCCTCGTGCTCGATCTCTACTTTGAAGAAAAGGTTCGTCCGGCTCATCGGCTCCTTGACCCTCCGACTTCTATACTAGGAGATATATGGTTTGTGCGATCTGCCAGACCCGCCGCCCGCGGCGGTTCTGCCCCGGGGTCCGGGGCGACATTTGTGCGATCTGCTGCGGGACCGAGCGGGAAGTCAGCGTAAGCTGTCCTCTGGATTGCGAATACCTCCAGGAGGCGCGCAAGCACGACGCGGCTCCCCACATAGGCAAAATTCCCAACCCGGACATCCGCGTTACGGAGAGCCTGCTGCGCGAGAACGAAAATCTCTTCGTCTCCGTCTCCGCCGCTCTGGCGAAGGCGGCCCTGGCAACCCCCGGAGTGGTGGATTTCGACGTTCGCGAGAGCCGTGTG
>JAIQFU010000236.1:0-6822 GCA_020073115.1 Terriglobia bacterium
GGAGATGCGGCTGCTGGGATCCACCGCCAGGATGGCGACGGTCTTTCCTTCCCTCCGCAGGACCGCGGCCAGCGCGTCGACCAGCGTGCTCTTGCCGGCGCCGGGAGGCCCGGTGATCCCCACAATGCGCGCGTGGCCGGCGAAGGGGGCGAGTTCCCGCAGCGCTTCGAGCGCCCGCGGGTCGCGGTTCTCCACCCCCGTGGCGGCGCGCGCGAGAGCCCGCGCGTCGCCCTCCCGGATCTTAGTCGCCCATTGGTTCATGAGCTTTTAAGGAGTTGCCGCGCGATCACCAGCCGCTGGATTTCGCTGGTGCCTTCGCCGATGGTGCACAGCTTCACGTCGCGGTAGAACTTTTCGACGGGATAGTCCTTGATAAAGCCGTAGCCGCCGTGGATCTGCACCGCCTCGTTGGCGATGCGCACGGCCGCTTCCGAAGCGAAGAGCTTGGCCATCGCCGATTCGCGCGTCACGCGCCGGCCACGGTCCAGCATCCAGCCGGCCCGGTAGTTCAGCAGACGCGCGGCGTCGAGGTCCATCGCCATGTCCACCAGCTTGTACTGGATCGCCTGGAATTCCGAGATCGGCCGGCCGAACTGTTTCCGCAGCTTGGAATAGCGCAGCGCGGCGTCGTACGCCCCTTGCGCCATCCCGATGGAGAGCGCGGCGATGGAGATGCGTCCGCCGTCCAGCACCTTCAGACTGTCGACGAAGCCCTCGTTCTTCTTGCCGAGAAGCTGCGAGGGCGCCAGAACGCAGTTTTCGAAAATCACCTCGCCGGTGGCGCTGGCGCGCAGTCCGAGCTTGTTCTCCTTCTTGCCCGGGCGGAATCCCTCCGTTCCCTTCTCCACGATGAAGGCCGAAATGCCGTGCTGCGCGGCGGCGCGGTCGGTCACCGCCATGGCCACGCAAACATCCGCGTAGTGCGCGTTGGTGGTGAACGTCTTGGCGCCGTTCAAAACCCAGCAGCCATCCCGCATGGCCGCCGTGGTGCGCGTGCCCGCCGCGTCCGAGCCGGCCTCGGGCTCGGTGAGCGACCAGCACCCGATCCATTCCCCCGATGCCAGCTTCGGGATATAGCGCCGCCGCTGCTCCTCGCTGCCCATCTTATTGATGTGGTTGGAGCACAGCGAGGTATGCGCCGCCACGATAATCCCCACCGAGCCGTCCACGCGCGAGAGTTCCTCGATCAGGATGGAGTACTCGACGTAGCCCATCCCGGCGCCGCCCAGCTCTTCGGGGAAGATCGCCCCCATGTACCCCAGGCGTCCCAGTTTCCGGATGACCTCCAGCGGGAAGATCTGGCCTTCGTCCCACTCCATGACGTGCGGCGCGATCTCCGCTTCGGCGAACTCCCGCACCGAGCGGCGCAGTTGAATCTGTTCGGGCGTGTATTCGAAATCCACGGCTGGAATCGGGGGCCCCTAAATCATCTCCTCTTTCTCAGCGTCCCATCTCACGGTGCGTCCCTGGCGGTAGCTTTCCACCGCCATCCGGCACGCCATGGAGACGCGGAAGCCCAATTCGAACGGGCAGTTCACTTCTTTGCCCAGACGGATCGCATCCAGGAAATTCTGCATGTGGGCGCGCGGCTCGGTGCGCGTCTGGCCCATCATCTCGTTCGCCTGCGGACGGTTGACCTTCTGCGGCGTGTAACGGATCTGCTGGCCGCGCGAAATCGCGCCGTCCGTCCCCAGGACCTCTTCCGCCACGCCGAGCCGGTCGTTGCCGAAGCTGGAATCCCAGCTCCACAGGATCTCCTCCGGCTGCTCCAGCGAGACGTTCATGGTGTCCGGCACTTCGCGGCCGTCTTTCCACAGGAAGAGGCCGCCCGTCATGGTGGCCGCCCTGGGAATCCTCAGGTTGAGCAGCTTGTACCAGAAGGCCACCTGGTGGCACATGTTCTCGTAAATGTTACCGCCGGAGTAGTCCCAGAAGAACCGCCAGTTGATATACCGGTTGGGGTCGAACGGCCGCTGCGGAGCCTCGCCCAGGAACGACTTCCAGATGATGTTTTCCGGGGTCATGTCGGGGTAGACCGGGCGGGACCATTGGGGCTTGCCGTGCGGCGTGTTGCGATACATGTGGGCGTGGATGGCGGTGATCCTGCCCATCAGGTCCGGTTTGAGGAAGCTCGCGGCGTCCGCCACCTGGCCGGTGGAGGTCCACTGGTGGCCGATCTGCACCACGCGCCCGGCGCCCGCCCGCTGCACGGCGGCGCGCATCTTCTTGGCGTGGGCCACGCTGAACGCCATGGTCTTTTCCTGGTAGACGTGCTTCCCGGCGTCGAGGGCCGCCACGAAGCACTCGGCGTGCAGGTGCTGCGGCGTGGCGATGAGCACCGCGTCGATGTTCTTGTCGTCCAGCAGGGCGCGGTAATCGAGGTAAGTCTTGGCCCCGGAGGCGATGCCTTTGACTTCCTCCAGCCGCCGCGTGTAGACATCCGCCGCGGCGACGCATTCGACGTTGTCGCAGCCCAGGGCTTCGCGCAGGATCTCCTTGCCGCGGTCGCCCGGCCCGATGATGCCGATGCGAAGGCGCTCATTGGCCCCCAACACGTTGGACGCCGCCAGAGTACCGGCCAGACCAGTGGCCACTTTACTGATGAAATTCCGCCTGGATTGCATGGGAAACGACTCCTCGGACCCCGCCGGATCCGACAAGAACGATTATAGCCTGTGTGGAGTGGGCTTCCGGCCTGGGCCGCGGCACGAGGTTATACCGCTCGCAGAGAGTTCAGGGGGGACAAGAGAGCGGCAGGCGGCAACCAGCGGGGGCCGCGGGTTCGGGCGCGGGTTCGTTTTCGGGCAGGGTAAGGGGCGCGGTTTGTTGGGGTTCGGGCTCGATAATGGGTTCGTTCGGTAATTCGGTGTGAAGGGCGCGGAGGCGGTCGAACTCCTCGACCGCGCGGCGGTAGAGGCGCTCGGCCTGGGCCTGGTAACGGAGAAACAGGGCGAAGCTGTTGGAGCGGCGCACGGCGTGCTGGAGGCCCACAGCGAGGGCCAAGGCGCGGTTCTGGGCCTTGGTGACTTCGATATCGAGAGTGAGTTCGTCCGCGACGGCGCAGGGGAGGCCGGCATCGCGCAGGAGGGTTTCGTTCAGGCAGGCGGTGAGCAGGCCGGTTTCGAGGGTGGCGGAGCGGAGGAGGGCCTGCTGGGCAAGGGCGATGCGCTCGATGGCGAAGAGTTCCTGGGAATTGACGGGCTGGTAAGCGGCGACCAAATCAGCCTTGAGGCGGGCAACGGCGTCGAGTTCTTCCAGGCGAATGACGGCGAGACTGGCGGCGCAGAAGCCGTGCTTGCGGGCGTTCTGAGAGGAGCGGGCCTTGCCCTCCGGGGTGCGAGGTCCGGTGGAGCGGGCGGCGTTAGCGCGATTGGCGGCGAGGCGCCGGGCGGAGAAAGGGGTGGGTGTGCGCGGCATGGCGATTGGGTGTTCCCGCTTCCGCTATAGCATGGGGGCGGGCTGGAGTCTGAAATTGGGAAGGGGGAAATTTGTGGAAACAATGGGCGTTAAAAGGATCGAAGGGTGGTGAATGGGGAGGCGGGAGGGCGAGGGAAGTGGAACGAGGACGCGTTGGGATTGGAGGGACCGGCGGGGGTAAAGGCGTTTCTCGTTCCTGATCGGGCCGACTTCGCGGAACGGGACTGGGGGGAGTTTGGGCACTGCACAGAGGAGAAAACGTGTTGACATCTCCCGTTTGAATCGTCCGTCTTGCAATTGCCGAGACTGAAAGAATTTTTCAGCAGCAACCCTCGAAGCAGTTTCGGCCGATCGAAAAGATCGCGCTCCGGAAGCTCATCCATCTGAACCAGGCGAAATCGCTTCGAGATTTGGCGGCGATCCCCGGCAACCGCTTGGAGGCCCTGAAGGGCTCGAGGAAAGGGCGACACAGCATCCGAATCAACGATCAGCACCGCATCTGTTTCGTTTGGAAAGACGGAGACGCCTACGACGTGGAGATCACCGACTACCATTAGGAAGGTGATGTTTATGGCTAATTCGATACCAGTTCCCCATCCCGGGGAAACTATCCGCGAGGACGTTCTCGAACCGCTGGGCATGAGTGTTAACCAACTCGCGAAAGCATTGGGCATCACGGCAACGCGCCTCAATGATGTGGTGCGCGGTCGCCGGGGAATCACTGCCGACACCGCCCTGCGCCTGGCCCGATATCTTGGGACTTCGGCCGAATTCTGGCTGGGCCTCCAACTCGAACACGACCTCCGCACCGCGCGGCAGTCGCGGCAACGAGAAATCGAGAAGGTGGTCCAACCACGGTCCGCAGCCGCTTAAGCGGCGAGGGACGTGTCTCCACGGCCAGATCCGACCCGACCGCGACGAGTGCGCGGGCGCCCACATTTCCTCCAATGGGACTTCATGACCGCGCCACTCTAATCCGACCTCCGTACGAGTGGCGCGTGATACGCTCGGAGTCGAGCTGCTCGACCGATTGCCAATGAGCGGCGAGGATCAACCGCATCCTCACAGATGGAATGAGACCCGGTTAGCGCCGCCCGGCGCCCAGACGCCGATAAGTCAGCGGCCGCTGGCCTTCTGAACCATGGCGTTGATGACGTTGTCGTTCACGCCGGCTTCCTTCAACCGGATCAGGTCCTGGGCGCCGATGTCGAAGTTGGCTGGTGAGCCGGAGATAGCGCTCAAAGTGACCGCTTCGGAGAGTCCGGCTTTCTCCATTTGGATGATGTCGGCATTGGTGAGCGCGGCGCCGGGGGCGATCCTGCGATCGGCTGAGGCATCGGAGGCGGCGCGCGAATCGGCGCTCGGCCGGGGGTCAAGGAACCGGGCATCACCGCTGACATAGGCGGTGGTTTCAGTCCCTTTCCCGAAGGTCACGTCCTTGCCTTTCACCCACACCAACACGGGGGAGGCTGCGATAGTAGCCGCCACACGGGCTCCGCTCATGTCGCCTTCTCCCTTTTCCTTGGTGACCCTGCCAAGCGCGACGGCGCCTTTTGGGATCACCACGTAATTCTGGTTGATCACGGGTTCAGTGACCTCGAAATCCACCATCTCGTTGACGTGCGCGGTGGCGGAAGAGATGTTGCTATTGAGGCGAAGGCGCACGGGCGTGCCGTCCTGGAGGGTACGCACTTGAGCCGTGGCGGCGACTGAGATAACGAACAAAATACCGGCGAAACGCATCTGGATCCTTTTGGGAAGCGAGACGAACACGCTTAAGGGGCAGGTAGAAATCCGCAGTCTCGGACCTAGAAGCAGATTTCCTTACTCTCCATAGATTCGGAGAGCAACTTTCCAGGCGGTAACGGAATTTGAATGTCCGGGACTACTGTATCACGGGAGCTTCGGCCGGCCACGTACGGATCAGTCCATATGAAAAGGGTGCCGGAGATCGCGCAGCGCCCGGTCACGTTTGCCCTTGGCGACCTTGATCTCGCCAGGATCGCCGGCAAGGGGACCTTGGCGGCGTTCCGGGCTACGATGCCCAGTTAACGTTGTTCTTTCCACTGGTTTGCCGCCCGGATCTCCAGTATGATCGCGGTGGAGTTCTGATGCGCATACTGTTTTCGACAATCGGATCGCGTGGTGACGTCCAACCTGTTGTGGCGCTCGCATCGCATTTGAAGGCACTCGGCCATGAAATTAGAGTCTGTGCGCCGCCCGACTTTCGCGAGTGGATTGAGAGCCTCGGCATCCCAGTGACGCCCATCGGCCCGGAGGTGCGCAGGTTCGCTGCGTCCCGGCCGACGGCCACACAGCCGCAAAAGCTACTGACGGCCGAGCAGCGGCGTCAAATGGCTGAAGCGACGGTCGCGACGCAGTTCGAGACGCTGACATCCGCCGCGCAAGGGTACGACGTGATCGTCGCGGCTACCGCGTTGCAGGTGGCGGCGCGATCGGTGGCGGAGAAGATACGAATTCCTTACGTCTTCGCCGCATATGCGCCGGTCGTGCTGCCATCGCCGCACCATCCGCCGCCGCCGTTGCCGCCCTTACGGGGACAGGCGCCACTCACGACGAACGACAACAACGAGCTTTGGGCGCAGGATGGGGCACGGTTCAACGATCTGTTCGGCGCCGCGGTGAATGCACGGCGGGCATCGCTGGGACTGGCCGAAATCAGCGACGTACGAAGTCACATGATGACGGACCATCCGTGGCTCGCCGCGGATGCGACGCTTGGGCCGTGGCCGGATCCCACAGATGGCAGCGTAGTTCAGACCGGCGCATGGATGCTGCCGGACGAGCGTCCGCTGTCCCGCGACCTGGACAGGTTTCTGGAGAGCGGCGATCCGCCGATTTACTTCGGCTTCGGCAGTACGCGCGCCCCAGAAGACGCGGGCCCGGTGGCGCTCCATGCCGCTCGCGCGCTCGGCCGCCGGGCCATCGTATCGCGAGGGTGGTTCGACGACTCACTTCTTGAGAACGAACGCGACTGTCTATCGATCGGCGAGGTCAACCTGCACGCGCTGTTCCCGCGCGTTGCCGCCGTCGTGCACCACGGCGGGGCGGGAACGACTACGGCAGCCGCGCTCGCCGGCGCGCCGCAAGTCGTGATCCCGAGTCACTACGATCAGCACTACTGGGCGCAGCGAGTCCACACATTGGGCATCGGCGCCGCGCACGCAGCCGGCGCACCGACGAGGGATTCTCTCGTCAGCGCTCTCGCGCAGAGTCTGCGATCTGAGGTGGCTGTGCGCGCTCGCGCCGTGGCGAGCACAGTGCGCCTGGACGGCACGCAGGTTGCGGCGGAGAGATTGGTTGCACTTGTGTGAGTGGGCGTGCAATTCGCGGAGGAGCGCATCGCACGTTCGGATGCCTGGTTCGGACGGCATAGGAGCACGG
>JAIQFU010000236.1:6846-16954 GCA_020073115.1 Terriglobia bacterium
TGCGCGCCGGACACCGGGCGGATTGCCGCCCACTCGTACAAAGCTCAAAACGATCCCTCGCCCCGGTGACCTCGTAATTGGACGGAAACGAGGGGACACGGAGGGGCCGGTGGACCTGAAGTCCGACCGGGTGATCGACGCTGCGCCATCGTGGAAACGCTGGCGCACTCGGTATCCGGAACGCTGCGCGGGCCGTGGAAGCAGGACGAACCGCTGGTGGGCGAGGACAGCGGGCACGGGATGATCTTCCGCAGCTTGGATAACCGGCTGATGCTGATCCTGCACCAGCCGTTCAACCGGGCAAGGGGCAAGCCGTTCGAACTCGAGGACACGGGCGACACGATCCGAATCAAACGGCAGATCGTGTGGTGACGGGGGGAGCGAGGCAGCGCCAACAGAGGTCTCAACAAGAGTACCGAACGGACCGCGCGATGTTGATCCATGGCGCCACGTGGCGGGGGAGATGCGACGAGATGGGACAAATCGAGGGGAAAGAAAGCTGAAGCGGACGGAATGCGCCGTTGCTATTGAGAACCTGATCTGCGGTTCGCAGCCGCGTGGCTCCAAGTTCCGGATAGCGCGTTATCCAGGCCGAACCGCTTTCTCGACGTTCGTGGTCACTACTAGTGCCGTAGTGCGCTTCGCTCCGATCCTCCGATAACAATGCGGCGCCGTGGAATCGAAGTAGATCGCATCGCCTTCAGACAACTCATGCTTCGCATCTCGAGTGCGCATTTCCAGGTTCCCGGAGATCACGTATAGAAGTTCGATGCCGGGGTGCTCGTGAAACCGGGCGTCATTCATCTCCATGGGTTCGAATTCGGCCAGGTAAGAGCTCAAAGCACGCTGCGGTACGGGGAAGTCGAGGCTCTCGAAGTGAAAGCAAATCTTCTCCTCGTCCGGTGAATCGGGGAACCGCATCCGCTCGCTCTTGCGGACGATCTCCAGAACCGGCTTTGGCTCCGGAACGAAGAAGTAATCCAGGTCCACGCTGAAAACCATAGCGATCCGCAATAGCGTGGGCAGGGTGGGATGCATTACGTCGCGTTCCAGTTTGGAGAGTAAAGCGGACGACAGGCCCGTGTGTTTGCCTAATTCCAGCAGACCCATGCTCTTGCGCAGGCGGAGCCGTCTCAATTTCGCGCCGATGCCATACTTGCCCAGCCCTTCGGCTATGGTTTTGGATTCGTTCACAAAAGTCGTTTTCCTGACGCGACTGCGTGCGGCCGGATTTTTCTCCGGAGGAAACACAGTTTCTTCCTGTTCTTTACAGTAAAACAGACTTTCCTTAAGATCAAATCATAGCCGGGAGGGAAAGCCAACCCGGAGGAGAGGAAAACGATATGAAAAAGCTTGACGTACTGGCAGCCGCGCTCGTGATCGTCGGCGCGCTGAACTGGGGTCTTGCCGGCGTGTTTCACCTGGATCTGGTAGCGGCCGTATTCGGCATGAGATTCGGTGAGACCTCCGCCTTGAGCAGCCTGGTCTACGGCTTGGTCGGTTTGTCCGGCCTATACCAGGCTTTGACGTGGAAGTCGATTCAGCGCCGCCGGTATCCCATTCGGGGAAATCGGATTGCTGGAAAGAGTGAGGGACAAAAGATGATACATAGTTTGACTGTTCTGCTGGCCGGAGGCGTAGCTCTGGCCATGGTTTCTCAAGCCTCGGCGGCGGACGTTGTGGACACCGCAGTCGCCGGCCGGTTCAACACCCTGGTGGCCGCGGTGAAAGCCGCCAGACTCGTGGATGTTCTGAAGGGACCCGGACCGTTTACCGTTTTCGCGCCTACAGACGAGGCTTTCGCGAAGTTGCCGCCGGGCACGCTGGAAAACCTGCTCAAGCCCGAGAACAAAGAACAGCTTCAGAAGATTCTCACCTACCACGTGGTTGCAGGGCAGGTTATGGCTAAAGACGTGGTGAAGCTCGATTCCGCAAAGACGGTCGAGGGCGGGAGCCTTACCATCCACGCGACAAAGGGCGGCGTGATGGTCAACAACGCGCACGTGATCAAGACCGACATCGCCGCGAGCAACGGCGTAATTCACGTCATCGACACGGTGCTTCTCCCCGAATAGCGTGACTGCATGGTTTTGCTGACCGGAGGAACGGGGTACATCGGGGGCCGCCTGCTGAGGGCGCTGGAACGGCGATCGATCGCCGTCCGGTGCCTTTGCAGGAACCCTGAGTCGCTGCACGGGCGCGTCGCCGCCGGCACGCAACTGGCGCCGGGCGATCTGCTTGATCCGGCAACTCTGGGCCCGGCGCTTGCAGGCGTGGAGGGCGTGCGCCGCATTATCTTCCTGGGCGGGTTGGCCCAGGGAGACGATCTCTCACCTCACATGCGGAGCCGCCTGGAGACGGGCAATATTCTGCGCGCGAGCGGGGTTCCTGTGGTCGAGTTGCGGGCGTCCATCGTGATCGGTTCGGGCAGCGCTTCGTTTGAGCTGATTCGCGCGCTGGTGGAGCGACTGCCGGTCATGGTGACGCCTCGTTGGGTCCACACGGCCGCGCAACCGATCGGCATCGAGGACGTGACTGCGTACCTGATCGAGGCGATCGAAGTGGAGGCGAAAGACGGCTTGATCGTCGAAATCGGCGGAGCCGAGGTCACTTCTTACCTTGGGATCATGCGGGAATATGCGCGGCAGCGAAAACTGCGCCGCTGGTTTCTCGCGGTTCCATTTCTCAGTCCGGGGCTATCGAGCCGCTGGCTGACGCTCGTCACGCCGGTTTACGCGTCGATCGGCCGTTTCCTAATCGAGAGCGTCCGCACTCCGAGCGTGGTGCGCCGTCCGGAGGCGGACCGCATTTTCAAGGTGCGGCCCGCGGGACTTGGCGTGGCGGTAGAGCGCGCGCTGCGCAACGAAGACCTGCGCTGGGCAGAAACTCGCTGGTCGGACGCGGGCTGCCCCGAGGTCTGGGACAAGGCGGCCGCCCCCGGGCCGGCGGTTCTGAGCGACGTACAAGAAGTAAGCGTGCCGCTTTCTCCGGACGAGGCCTTCGCTCCGGTGCGCCGGATCGGCGGGCGAACCGGCTGGTATTTCGGCAACTGGTTGTGGAGAATCCGGGGACTGATCGACTTGATGACGGGCGGTGTGGGAATGCGGCGCGGGCGGCCCGACCCGGAGACTCCGCTGCCGGGGAGCACCCTGGATTTCTGGCGTGTACAGATTTACGAACCCGGGCGACGGTTGCGGCTTCTGGCGGAGATGCGAGTCCCCGGGCGTGCCTGGCTGGAGTTCCGAGCGGAGGCCAAGGGGGGCTCCACCGTCCTCCGGCAGATCGCTTATTTCGAGCCGCATGGTCTCGAAGGTCTACTGTATTGGTATATGCTGTGGCCCATTCATGAAGTAATGTTTCGCGGGATGCTGCGGCGGATAGCCGCCGCGGCGATGGGTGCGGCGGCGCCAGGCGCTGCAACGGCGCCGCCAGCACGGAGAACGGCATGACTATGGCACTCATTCTTAGCCTTATCCCGGTGGCAGCCTTTGCGGCCGAACCGGCACCTGAAATCAAAATCGGCGAGCGCCTTCCGGAACTCCGCGGTGAGTCTCTGACAGGCAGGGAGGCCGTGCTTCCCCAGGCGGCGGAAGGCCGCGTCACGCTTCTGCTCCTCGGTTTTACTTACAAATCCCGTTTCGCGGTTGAAGCCTGGGCGGAGAGGTTTCGCGCGCGTTTCCAATCCGATCCGCGGGTGACGTTCTATGAATTGCCCATGATCGGCGGCGCGGCGAGGTTGGCCAGGTGGTTCATCGACAGGGGCATGCGCCGGGGAACTCCGGAAGGAGATCACGAGCACGTTATCACGGTCTATCGGGGCGTTGACTCCTGGAAGCGGCGCGTGCGTTTCGTCGAACCCGACGCGGCCTATCTCATTCTCCTCGACCGCACGGGTAAAGTCGCGTGGCGGCATCAGGGAGCTTTCGAAGATAGCGCTTTTCAAGCGTTGTCTCGCAAGATCTCGGAAAGCCTGAACTGAAGCCGATTAAGGTACGGCTTCATGCTTGCCGCTCCGTCCAGATCGTCGGCGACCCGGAGAGAGGTGCGTTTGCACGGTAGGGAACGATAGGTCGGCTTTGGCCAAGCTTTCGGATGCCAACCTCACAAGCCGTTTGTGGAGAGTAATCTGACTCGTCGCGCCCTTCCCGACGCTTTTGCATCCCTTCGCGTGTTCGCGTCTGGTGCGCGGAGGCAGGGCTGAGAACGAAGGTCCTGTCGGTCAGCCTGCATTGGTTGTCGGCCAACTGACAGGGCGGTGCTACTCAGGCGCCCGAGACCTCGGCGATGAAACCGGCGATGAGGCGCTCGATCTCGGCCGGTGGCAGGTTGTAGCGGGTGACGGCGTCCGGCTGGCCGAGATTGCCGCTAATGACGAAGGCGCGCAACCCCACGCGCGCAAGCCTTTTCGCCTGCGCGGCGCTAAGCCCGCCGACTACCTGCACCGGGGCGGTCTTGCCGACCCGCTCGAAGATGGCGCGGGCCATGTCACCGAGAAAGTCGCTCTCGATGAGCTTGGGGTCGGCGCGCCGGGCGTCGGACTGCAGGTGAACGCCGACCGCGTCCACACCGGCCTCGAGCATGCGAAGCGCGACCTCCGCGGCCTGCGCGGCCGGGCCCTGATGCGGCGCCATGATATCGGCAAAGGCGAGCCGCGGGAGTTCGGAGCCGGTGCGCCTGAACTCGTCGCGCACGGCGCAAACCGCCTTCGCCGTATCCACACCCGCGAGCGCGAGGAAATCAATGATGTTGGCGCCGCCGGCAAAGACGCCGCGCGCCTCTGAGGCGCCGCCGTCCATGGTCTTCATATCGGCCAAGAGGAGCGCCTTGGGAAACTGCTTGCGGAAGGCGGGCACGACGTTGGAGACGCCTTCGTTCTTGAGCAGCGGCGTCCCCATTTCAACGATGTTGACGCCGCCCTTCAGCGCCGCGCTGGCAACCCCCAGGCCCTGCGGCAAGGTGGCCACGTCGACCGAGATCTGGAACGTAAAGCGTGTTCTGAGCTGATCGAGAACGCGGGCGGAGGCCGGGTGGGTCTCCTTCCCCACCTGGGCCCAGGCATAGTTGGGCCGCATCATCTCGAAGACGGCGCCGACCGTCAGCCCGCTCACAGCGAACCTGCGCGCGCCGTCGAGGAACGATCGCCGGTCGATGTGTCCGTGCCGATATTGGCTAAAGAGATCGAGCGGTTCCCGCGGAAAATCGGACGGCTTCTCACGCTCCATAATCGCAGCTCCTTGAGGGACGTAGCCTCATGTTAACTTCGAACGTCCCTGGTTGTCTTCCGGGAGTTCACAGACGGGCCGGCGGAGCGGCAGCCTGGCTCCGCGGCCCCGCCGGGACCGATCGAGAACAATGATTGCCTGCGCTACGCCGCCGCAAGGAAGGGGTTGACGATCTCGACCCCGAGGATCGTCCGGCCGTGCTGCAGGTCCTCCGTGTACGGCGTTTTCGCTCCCGAACGCGCCGCCGCCACGACGATGAGCGCGTCCCAGTACGACAAGCCCGCCCGCCCCGAGAGTTGGATCGCCTCGCGCACCGCGGCGTAGTCGATGGGGGTGACGGGCCACGCTGCCAGCCGGTCCACCTATCGGAACGCCATCTCCGGATCGACCGGCTTCCGGGGCTTCCGGACCACGGACACGTACAGCTCTTGAAGGACCTGAGCGCTGGTGCGCAGACGTTGTTCGGCCATGAGCAGCCGGAGAAGCGCCTCCGGGCGGAGCGGGCCTTTGCCCTTCGAGGTGCGCGGTCCGGTGGAGCGGGCGGCGTTAGCGGGCCCGGAGGGCGTCCCGGCGGCGAGGCGCCGGTCGGAGAGGGGAGGGTGTGCGCGGCATGGCGGGTCTTCCTGATTCCGCTATAGCATGGGGGCGGGCTGGAGTCTGAAATTGCGAGGGGGGCTCCGTTGAAACAATGAGAGTTGAACGAATCGAAGGGTGGTGAATGAATAGGGCGACGGGGCGGTGGGGGAACGCTCGCGCTGTGATAAGCTGCGGAGGACCGTTTTCCATAGGAGGCTGCATGGCTTCAATCACCGGCTTTGGCGGTGCGTTTATCCGAGTGAACGATCCGGAAGCTCTGTATATGTGGTACGAGCGGCATCTCGGTCTAATGAGGTCCGAAGGGTATTTCGCGTTTCCTGCCTCGACGCAACGCGCTCAGGTCGTCTTTGCCTTCTTCGGACAAGATGATGAGTACTTTCCTACGGCACAGAAAGCGATGATCAACCTCCAAGTGGATGACCTCGATGGAGTGCTGGACCGTTTGAGTAACGAAGGTGTCACGGTCGATCCCAAACGCGAAAGCTACGATTTTGGAAGGTTCGGCTGGTTCACCGACCCGGAAGGAAATCGTGTCGAGCTTTGGCAGCCCGTCGCAGCTGGTTGATGCCGAACCGGCCCAGATGAGTCGGCAGACGGCAGACAGCGCTGAGGTAGGATCACTCAACGACTATGCCCCTTGCCCCTGCAACGGATCGGCGGTTCCCGTACGGGAGTATCTGGATGAGGCGCTAGCGGGCTTGAGGCCGACCACCGCAGTCTCCAAGAAGTAGTTACCCGCGGGCGTCAACCCCGGGTTGCTGGTCTTGGTCAGCCCTATGGTTTAGCGCCGGCGCGGAGCCTGCCATGGTGGGTTTCGGAGAACCGTAACGCAGGGTGCGGATGATTCCCACCGTATAGTCCCAGTACATGGACGGATGCAGCTTCCCATCATGGCCGTCCCAGCGTTCAATCGGCAAGCGGGTTCCCGGATAATCGCGGCTGGTGTCGGCTGTCCAGACGGCGGAGTCTTCGGTGTAATCGTTAAAAGCGCCAATCACAACAATTCTGGGGAGGGGATTGCTTAGAATCTTATTCCAATTCTCCACATAATAGTCGCCTTGCCGTCGCAACGTGTGCATCCAGCCGGCGCCTGCCGGAAGATGGTTGTCATGGCCCGGTTGCAGATATTCCACTTCGGGATGGAGCAAGACTCCCGCGCGGTTCATGGCCCAGCCATAATCGCCCGGCGCCACGCTATAGCGGCCGCTGGCGCCGGCCCAGCGGATAGAATATCGATTGGCCCAACTCTTGCTGCCCGTATGATTCGCCCACATGGTCCGCGCATCGGTTTTGTAGTCGAGGACCACCAGCAGCGGCTTGCCATCGATCTGATAATAATCGCTGGAATTGAACAGGCGATCATTCAAGACCTCTTCGGCAATGCAGCGCGCCTGCTGCTCAATCACATCATAGCTTTTGGCCGTGGGGTATTTCCGATTGTCAATAAACCACGACCCGATGGCAAAAGCATATTTGATTTTCCACGGATGCCGCTCATTCCAGAGTTTGATCCTGGCGCAAACGCTTTTGGACTTTTCTTTAATCCAGGCGTCCTGCGGCCCGTAATGATTGAAATCGCCATTGGTGTCATCGAACAAAATGAAGTCGACCTTCGCCTCCGCCAGTTGCTGCAGATGATAATCGATGACGCTGCTGTCTGCGCCGTCGTGCATGCCATATTGTCCGTTGGGCAGCAGCGGCCGATAACTGCTTAACCGCCACCAGCCGCCGCCATCGACGTCCCAATTCGCACAATACCAAATCCCTACGTCAACGGCTTCGCCATTGCCACTGGTGGTGATAGTCGCCGCATTCAAGGGCATGGCGGCAAAAAGCGGGAGCGACAATACTGCTAGCCAAACGGAGCGATTCTTCAATGAATGAGACATGATGAATTATTCCTCGAATAATGCCGTTTATGGTAAGTGCCGGTCCGCCAGGAGTTCCAACAGCCCGCATGCATTCGCCCCGGCACGCCCACTGTTGCGGTAGGCCGCGTAACCGGTAAGCTGTATTGGCGCCCTTCGGAGCATACCAGAAACCGAAGTGCAACGTCCCAATACATTTATGAATCATCGCCCATTCTTGCACAAGGGTGAAAGCCCGGGCTGGAAGTTGGCCGTCCGGAACGTTCAGTGCGCTGATCTGGCCGGAGGTCGTTGAAAAACGTCTGAATCAAGATCCCATAGAATGCGCTGATCGTCGGCATTTTGCGCCGCTGATTCCAGCACTCCGCAGCGATTACTCCCCGCAACTCGGCGCGGGCGGGTTGCTGACGGGCAGATTCAGTGACAGAGTACGGCGGCTTTGGATTCCTCCGCACCCAATCGGCGCAGCGCTACCATACTCTTTGGCCCGCAGACGCTTCTTCGTACCCGCGATTCGAGGCGGCCAGGCGGAATTGCGCGGGGAGGACGCCCGCCACCTGACCCGCGTCCTCCGCGCCGAGCCCGGCCGTCAGTACGAGATCTCCGATGGCCAGGCCGCATGGCTGGCCGAGATCGCCGAGGCGCGAGGCGACCGGGTCGTGTTTCGCGTGGTGGAGCCCGTGGACTCGCCCGCGCCCCCCTTGCGCATGACGCTCTGCGCCGCCCTCATCAAGTTCGACCGCTTCGAGTGGATCGTCGAAAAGGCAACGGAGTTGGGGGTGGAGCGCATCCTGCCGGTGGAAACCACCCGCAGCGAAAAGGGGCTGGTCGCGGCAGCCGGGAAGCGGCGCCAACGGTGGGAGCGGATCGCTTTCGAAGCCGGCCAGCAGGCGCGGCGGTTGGGGCCGCCGGAGATCCTGCCGGCCGTGCGGTTTCAGCGGGCTCTCGAAGAGCCGGCCGGACATCACTATTTCCTGGAGGAGACCACCGCGCCCCCCCTGCTCCAGGCGTTACCCGCACTCCGCCTCGCCACGGACCGCATCGTGCTTCTCGCCGGCCCGGAGGGAGGCTGGACCGATCCGGAACGGGAACTCGCGGCCGCCGCCGACTGGCAGGCGGTCTCCCTCGGCCCGCTGGTGCTTCGTGCGGAAACAGCCGCTCTGGCCGGACTCGCCGTGATCGGAGCAGCCTGGATGCGGTAAATCGCCGGGCCATCCGCGCGGTTTTGACCGGCGCCAAGCCACTACAATGAGATAGGGTGATCGGGCCGCCGGAGTGAGCAACGTTGTGAGTTACATAGGTTTTGCAGTTCTTTTGGCCATCCAGTGGTGGATCTCGCGGGGGCTGACGCGCCGCGCCCGCCGCCTTAAGGGCGTCCGCCTCGGGGCCGCGCGCGCCGGCATCTGGCTGTGCGACGCGCTCGCGATCACGTGCTACGGGTTCACCTTCTCCGATCTCGCCGCGCGGCTGCATATTTCCGGCCCGCTGCCCACCGTGCTCGGAGCCCTCGCGCTCGTTTACCTGATTGTGGCGGCCACGGTCGTGGCGGTCTATGGAGCGCGGAAAGCGGCGCGAAAGCATTTGGGGGCCGATGTCGATCCCGCACGCCGGCGCGCCCTCAATCTCGCGGGGAACCTGATCATTGCCAGCCCCTTCGCGGCCATCGGTTACGGCTCCCTGGTGCAACGCACCGACTTCCGGATTCGCGAGATCGACGTTCCCCTGGCCCATCTCCCGCCCGATTTGGACGGTTTCCGCGTACTGCAGTTGAGCGACATCCACCTCAGCCCGTTTCTGAGCGAATCCGAACTGGCGCGGGTGATCGACGCCTCCATCGAACTGCGCCCGCATCTGGCCGTGATCACCGGCGACCTGATTTCCAGGCGCGGCGACCCGCTCGACGCGTGCATCCGCCAACTCGCGCGCATCCGGACGGACGCCGGCTTTTTCGGCTGCATGGGGAATCACGAGCGCTACGCCGGAGTGGAGACATATGCCGCGCAGGCGGCGGCCGCGGTGGGGATCACTTTCCTGCGCGGCCGTTCGCGGCAGCTTCGGGTGGGCCGCGCCACGCTGAACCTGGCGGGAGTGGATTATCAATCGCTCGCCGGGCGGCAGTCCTATCTGCGGGGGGCCGAACGCCTGCTGGTCCCCGGCGCCTGCAACGTTCTGCTCTCGCACAACCCGGACGTCTTTCCGGTGGCCGCGCGCCAGGGCTGGAATTTCGTACTGGCCGGCCATACCCACGGCGGCCAGGTGACGGTGGAGATTCTGGACCAGTCGATCAACCCCGCCCGCTTCTTCACCCCTTATGTGTACGGCCTCTATCGCGCGGGCCCGGCGGCTGCCTACGTGACCCGCGGAATCGGGACCATCGGGCTGCCCACGCGGATCGGGGCGCCGCCGGAGATTTCCGCGATG
>JAIQFU010000676.1 GCA_020073115.1 Terriglobia bacterium
GAGGCCGGGAAGTGCTCGCGGACTGGGCCGGCCCGGCTCCCGGGCTGCCGGGCCTGACGCAGGTGAATGTCACCATTCCGGCCAGTACGCCCGCGGGGAGCGTGCCCGTGGTGTTCCGGCTGAACACCGCCTACAGCAACGCGGCCACTCTGGCAGTGCAGTAGAACGAACGGTGTGGAGTGGGCCTCCGGCCGGAAGCCCACTCCACCTCACAGCATCTTGTTTTCCGCTTTGTCCAGTTGCGTGTCCGGCACGCCCTTGCAGAACCGCACCGAGAAATCCGAGGCGTTGCGCAGCGCGAACACGGGCGCATCCCCCACCTTCGGCGTCCTGATGCGGAAGAAGTCGGCGCCCTGGACGTTGTCCAGCACGAATGCCGGGCGCAGATCCTCCTTCACCGGAATGATCTCGATGTTGCTCAGGTCGATTTCCCTGGCGTGGCGGATATAGAAGCCGTGCGACGGCATGCTCCCAAACATGCCCGGCTCCGGATATCCGGTCTCGGCCTCCGGAGGCTGAATGGCGGCGGCGGCCGCCTCGATCCCTCCCTGGTGCTGCACCTGGACATTGCTGATCTTGACGTTTTCGATGGGGTGGCCGGAAATGCCGCTGATGATCGAACCCAGCCGGGCCACCGAATTGGAACAGACCAGGTTGTCGATAATGATGCGCTTGAGCGTGCCGATCTGCAGGTCCTTGGGGCCGCGCATGCGCCGGCCCAGGCGCAGGAAAATGGGCGCGCTGATGATGTCGCGCATGGAGATGTTGGTGATGGTCACGTCCTCCAGCAGCGCGCCGTCCACCGATTCCAGCGCCAATCCCTGGCAGCCCTCGAAGACGCAGTTCGAAATCGTGACATTCCGGAAACCGCCGTTGGATTCGGTGCCGAACTTGCTGCGCCCCGTCCCGCCGCGCCCGTTGCGCTTGTACGTGGCATCGAGCAGGGTTCCTTCCTGCCAGCAGCCCGCCACGTAGCAATTGGTGATGGTGACGAACTCAGTCGGCTTGGCGATTCCCAGCCCGTAAGAGCTCTTGAGCACGATGGCGTCGTCCAGCGGCGAGTTGACGATGCAGTTGGAAATGCGCACATTCCGGCAGCAATCCACGTCGAAGCCGTCGCGGTTGGTGTCGAGCATCAGGTTGTCGATGGTGAGGTTATCGACGCCGGTGGCCAGCAGGCAGAAGTGGCCGCAATGCAGCATGCTGAAATCGCGCAGCAGCACGTTGTGGCAGTTCTTCAGGCTGATGGCTTTGTTGCCGACGCCCGGCTGTTCCGCCCGCGGTCCCTGCCCGCCCGCGCCGCGGCTCAGCCCTTTGCCCCAGATCAGCCCCGGGCCGAGGAGGGAGACGTTCTTCAGGCCTTCGCCCCACAACAGGCTGTTGCGCCAGTGGCTGTGGCCGAAATCCTGAAACTGGGTCCATTCGTTCGGCTCGGCCGCGTCGTAGGAACCGGGGACCGTCGCGCCCTGCATGGGAGAATCGGCCGCCACGATGGTGGCGCCGCGGTCCAGGTAGAGGGCCACGTCGCTCATGAGATGGATGGAGTAGCAGAGATAATTGCCTGCGGGAAAGAACACGGTCCCGCCCCCGGCCGCATTGGCCGCCTGGATGGATTTGTTGACAGCGGCGGTGTCGAGCGTTGCGCCGTCGCCGGCGGCCCCGAAGCTTTTCACGCTGAAAAATCCGGCGGCGGGGGCGGCGTCGGCGGCCGAGGCGACGCTCTGCGCCGGCCGACGCCCAGCCGAAGCGCGCGCCACGCCCTGGCCGCTTGTCACCAGCGCGGAAACGGCGCATATTGGATCTGTCCGGAGGTGCGGAGTGTTTCTCGATCGAGCGTGGAAGGCGGCTCTGGCTTGGTCCATCATCTGTTCCGTGGCCCTGGCCCAGCCGGGCGGAATCACCACCGGAGGCGCGAGCCAGCGGCCCATCGTTGTCCGGGGCAGAGTCGCGTTGAGCGATGGCGGCCCGCTGCCGGAGAAGGCCGCGCTCGAGCTGTTGTGCAATGAGCAGGCCCAGCCCCAGGGCAGGACCGACGCGGAGGGAAATTTCTCGGTGGACTTGGGGCTCCGGCGGTACGAAGGGGCCAGCGATGCCAGCATCGGATCAGCCGCCGCCGGCGGGAGCTTCGGAGGCCCCCTCAACGACCCCGCGAAGGTACGGACCCAAGTGGATGGCGCCAGCATCATATCCCTGGTCGGCTGCTCTCTACGCGCCGCGCTGAAAGGCTACACGTCGGAACGCGCCGACCTCAGCCGGGTGCGCCTGGGCGAACCGGTGAACGTCGGGACGATCATCCTGCACAGAATTCCGGGCGGCCAGGACCCCACCGTGAGCGCCACCAGCCTGGCGGCGCCCCGCAACGCCCGCCAGTCGTTCGAAAGAGCGCGCCAGCAGATCGCCCGAAACCAGTTCGCCGAAGCCGAGAAAGAGCTTGTGAACGCCGTCCAGATCTACCCGAAATACGCGGAAGCGTGGCAGGATCTGGGCGTCGCCCTCCTTGCGCAGAACAAGCGCGCGGAGGCCCGCAAGGCGTTCCGGGAAGCGGTTTCCATCGACCCGAAATTCATCAGCCCCTACTACGGCATGGCCGAACTAGCCATGCACGAGCAGAAGTGGGAGGAGATGGCGCAAGCTACCGGCGCCCTGCTCAAGCTGGACCCGTATAGCACGGCGGGCGCCTACGCGTACGACGCCATGGCGCAGCTCAACCTCAATCACCTGGACGCCGCCGAAAAGAGCGCGCGCGAGGGGATCAAACTCGATACCCTCGGGGAGGTCCCCAAGACCCGCCATCTGCTGGGCGTCGTGCTGATGCGCAAGGGCGATTACACGGCAGCCGCCGAGCACCTTAAGAAGTACCTGGAGGCTGTCCCCGACGGGCCCGACACGGAGTTCGTGAAACGCCAGTTGTCCGCTTGCGAGGCGCGGCAGGCGGCGCGCGGACCGGCGGTGGCTACGCCGTAGCCGCGAAC
>JAIQFU010000237.1:0-7896 GCA_020073115.1 Terriglobia bacterium
CTTGAGAACTCGGCTGCCAACGCTTATGGGATCGCGGCGAGTGAGGGGTGCTCATCCCCTGCGAGCCCAAAGCGGTTGAACCTCGAAAGCCGATCGATCATTTCAAAGGCTCTTGGAGCGAAGCAATGCACTGTGACAGCGTGATCGCGTATTCCGACACTTTGACCGCGTGGTACGGCTTTCCGTTGACAAACGTGTCAACATCGCTGATAAGGACCTGTTTCTCGCCAATCTTCAGCGTGGCCCACTGGGCCGTACTTTGAGGGGTGCGGCGCGTTCCTGTTTGGACGGCTTCGCTTTTTGCACGATCTGTCGCGGAGAAGACCGCATCAAGAAGGTGACGCGTGAAGGAAATGACCTCGGGTGATTCAGAAGTGTCCCAGTACTGAACCGCCTCGCACACGCGATCCTTTGCGAAGACCGCCTCTCCGATCAGTTTGTCGCCCTGCAAGAGGTATTGGGTGCCATCGGTTTCACGTACTGTGATCGACTTGGCGGTCAGAAGCTTAACGACTTCCGATGGTGGGGCCGTGCGTTGAAATGCAATTCCCCAAATATAGACGTAATCCTTCGGCGAGGAGTTCGTTTGGCCAGCGCAGGCCACGACAGTCAGGAGTCCGAACGTCAACATCGGAACGAGCATTCTTCATCTCCGTATTCAGACCCGGAGTCCAAAGCGGACTGCAATGTCTGGGATATGCCAAAACAAATCCTAACAGCAATCGGGTTCAGGTTGCGCAATGGGAACGGGCAAGCCCTTTCTTTTCAACATTGATACCTTTTCTACAGAATTGGTGTTGACAAACAGATCCGAATGCCTCATTCTGTCTTCATGAGAAAAGCTCATGCGTACCTGAGGGTTTCCGGAAAGGGCCAAGTAGAAGGTGACGGATTCACCCGCCAGTTGAAGGCCATCCGCGAGTATGCCGCGGCGCATGACATTCGCATTGCGGACGTTTACCGCGAGAAAGGCGTGAGCGGCACGAAAGAATCCGCAGACCGGCCGGCGTGGTCGGAACTGATGACGGCCCTTCACTCCAACGGCGTGCGGATCGTGATCATCGAGAAGTTGGATCGACTGGCGCGCGACCTCATGGTGCAGGAAACCATCATCGCGGACCTTCGGAAACACGGATTCGAACTGATCTCAGTGGCTGAGCCCGATTTGATGGCGAACGATCCCACGCGCATCTTGGTAAGGCAAATGATGGGAGCCGTCGCACAATACGAGAAATCTCAAATCGTTCTGAAACTCCGCGGCGCCAGGATCCGGATGAAGGCGAAGCAAGGACGCTGCGAAGGCCGGAAGCCCTACGGCTTCTACGAAGGCGAAGCCGAGGCGGTGGAGCGCATGAAGGCGCTGCGGGCGGAAGGCATGGGTTTCGATCGCGTCGCGGCGAAACTGAACGAGGCCGGCATCCCCACTCGGACTGGGAAGCCGTGGCACGGAGTTGTGGTGAATCGAATTCTCACGGGAAAGAGGTAAGGCGATGGCAGTCTACAGACCGAAGTACCGGGACAAGCAGACCGGCGAACTGATCGAATCCCAAATTTGGTGGTATGAGTTCACCTTCGCGGGCAAGCGGCATCGGGACTCCACCAAACAAACCTTGAAGACGCTCGCAGCTGAAGTCGAGAAGGACGAACGGCGGAAAGTCGAGCGCGCGTATGCTGGCCTCCCCACGGAAGCCCGCGCGCAGCGCATAAGGGCCGTCTCAGAGGCGCTGAAGACCTATCAGCAGGGGTATGAGACCGGGCACCGCGAAAAATCGGTCTCGTGGGTCAAGGAACGCGCGAAGCATATCGAACGCCTGCTCGGTGGCGCGATCCTTCCGGACCTAAACGAAAGCCGCATCCGTGCCTACATTAAGGCGCGACTCGCGGAAAAGGTGGGCAAGGGCGAAGGCGCTCGCACCGTGGGCAACCGAACGGTGAATATGGAACTGCTCTGCTTGTCGCGGGCCATCGGCCACACCTGGCGCGAACTCTGGCCCGGCGTGCCAAAACTGGAAGAGCGCGAAGACATCGGCCGTGCGTTGGCGCCCGAGGAGGAATCGGCGCTACTCAAGGCGGCGGCGGCCAACAGTTCGCCATTCATTGACCGATTCATCCGGATCGGGCTTACCTCCGCGATGCGGGCCGGCGAGATCCGCACGCTACAGGTGGGCCGGGTGAACTTTGCAGACCGCACGCTCACCGTGGGGCGCTCTAAGTCGAAGCGTGGCAGCGGGCGCGTGATTCCACTGAACGGCGATCTGTGCGAACTTCTGGCCGCACAGGTAGCGTGGCTGGAAGAGAAGTTCGGCCCGGTTCAGCCCCAATGGTACCTGTTCCCGACGTTCGGCGACGTGAGGAAGCCAAACGATCCGACGCGCCCAGTAACGACAATCAAGAGCGCATGGGAAGGCGTGCGAACCGCGGCCGGCGTGGGTTGCCGGTTCCACGACTTGCGCCATACGGCGATCACGAAACTCGCGGAACAGGGCGTTCCCGATTCAACTATGAAGGCACTGGCCGGCCACGTTCATGAAAAGATGCTGGAGCGGTACTCCCACATTCGGATGGCGGCGAAACGTGAGGCGGTTGAAGCCCTCGCGCTTCCTAAGGTGGTGAACGCGAAAGTGCTCCCTGAGGGGAGCCTCAAGGTGAGCCGAAAACCGCACCTTTTCATCTTGTCGAAAACTGCCGGCAAATAGTTGCGCTTGAGGATGAATCATGGTTGTGGTTTGCCCCGAAGGGTTGGCTATTTCCTCGGCCGCAACGTTGAGACGCACGAGAAACTCGCATCCGCAATCAAAGCGGTGTCGACTTCAAGGCTCTTGAGGTATTCGCAGAAAACATCCAGACCGTCCTTTGCAGCGATCAACCCCATTCTGAACATGAATGTGCGGAGTTGAGCATCCGGGTCCGGTGGCAGTATCAAGAGAAGGGACAACGACGTGGGGTGGACTAGTTTTGACAGAATTCGATTCATGCTGGCGAAGGCGGCACCCATACCCAGTTCCTTCGCGATTTTCCCAACATCGAGGTACTTGGAATCAGCCGCTAGGCTACACTGCGCCCGCTCCTCCCGCAGGATTGATTCTTGCTTTGCGAGCAACTCCAGGTTTTTGTCCAATTCCGCGTTAGGCTCTGTAGCAAATATCTGCAGCAGATTTCCCAGGTTCTTTGCGAGGTGTTCGGTATCGATAACGTAATCTTCGAACAACCGCCGCGCATTATCTTTCGATGAAGTGACGTACAGTTCCCAGATCAGAAGTTCAACCAGGTTCCGGCAGCACCAGCCCAAGTACTCGTAGTTGGCGCCCGCGGCGCGCTTGAGGTGATCGTAGTTGATGCGGGCTCGAAGTGGAATGGAACCAACAATATTGGAGTGCCACGCCTCCAAACGACCGCACCTCTCAATCAATGGCACGAATGGCCTCAACCCTGCAAAACGCTTATCCAAGGACCGGATTAGCAGTCGGTCTTCTTGTTCTATTGGACGAGTAGACAATCGAACTCGATGTTAACCCAAATTCACGACACGCCGTGCCGGCTTAGCACCGACACGGGGATCAGTGGCCAGGGCCAAATCACGGGCATTCAGAGAACAGCCCAAGCGGCCGGGTTCATCGAGGTACCCAAAGAATCCCCCAAAGTCAGCCGAGAATCGAGTCTTTCGCTAGTTACGAAAATCCTCGTAAAGCCTTGATTTTGGGATGGTGGGCGGTCGCGGGCTCGAACCGCGGACCTCCTGCTTGTAAGGCAGGCGCTCTAACCAGCTGAGCTAACCGCCCGCACCGGATTCCAGTTTAGCATCCGGCTCCGGCCGCGCGCCTGAACCCGCTCACTCCAGAAGGCTTTCCGCGCCCTCCGGCAGCGGACCCGCCATGTCCCGCAGTTTCTCGTACAGCGCGTCGTAGAGCGCCGCGTAAGCCTCCAGCGATGCGTCCGTCTTGCGCGCCGGCTCGAAGGTGCGGCGCATCTGGCGCACCGCCACCCGCAGGAGCTTCAACTCGTCGTCGTTGAATCCGAAGGCTTTGGCCATGCGCCCGCGTCCGGCGCTAGAAGATGAAGTTCAGGCCGCCGCGGACGCTGCGGGGGGTTTGCACCAGCAGGACCTGCTGCCCGTCCACCGTCCCGAGCGGAAGGTAGCCTTGCGCCAGCATATTCCTAAGGTCGGCCGTGAACTCCACCCGGCAGGGGCGGAAGGAGAGCCCGGGAATGGGTTGCCGCACGTAAATATTCAAACCGGGCAGCGGCCGCACCGCTTGCGTGCTGTAAATGTGGCCGGGCATCGCCCAGCGGTGGTCCGTCCACTGATAACTGGCGCTCAGGTGCGTGCCGGCGCCGGGGATCGTGGCGGCTACCCGCGCCGTCGCGGCCCTCTTCCTGCCGGTCCGGATCATGGACCGCAACTCGTCCGGATTGTGGCTCACGATTTCCCGGTCCTCGGCGGTCAGGGCGCCCATCGAGCCATACATCAGGGTGGCGTTCAGGTACTCGCCGAAGCTCTGGGTGACCGACGCGGTGTAACCGGTGGTGCGGTAATCGCCGGCGTTGAAAATCGAATTGCCGGAAAACAGGTCCGGCAGGATGTCGCCGCCCGAGTACATGTTCGCAGGGGCCACCAAGGACAGCGCGGCGTTGGTCACGGACTCCCGAAAAGCGGAAACCTCATACCTCCGCGAGCCGATCCGCCGCCCGTAGGCCATCTCCCATTCCTCGCCGCGCTGGATTCTCGGCCGCCCGCCGCGCACCGAAATTCGCGGGAAAAGCCCCAGGGTGCTCAGCCCGCGCTGGAGTCCCAAGTCCTCCGAGGCCCCGCCGTCCAGGTCGGAGCGCGCGTCGCCCGAGGTGTACGTGAACGAGAGTTCCGAACCGTCCCCGGGAGCATAAGTCAGGCGGGCGTAAGGGCTGGCGTAGTTCAAGGTGTCCAGGAACGAAACGGAGTCCATGGTGAACCCGTATTGTAGGCTCACCTGATCGGTGATCTCGGTGCGGTCGTCGAAACCCGCCACCAGCGAGCGCAGCATCGGGAGGCTCGCGTCCGAACCCAGCACCGCCGCGCCCATCCGGCCGGGCAGGTACAACTGCCGCATCGTAACCGAGACTTCAGGCCCACTGCCGTTGGCGCGGCGCGAATAACTCGTGCGGAATGCCGCCATCGGCACGCCGGTTTGCGAACCGTAGCCCAAGTTGCCGCTCACTTCGAGGAAGTTGTTGCCGTAGAGCGACGTCGCCAGCGCGAACGCCGTACCCAGATCGGCCTCGTTGGCGATCCCGAAAGCCGGGGGACCGTCGGCGGCGGAAACGCGGAGGATTCCGCGGGTATCGGAAAAAACATCGGCGTGGCTGCGTGGAGCCGGCGGTTGTCCGATGCCCTGTCCCGCAAACCGCATCACCGGACGGGTGGCCATGCTGCCGCGCAGCATCCACTTCCAGTCGTCCGTCATCAGGCTGCCGTTCTCGATCGGCGGGTACATCAACTGGACGGAACTGAAAAGCGTGCTGAGGTTCACCGCCACCATGCTGCGCATTCCCGGCTGGACCATGATGCGGTTGCGGAAGGCGGGTACGAACGCCGCCAAGGTGACCCGGATGGAGTAGAGGTCGGGGAAAAGGCCTAGAAACTTGAACTCGCCGCGCTCGTCGGTGAGAGCTTTCTCACAAACCCGGTCCTGCCGGTTATAAAGCAGGACGGTGGCGCCCATCTGCGGAGTCCCGGCGGGGTTGAACACCATCCCGGTGATCGAACCGGAGAGCTTGACCGGAGCGGCCGCACGGGAGGCGCAGGGTACGGCCAGACACGCCAAACCCAGAACGAAAGAAGCTACCGTCTTGTGCGGCAGATCGAACATCCGGGAACACTCGGCGGGAACGGTCCCGCCCTCACCTAGATTACCGTAAATTGGGCCGACGGCGTGAGCACCTGGTTCCGAACCTTGTCCGTCACCTTCAGCCGGATGGTGTATTGCCCGGGAGCCAGGGTACCCAAAGGAAGCAGCTTTTGAATGGTCACTTGCGAAGTGGAGGCATTGGGCAACTGCGCAATGTCTTCGGCGTATTCAAATATCTTCTCGTTGGAGCCGTTCTTCACCACCTCGTATTCTACCTGCCCGGACGGCTTCTTGGTAGTTTCATCTTCACCGAGGTTGTAAAGTTTCATGTAGATGCCCATCTTCTCGTCGCGCTTGAAAATGTCATCCACCCGCGGCCGCACCTTGGAACTTCCGATGACGAACTGACCCGCCCCGATGCTTTTCATGGGAACCGGTTCGATCTGGTCCGCCAGAACGATGGTGCTGGAGGAAAGCTTGTCCGGGTCGATGCGCGGCACGGTCAGCGCTACTTCGTAGGTGGCCATGGTGTTGGCCACCAGGTCCTTGGCCACCACGTTCAGCCGGTACATGCCGGGGGCCAGGGGAACCGATTTCTGGTAAATCGATTTCTTCTTGGCGTACTCCTGGAGAAACTCCTTCGGCGCTTCTACCACCACCGGGTCTTCGAAGGTGCTCACCGTCCGCCGGGTCATGGTCGTAATGCGGCCGAAAATGTCGATCGTGGCCTTCGGCACGCCGTCCTTCTCGGAGAACTGGAGGTCCTTGTCGTCGAACTGGAGGGTGACGTTGGTCATCACCGAGGCGTCGGTGATGGGGAAGAAGTCCGCCCGCACCTTCATGGGCAGGACGTTGTAGCTGATCCGGGAATTGACCACCGCCTCCAGGTCCTTGAACTTCACCGCCGGCGGTTTCTGCAGGTTGGCGTACTGCTCCAGGCGGTTGAACTGATTATAGCGGGAGGTCAACTGGTCCTGCGGCACGCCGAGGTGCGTCCCGTCGGTGCGGTTGAAGCGGTCGTCCTTGCTCGCCAGGCCCATCTGCTCCATCATGGTCAGGCCCGCGCCGGGAACGTACAGCAGGGCGTCCTTCTCGGACGGATCCATGGTCATCCGGAACTCGCCCGACATGGTGGGATCGACGAACTCGATGATCACGTCGGTGCCCACGCCCTCGATGTACCGGTAGCGCCACTGCTGGAAGGGGTACGTGGAGGTCTCGCCGCCGCCTTCTTCGATGGGCCGCTGGTACGTGCCGCCCGAAGAGTGGTCGTCGATCTCATCGGGGGGGCCGTACATGATGTAGATCCGCCCGCGGTCCGTCTTCCAGCCGGGGATCCCCGAAGCGTAGTGCTCGTTGGCGTAGGCGATGCGCCGGTAGTGCTCTTCTTTGAACTCGTTTTCGATGCTGTCCGGCGTGGGGTCGCGCCGCAGCCAGAACTGCTCGATGAACTGCTCGCGCTCCTCATCGGTCTGGAGGCGCTTGAAGGCGTCCCGTTCTTCCGGCGTGATGATGTAGGCCACGTCCTCGTTCAGCCACTTCCGGTAGGGCGTTTCCAGTTCTTTGCGGAGCTTATCTTCGTTTCTTTTCTTCTGGCGTTCCGTCAGCGGTTTGGCCACGGTTTCCCGCTGCGGCTGGCCGGTCTTCTGATCGGAGGAGGATGTTTGAGGGCCCGCCGCAAACACCAGCGCGACGGACAGGGAGATGCACGAAATCGAAACGGCTAAGACCTTCATACGAGCACCGCTCCTCAGGACAGGGTAGACGGCTGTCATCTATTTTAGATCGTTGCCTTTGGCGCGGTCAATCCGTGAATATTGGGCCACAGGTGTGCGTCAAAGCGCGCCCGGTCACCATTTCTTTCGGATTTTATTGTCTTTAAATGCAGCGCCTTGCCCACCGGCGGGGGCTTGCGTCCCCCGCACCCGCGCTATCGTGAAGCCGGAAGAGGGAGTCCGGCCCCCCATTATCCGCCCCGAAGTCCTGATGCCTTCCTGAGAATCCCTACCGCTCATTAGGAGCGTTCCCATCCCTTCCGGATTCCCTCTCTTCGAGCCGCCAAGGACTGGTTACC
>JAIQFU010000237.1:7918-11106 GCA_020073115.1 Terriglobia bacterium
ACCGGGCCGTTCACGGTCTTGGTGCCCAGCAGCATCACCACCAACACGATCTGGTGATGGTCCACTTCGTTGAACGAACCGAACCAGCCCATGTGGCTGTTGGCGGTGCGGAAGTCCGTGCAGGTGCCGGTTTTGCCCAGGATGGGCTCGTTGGCGTCGTACCCCGCGCGGCGGGCGGTTCCGAAATCCACCGCGGCGCGCATCCCGATCTTGATGTCGCCGATGCCGTTGGGCGCGAGATCCAGGGACCGTTTGACCTGCGGCGTGAAGTGCTCCGCCGCCTCCTGCGTCTGGGGGTATTGGAGGTAGTACAGGGTGCCGCCGTTGGCGATGGCCGAGAGCAGCGCCGCCAGTTCCAGCGGAGTCATCTGGATATTCTCGCCGTAAGCCGTCATCATGCCGACGCCGCCGGGTCCCGGGGACTTCTCGGGCCAGGAACCGGGTTCCTCGCCGGGGATATCGAGACCGGCCTTTTCGCCCAGCCCGAGCATGCGGGCGTAATACGTCACGCGCTCGAAACCGAGTTGGTTGCCCAGCCGCTGAAAGAACGGATTGTTGGACTTGGCGATGGCGGCTGTCAGGTTATAGCTGGAGTACCGGCCCAACCGGATGAGCGTGGTGCGTTCGATGACGTGGTCGCTCAGCGCCGCCAGCCCGGTAACCAGCTTGATGGTGGAGCAGGGGATAAAACCGCTCTTGAGGGCCAGTTTCTGGTTGACGATGGTGAGCACGCGCCCGTTGACGGGATCCACCCCCACCACCGCTCCGTTCATCGTGCCGAGGGCCTGCACGGCGGCGCGGCGAACTGCGGGGTCGTCGCCATCCACGTTGTCCCCCTCGGTGGGGTCCACCGGAGGCGCCGGTTTATACCGCGGCTTCCTCTGGGAAACCAACTTCTTCTTGGTGGAGACGGGTTTCTTCGGGGCGGCAACGGCCTTGCCGGCCGGCTTTTTCGCCGGGTTGGCGGCGGAACCGGCGACGAATCCGACCAGACCCGCCAGGGCCAGCAGGATAACAGATGATTCCTTCATCAGTGGCGCACCTGCGCCTCCGGGGCGCGCCGGAGACGCCGTTCAAAGTGGACAGCCTGACGGACTATTATAAGTCATCGGCGATCAGCCGTCAGCGGTCAGTCTCTCCTGGTTTTACCTGAGCGCTGCATGCGGGCCGCTAGCTTACCTTTGTCCCAATCGCCTTCGCCTGCAGGTATAGCAACAGGTAGTCCGGACCCCCGGCCTTCGAATCCGTGCCGGACATGTTAAAACCCCCGAACGGGTGCGCGCCCACCATGGCGCCGGTACACTTCCGGTTGAGGTAAAGGTTCCCCACGTGGAACCGTTCCCGGGCCTCGCGCAGGTGGTCCGGATTCTTGGAATACACGGCGCCGGTCAGCCCATATTGGGTGTCGTTGGCCTTCTGGAGGGCATCCTCGAAGTTGCGCGCCTTCGTCACGGCGAGGACGGGGCCGAAAATCTCCTCCTGGAAGATGGTGGCGCGGGGCTCCACGTCGGCGATGATCGTCGGCGGGATGAAATAGCCGCCTTCGGGAGCCGCGCCCCCGGCCACCATGCGGCCCTCGCTCTTGCCGGTGGCGATGTACTTCAGGATGGTCTTCCGCGCGCCGTCGCTGATGACCGGGCCCATATAGTTGCCCGGATCGTCGGCGGGCCCCACCCGGATATCCTTCGCCTTCGCCGCCAGTTTCTCCAGAAACTCGTCGTAGACCTTGGCGTCCACGATCGCCCGCGAACAGGCGGAGCACTTCTGGCCCTGGTAGCCGAAGGCCGAAGCGAGCACGCCGTCCACGGCCTCGTCGACCTCGGCGTCCGCATCCACGACGATGGCGTCCTTGCCGCCCATTTCGGCGATGACGCGCTTGATCCAGATCTGCCCCGGCTGCGGCCTGGCGGCCAGTTCATTGATGCGCAGGCCCACGTCGCGCGACCCGGTGAAGGCGATGAAGCGCGTTTTAGGGTGCTGCACCAGCACGTCTCCCACGGCCGCGCCGCTGCCGGTCAGCAGGGTGAAGGACGATTCCGGGAAACCGGCTTCCAGCAGAACCTCGGCCAGCTTGGCGGCAATGGTGGGCGTCTCGCTGGAAGGCTTCACGATGGCCGTATTGCCGGTCACCAGCGAGGCCACGGTCATACCCGTGAGGATCGCCAGCGGGAAATTCCAGGGCGGGATGACAATCCCCACTCCCAGCGGCAGGTAGAGCATTTCGTCGTGTTCGCCGGGAAGCTGGCACACGGGCTGCGGGCCGGCCAGCCGCGTCATCTCGCGCGCGTAGTATTCGCAGAAATCGATGGCTTCGGAGACGTCGGCGTCGGCTTCCGGCCAGGTCTTGCCGGCCTCATACACCAGCCACGCGTCGAACTCCATCTTGCGGGCGCGCAGGATGCGGGAGGCGTCCAGCAGCATGCGGACGCGCTCCTCGGCGGGCGTGCGGCTCCACGCCGGAAAAGCAGCCCAGGCGGATTCCACGGCGCGCTTCGCCAGTTCGGCGGTGGCCTTGTGGTGCACGCCCACGACTTCCTTCGGGTCGGAAGGGTTCACGGAGACCAGCTTGTCCCCGGTGGCGATCCATTCGCCGCCGATGCGCAGTTGGTACTCCCGCCCGAAGGCGGCGCGCACCTCGGCCAGCGCTTTTTCCATGGCCTGCCGGTTGGCAGGAAGCGAGAAATCGATCAGTGGTTCGTTGCGGAACTCGGATAAGGTTGCGGTTGCCATCGATACTAGCGTACCGTACCGCCGGTGGTACATCTCAAGGCACGTACGTCCGCAGGAAGCGCGCGGCGGCTTCGGCGCGGATCTCCGGCTGCGGGCCCGCGTCCGGCAGCAGCCAGGCTTCCCCGGCGCGGAACGTCTCCCGGCCGAGCGCGCCGCTGCCTGCCAGCGCAATCCACATCTGGCACTTTTCGGGCCGCGGGTTGCTCCGCTCTCCCGGCCCCAGCGCAATCAGCTCCGTGATGAAGTGCTTCGACCGTACGAGCGTCTGCCGGCCCGGCCCATCCGGCGCCGGAACCGCCGCCCCGGGATGGGGGCCGAGATCGGAAATCGGCACGGCCTGCTCCAGGTGGATCTCACGCGGCCGCCCGTAGTCCCAAAGACGGTAGGTGATATCCGAATGCTCCTGGATCTCGCACAGCACCAGCCCGGCGCCGATCGCATGGACCGTGTGGGCCGGT
>JAIQFU010000238.1 GCA_020073115.1 Terriglobia bacterium
GTTCCCATGCTTCATTCGGACACAGCCATCCCAGGCCCTGTGGCAGAACCTTGCGCATGCCCTCGCCCTGGTGCGGACGCTCGTTCAGATCGTGCTCAATCAGGTCGCTGTAGAGCTGCGCAACCTCCTCGATTGTGCGGAACGGCGTTGTGTCGCGCTCTCCGGATTCCCACGCCTCATGCTCTTTCAGCAGCCTGTCGAACCGCTCTGGGCGGGAGCCCGGCCGGTGTCCGCACCATTCCGGCAAGGTCCGGTCGAAATTAGCGATGTTATTGAAGTTGGGCTCGATAATTTTGGCGCGGGCGTTCCTTACAATCGCATGGTGGACACGGACATCGAGGCTCTCCAGAACGCCCGTCCATTTCTCAGGCAGCGCGCCGGCAGCGGCAGCCGAGCGGCTCTCTTCTTTGCGGCCCTCTAACCACTGACACCGGAAGTCCTTGCCGTTATCCCAATACACCGCCTTGGGCAGACCACAGTTCACGAAGACCTGTTTCAGGACGGTGGCGATTGAATCGCTGGAAGGCGTTTCGACAATGCACCACCCCAACCACTTCCGCGTCCGCATGTCGATTGCAGCCGTCAGCCACGGGCGCCCGAGTCTCCATCCGCGGCGTTCTGGAATCAGGCAGAACATATCCAGGACGCGGTGATCCATTACGACGTAATCCAGCGGCTGAATACTCTCCAGATCGCGGTATGTGATGAGTTCCCCGTTCCTGTAGGCTTCATCGCCCCCCCGCGCCATGGTCTTGACCAGCTCGGGGATCTGGGCCACGCATCGGCAGAAGGTCGCGTATGAAGCTTCCGGCAGTTGCGCCGCTGGTGTCAGGCAGCCATCGGGACCGATGTAGCGCCGGTAGCGCGCCCGGTCTGCGGGGGAGAGGGGTTCGCGTGCGTTCAAAGAACGCCAGCGGCGCTCTTCTTCGTACACCCTGAAAACGTCCCTTGTGCTCAGCTCCCCGTAAGCGCCGGGGTTTGGCAGCACGGCCCCGAGGATGAACTCCCGCGCGGCCTCGTTCAGCGCCCGCGGGATGCCCTTGTCCACGCGAATCTTCCGGGTAAGACCGACGATTTGTTGCTCTTCCCAGCGCTGCAATCTCCGCCGAAGGGTCCTCGCGCTCAACCCGTTCTCACGCGCGATATGATCCAGGAGGTCGGTTTTCCGCGCGAAGCGGCTATGTAGATCCGGGTAGCGTTCGGGATTGATGATAGGGTCAATGAGCAAGCGGAATTGCTCGCCCGCCCTCGCCTGCTCAGCCTCGCTGCCGTTCAGCCCGACCGCTGGCGCCAATGTCAGCGCCAGGGCATTTGGGGCCGCGTTCGTTGGCATGGGATTCCACCCGCCCGGCTGTAATACGCTGGCGTCGGATGCCTTGCCGTTGGGAACGGGCCGCCGATCCGCTTCGGGCTGCGCCGTGAGAGCTTGAGCCATTACGCCCGCGCCGCCTCCGTGCTGCGCATCCGTGCGCACCGCAAGAATGTCTTCAGGAGCTGGCCGCGCACGACCCCCAGGCAGTGCGCTCCGAAGCAAAGTTGCATTTCGGGCCTGTCCCCACCAACGAAAATCAACCTTGCCCCGCTGAGTGCGTTCGGCAGCACGCAGGGGTAAAGTTCGCGGAGTGGCCTTGTGAAGAGCGCCTCGCCGCTCTCGGCATCGTCGGCGAGCTGCGCCAGTTCGCCCGCTCCGAGGTAACCGAGGCAGTGAGTCGCCCGGCCGCCATACGGCTGCTGAACGTCGCCAATCTCCGCCTGAAGGCTGGCATACCGGCCTGCCTCCATGATCCGCAGGACAGTTCCGCTGAGCTGTCCGGGATCACCGGGGTGCAACTCTTCAAGTTGCACGAAAACGTCCGTGGCGCGGTCTCGCCAGCACCGAGGAGCCCCCGGATCGGCAATATTGACCTCCAGAGGGTTTTGAACCGCCGGCGAACTTTCCGCCTGCCCCGGCGCGTTCATGATATGGGAATCCGCGCTGGCGCCGGATGCCAGGACAGCCGCGGTTGACGCCGCCGCCGCCTGGAAAAATGATCTGCGATTCATAGGGTTTTTCTCCCGCGCCGTGCGCTGGCAATATCGATCACCTCAGCGCGCGGCGCTGTGCTGGTGCTTCGTTCCTGCAACTCCGCCCGCTCAAGGATTCGCACGGCGTAGCCGCAAGCTGTTAGACGTTGGCTGTACTCCGCAATTCGCTCGGTGTCGAAACAGAGGGCCGGATATCCGCCATCGGTGCGCCATCCGGAGGGATCCACATCGAGAATCCCTATAGCTGTAACAGCGTCTTGAAGATACATGGCTGCGCGCCGGCCGAAAACGAAAATGAGAACATCCAAAGGGCTGCAATCTCCGCGCAGTTCTCGGAAGGTCTCCCGCGCCTCGACGGGCCATGTGCGGGGATCCGGTATGGGCAAATAGCCAATCGCGGCCGGCGTGCAAGCCGGCTTCCCGCGCATGATCCGGGTTTTAGCCGAGCAGGCCAATGCGTTCCTCTCCCGCCGGCATCTCGATTACACGGAGTTGCCGTTGAATTTTGCGGACCCAGAGACGGAAAACTTCATAGGAGATACCCAGGCGGAGCCTGCGATATTCGCGGGCCACGTCGCCGTTCCGTTTCACCCGAATTGCAGCCTCGACAATGCGGTGAAGCGTCGCCTCACCGAAAGTGTGCGGGCATCCCCGATCATTCCGACGCCGCCGCGCGATTCCGGCGAATCCGGCGCGGAGGTAACGAAGCCGCCAGAAATATAAAGAACGGTTCGAAGCCCTTAGCTCCTTCGCTCGGAGTTCGGACACTAACGTCCGCACAGTCGCCAGCTTGGAACCATGACGCGCCGCGAGGAGAATAAGTACCGCGCGCAGCTTCAACAGGTTTCTCTGTAACTTCTCGTCTTCGGCTGAAACGCCCGTAAAACGGGCATTTCGGCGGCGCTCGTAGGTTTCCATACCACCCGCCATTAGGAGAGCCCCTTATCCGCAAAAACTCCGTTTCCGGACATTGACGCCTGAACGGGATCAGGCGAGACTGAATCCATGGAAGCGGCTGCCGGTGAATCGTCGGGACATGTGGCGAGAGCGGGTGCCAGATCCGACGCCAGTACGCCGTGCGCCTTCAGCGCTTCCAGGATCGGCCCGCGTTCGTCATCGGTGGCGGCCAAACGAAGTAGGCTTATCAGCCGTTCACTGCTGGGGCGCGCGGCACCAGACTCGTACTGGGCGATTATGTTCCGGGGCCAATTCAGTACAACCCCAAGTTCGGCTTGGCTGAGGTTCTTTCGCCGTCGAATCTCACGCAAAGCCGAGCCCAAAGCCGGCCTCCTCAGAGGTTTGCGGAACGCCATTATCTGGGCATCTCCTTCCTTGCTGTCGTGCTACCCTTACTCTGTGCGCCACGCACAAGTTGATTGTACGTCACGCACAGTCTGTGCGTCAAGCACCGTTTTGTACGGTCGGGTGATATGACGGAATTGGCTCAAGCCATCGCTGAACTCAGGCACCGCAACGGGTGGTCAACCACCGAGATGGCGCGACACCTTGGAGTAAGCCATTCCAGCGTTAGCCGTTATGAGAGTGGAAAGATGGACCCTGGCATACTTGTGCTTGAGCGCCTCTTCTGGCTTGCCGCCGGATCTGAAAAAAAGCCCATTAAGGACGCTCTCGAAGCTGCGATGAACGCGAAATGTTATCCGCCGCTCGCCGAAGAGGAGGAAGGGGCCGACATTGGTATTTTGCGGATTCGCGAAAGACGGGTTCCACGCCCGAACTTGTCACGATTCGCCGAGATCGCAAATGCCGTGATCTCGGCTGGGGATGAGATCGACCCGGCAGTATTATCGATTCTTCAATTGTGGTTGGAGCACAGGACATCCCTCGATCCGAAGATCCGCGGCGCGTTTGACGACGCCGCCCGGTTTCTTCGGGTTGCAATTGCTTCTCGTCGAGAATCAGGGGGAGAGGGTGAACGCCGAAGGAAAGCAATGTCCAGCCCTGAATAGATTAAACTCCCCCACCGGGATTGCGGACTGGTTTTAATTCAGACTTCTGTAGTAGCTCGCCATTTGAAATGGCGGGATGGCAGTAAGTACTTGGATCCTTAATCAGTTGTGGGCGTTTTTCAATATTCCCCGCTAAGTTATTGATTCTTCGTTCGGGGTACCCCGTTTTCCACAGCATTTCCGCAGAAAACAGGTTCGCACGTTATTTGTCACATTATCCGCTCCGCCCGTTCGAACCGGCGACAAGTGGCGGCGGATTCAGTGACTTACGGGTGGTTGCGGTCCGTCGCCTTTTCACGCCACAACCAGCCACGTCTGGCCAGTTATCTTGATTATGATTAGGGAGTGGGGCTCCGGCCTGGTGCGCCGGCTTTCATGCCGGCCTGAAAGCCGGCATGGCAGGCCGGAGGCCCACTCCACAACTCAGTAATTCAACTTTGAGAGGTATTGGCAACTTTCTCTCAGCGACGCCAGCGGGTCGCCGGGCGTCTGGTCCTGCTCCACAAAATAGTGCTTCACGCCCGCCTGGGCGGCGGCCGACAGCACCGCGGGAATATCGATCACGCCGTTGCCCACTTCGCGGAACGCCGTCTTGGGCACGGTCTCGTTGTACTGCTTGGGCGTGCCGGGCGCGACGTTTTTGAGGTGAATGAGTTCCACCCGGGGGCCGTACTTTTTCAGCACGCTCACGGGGTCCAGGCCCGCCACCTGGGCCCACATGATGTCCAACTCCAGGCCGACGAGTTTCGGGTCGGCGGTCTCCAGCATCGCATCGAGCAGCGTGCCATTCGCCGCCGGGGCGAAATCGAACGCGTGGTTGTGGTAGCAGAGGCGCATGCCGGCCTGGCGCGCGCTCTCGCCGGCCCTGGTCAACGTTTCGCCAAGCCGGCGCATCATGTCGGCGCCGCCGCGGTCCTGCGGCGCCACGTACGGGCAGACCACGTACTCCACGCCCACCTGCCTGGCCTGCGCGACAGCGCCGGGGATCTTGTCCTGCTGGCGCACGAAGAGCGCGCTGTCCAGGTGCAGGCTCACGGGCTTGAGGGCGGTCTGCGGGAGAGCCGCGGACACGCTGTCGAGGTTGTCCATGGTCAGTTCGGCTTCGCGATAGCCGATCTGGTCCAGCGCGCGCAGAACCTCCAGAGGGTTCTGCGGCAGAATCGTGCGCACGGTATAGAGTTGGACTCCGATGGGCTTCAGAGTGCGGGCGGAAGAATTGACAGCGGACGCAGCTATAAGAGCCAGGAAAGAACGCCGGGGGAGTTGGGGCATGGTTCCATGGTACAGCCTTACGCCGCCGCTTCCGAGACGCCGGCGAAGTGCTTTTGCAGTACCAGCGCAATGGTCCCGCGCAGGCGCGCCATGCCGTGGCCGTGAACGGGAACGAGCCGCGGGAGGGCCGCGCCGGGCAGGACTTGAGCCTGCACTTCCGCCTGGATCACGGGACCGAACCGCGGCCACGCGTGCGTCAGGTCGCCAACCACCAGGATCTGCTCGGGGTCGAGGCCGGCGACGATCATCCGCATACCGCGGCCGAGGTACTGCGCCATCTTTTCCAGGGCCTGGGCGGCGCGGCCGTCGCCCTGGTCGGCGAGGCTGAGGAGATCGGGGAACGTGAGCCCGGGAGCCTGCGCGCTGGATTCGAAGTAGTACCGCAGGGCGGCCCGGTTGGAGGCGAACACCTCCCAACAGCCGCGGCTTCCACAACTGCACACCGGCCCATTGGGATCCAGCGGCACGTGGCCGAACTCGCCCGCCATGCCGCTCAGCCCGCGGGCCAGCCGGCCGTTCACCAGAATGCCGGTCCCGATTCCTTCGGAGACCGTCACCACCACCATGTTGCGGCTTTCCACGTGATCGAACCACACGGCCGCCAGCACGCACGCGTTGGCTGCATTTTCCAGTTCCACCTCCAACCCCGTGGCGGTGGCGATGGGCTCGCGGATATCGAACTCGGGCCACTTCAGGTTGGGAGCGAAGACCAGCCGTTCCGAGATCCGCTCCACCCGTCCGGGCAGGCTGATCCCAATGCCTTCGACCTTTTTTCCGCGGCACGAATCGAGCAACCGCTGAATGCGCGCGATCATCGCGCTCACCGCCGACTTCGGGTCCGCGGGCGTGGGCATGACTTCCTGGGAGGCGAACTTGCCGTTCACGTCCGCCAGCGCGACGGTGATCTGGGTGGGCCGGATGTCCACGCCGATGATCACGCGCTCGTCGTTGAGGCGCAGAAAGGTGGGACGGCGCCCGCGGGGCAGGCGGCCCGTAGGGCCTTCCAATACCCAGCGGTCCTCCAGCAATTCCTCCACGATCAGGGAGATGGTGCTGCGCTGCAAACCGGAGATGCGAGCCAGGTCCGCACGCGAAAGCGGTTGCCTGGTACGGATCAGGTTCAGGACAACCCGCTTGTTAATGTCGCGAACAACCTCGCTGGTGGCTACCTGCATCTTTCGGGGCTGCGTAATTGCTGCCATTTGGTCGTCGCCTCAAACTGTACAACAGTGCTTTGGCGTGGAGTGGGCCTCCGGCAGCTATGCCGGCCTTCCTGCCCGCGCGAATGCGGGCATGGCAGGCCGGAGTCCCACTCCAGAATTTGGGCTCACTTCTTCGTGGCCGCCGTTAACGGCTTCGCCGCCGCTATCGGTTCCACCTCGATATAGTCCAGCGCGGCGCGGTCGCGGGGATCCGGCCTGCCTTCAATGCGAATTTCGTCTCCCGGCCTGAGCGCCACTCCATCCACCACGCGGCGGGTGGAGGCCGCGCCGTCGAGTTTCCGGGCGGGCAGGCGGTCGTCGGAGGCCCATTCGTCCACGAGTTGCGGGCCCACCAGCAACCGGAAATGCGCCACGCCCGCGGGCATATCGAAATACCGCACGCGCAGCGTGTACCAGCCGGGCTTGCCATCATACTTAAAGCTCGCCGCGCAGCGGTCCGCCGGGCATTGCACGGCCTGTCCCGACGCCGTTTCCCAGGGGGTCGCCTTCACCTCGGTATAGCCATCCAGTTGCATCGCTTCGGCCTCGTGCCGGCCGGGGTAATGGCCCACCCGGCCCTTCGCGTCGGGGATGCCGGACGTTTTGAAAAACCAGGAATTGATGGAATCGCGCCACTCCTGGGCGGCGCCGGCCTGGTACTCCAGGGTGGCCAGCGCCTCCTCATAGCGGCGCTCGTCGATCAAACCCTTCAATGTCTCCCACTGGCCGGGGTAGGCCGCGGCGGCTTCCGCTCCCGCGTAATGCGCGTCGTAGAGGTACTGAATGACGGTCTGGCCGTTGTGCAGTACGTACGTGTAGGGCACGTGGTGCATCCACACCAGCAGATCGTCGGGGCAGGGGGCGAGCGATTCGTATACCTTGGCCACCGCCGGCCGGTACTGGCCGATAAAGCCGGTCCCGGTGGCCACGGTACGGTCCATCCCGATGCCCTTTTCGTCGGCGCGGTGCCACTGGCCCCAGCCGTTGCGCTCCGAAGCCTCCACCGCCGGCCCGTAGTGGGTGCCGGTGATCTCCGTCAGGGTTTGCATTCCGAGCACGCCGGTGTAGTTCTCGTAGGTGCGCCAGGAGGAAAGCTGCATGGCGGCGACGGTCTGCAGCACCTTGGGATTGTCGCCGAAGGTCAGCTTCGTCCACTCGTCCACGATTTGCCGCGAACTCAGGTTCGGGTTCCACGCGAGCCTGCCATAGCCGTAGAGATTGGCCTGTGAGAAATGATTGCCCATCCAGTCGTCGTCCATCCCCACGTTCGCCACGCCCACGAAACCGCCGGTGGGGCGATGGAAGACCTTGCCGGCCACCAGGGCTTTGACGGGCGTGCCCGGGCCTTTGGCCTGCATATCGAAATCCAGCGTCTCCTTCCACATGGGGACCAGGAAGACCATGTGCCGCGCCTGACCGAGGTACTCCTTGCCGTCGAGGCTGATGAAGTTGTCATAGGCCGCGCGGGCGCGGTCGTTCTTCAGGTTGCGCCAGTCGGCGCGGTTGTCGTAGACGAAGCCCCGGTAGAACAGCAACCCGCCGTGGGGCTTGAGGGCGCGCGCCAGCATGTTGGCGGCGTCGGCGTGGGTGCGGCCGTAAGAGGATGGCCCCGGGCGGCCTTCCGAATCGGCCTTCACCACGAAGCCGCCCAAGTCGGGAATCGCGCGGTAAATCTCGTCCACCTTGGCCTGCCACCAGGCGGCTACCTTCTCGTCGCGCGGATCGAAGGTGCTCATTTTCCCCACCCGCTGCGGGCTGCTGACGTCCACCGCCATGACCATGCGCACGCCCCAGGGGCGGAAGACGTCGGCGATGCGCGCCAGTTGCGGGATGAACGCGGGGTCCAGGGTCTTATAGTTGACGTTGACGTTGTTCACCGAAGCGCCGTTGATGCCGAGGGAGGCCAGCAGACGGGCGTACTCGCCGGCGCGGGTGAGGTCGGCACGGACGTCCCCGTTGTCGTAGAAAATGGAACGGCCGCCGTAGCCGCGCTCGATGGAGCCATCGAGATTTTCCCACTGGTTTACCCAGCGCACAGGGGCGTAAGGCGTCTGTTCTTCATTCAGCGCCGCGATGGGTTCGTGCAGCGCGATTTTGCGCAGGAAGCCGAACACCCCGTAAAGGGCGCCGCGGGGGTTGGCCGCGCTGATCACGATGTAGCGGGTTCCGCCGGAGACCACGGTGCGCAGCCGGTAGGCGTCTTCCGCCATCTCGCCCGTCTGCGCCAGCGGTTTCGGCAGGGCGGCGAGCGTTCCGATGACCAGGGCGCTTTCGCGGGGCAGGGCGGACTCCTCGCGGAGGGTCCGGGTCAGCATGCCGCGGACGCCGCGCTGCAATTCCTGCCGCGCGCCGGCGAGCAGGGGCGAGTCGCCGAAGGTGACCACCACCGCCGGGAGCGCGGCGCGGTACTGGGTGGCCGCAGCTCGATCCAATTGGCGGTAGCGCAGCCAGGCGTCCCGCCCCGATTCCGCAAACGCCAGCGTCGCGCAGAACAGAAGGAGTAAAGCTCTCATAGGATTTCGTTGTGAGATCAAACTATAGGATGAAACAACCGGGAACGCAAGTGGGCGGACCGTTTCCCGTTCTGGTCAGCCGGAAAAAACATCTTGCATTTTCTTCAGGATGGCTTACTATTTGTGCCGTAAGGTCCAGTTTTCCCCCTAGTGGGTAAGGGGCGCGGCGAGGGTGACGAGGGTGCGGAAATGAAATTCTTCGTCAGCTACAATCAAGCGGATCAGGGTTGGGCTGTGTGGATCGCCTGGCAAGTGGAGGCGTCCGGCCATTCCGCGACCATTCAAGCGTGGGACTTCCGGCCCGGCGAGAACTTCGTGCTGTCCATGCAGAAGGCGATTCAGG
>JAIQFU010000239.1:0-6709 GCA_020073115.1 Terriglobia bacterium
CAGCGCGTACTCCCGCTTGCGCACGCGCGTTTGAAACCGCTCCAGCGGGACGCCGTTCTCGACGGGCGGCAGGAGCGCGGCGCTGGGCGGGCAGTTCCGCATCTGGTTGGCGGAAACGCATTGCAGCCAGGTGGCCGGGCGCGAAGGACGGAATATGTGTTCCGGGTACCAGTCGGGGGGCAGATGCAGGGTCGCCAGCACCGGGAGACCGGGCGGCGGCAGGTAGGCGTGGAAATCGAGCGAGTGCATGTGGATCAGGTCGAACGACCAGCGATCCAGGGCTCGCAGAATGGCCCGGCGGTGGCGGTCCTGGGCCGCGGCGCGGACGTCCGGATCGAGCCGCCCGCAGGGGAACGGGGTCGCCACCAGCGTGCCCGCCACCCGCGAGCCCTCCGCGGCCACCACAACCGAGTTGTGTCCGTCGCGCACAAGCGCACGGTCGAGAAGCGTCAGAATCTGTTCGGAACCGCCGGCGGCGTCGGGCCCCACGGGGGCCAGGGGGTAAGCGATGCTGAGGACCGATAGGTTCATAACGTGAGCGGGATTCCCAGCGCCCGCGCCGCGTCCACGGCCAGGCGTCTCCACCGTTCGCCGGTGATGCCCCATTCGAAGTAGTCGTAGAACAGCTTGCCGGGATGCGGAGACTGGGAGAAGTCGTAAACGGGGGCCGCGCGAAAGCGCTCCCCATCTAGGGGGAAGTGGCGCAGCATGTGTTCTTGCGTGGCGAAGCACGCGATCATCCGGCTCTTGCGGTCGCGGTCGGCGGCGCTGAGAGCCACCACTTCGCCTGCATCCTGATGCGGAAGGAACCGGCCGGTTTCGATCCGGGGCTGTTCTTCCCCGGGGGCCTGGTGATACGAGGTGAACTCGTACACATCCGGCGGCGCCGGCATCCGCGCACAGGCGGCGTGGACCGCGAAGGCGGTGGCATCGTGATCGGGGTGGCCGCCCTCGTAAGGATGGGTGAGGACGGCGGCCGGGCGCAATTCGCGGAGAATTTCGCCAATCCGGCGGACCAGGGAAGGCATGTCGCAGGAGGCTTCCTGGTCGATCAGATCCAGTGAACGGAGCGGGGGTTCGGAGCCGGGCCCAAAGGGCGCCCCGGAGCGAGCGGTCAGGAGCGGCGATAATTCAGCCGCGTCCAGCGCGTTCAGCAGCTCCTGCCGGCGCGCCTGGGCGTAGTCCTCGCGGGTTTGAAAGCCTGCCGCGCGGGCATCCGCCGGATTCCGGGGCGCCCCGTCGGTCACGTGGATCAGGGCCGCCAACCGCAAGCGCGCCATCAAGCCCCCGGCGCTCACCGTCTCATCATCGGGGTGGGCGGCGAGGATCGCCACGGATCTGTGGATCAACGCCTCCTCAACAGGCATACCGGCGCGTCATTCGCGCGCAGAACTCCGCAAACTCCTCCCCCCGCTGTGGCGGGCTGGTGTGGTGCGGCCGCACGCCGCTCTCTTCGGGGGTGAAGCAATAGGTGACGGTGACGTGAAAATCCTCGAGCGCGCTCATCTGGCGATCGAACCAGCGTTCCGCGTTGGGCCGCGTGCTGTCGGCCCAGCTCAAACCCGTGCGGAGATACTGGACGCCCAGGTCCTTCAGCCAGCGCGCCGCGTCTTCCAGCCGGTGATCTTCGAAATGGAACCACTGGCAGATGCCCAGCGCCGGGACGTACCGGCGAAACCGGGGAAGCGCCAGCTTGGGCGAGCCATCCTCGCGCAACAGCCCCATGTAGAAATGGCGGTAGTAGGAAGAACCCTCGGCTTCCCGGTGCCGCGTGGTAGCCGGCCAGGCGCGCGGCAGATCGTAGAGGCTGTACCAGTGGATGCGCGGAGCGCGCCCGATCAGCAACTCGGCCGTGCGGCTCAACCCGAATTCCTGGACCTCCTCGGCCCCGAATGTGGACACCCCCACCTCCGAGATCCACACCGGGAGTTCCGTCACCGCCCGGATCTCCGCCAGCTTGTCGGGCCACTCGTGGATGGTCCAGTGGTTCCAGTCCAGGGGAAAGCCGTGAACGGCCACCGCATCCACGTGATGCAGCACGCACTGGCGGTCCATGTTGCGGATGAAGTTCGGATCGATGGGCGAGATGCCCCCCAGCACGCGCGTGAGGCGCGGGTTTTCCGCTTTGACGGCGTTGGCCGCGGCTTTGACCATCGCGCCGAAAAGCAACCAGTCGCGGTCGACCTCGAAATCCCAGTGAGAGAGGTTGTTCGGCTCGTTCCAGAGCATCACGGCTTCAATCATCGAGACGTTCCTTTGAGAGAACGCAGCAGCTCCGCGCTCGCGCGGCGCGCCCAATCCGAGGTCTCGACGCGCTTGCAGACAAAAACCTCCTGCTCGGGGTGGTCCAGAATGGCGAACCCGGAACTGCGGAGCATTGCTTCCGCGCAGGCCAGATTCGGAATCCACCAGTTGGTGGGGTCGTTGGCGTAGCGTTCCTCCACGAAGTGCAGCCGGGGATAGCCCTCGCGGTCGAAGACCGCGGTTTCGGAGAACGGGTAATCGGGATCGACGCGGTCCGCCACGGGGCTGCCGCGCAGCAGCGACTGGAACACGAACATGTCGCCGACGGCGTACTCGTGCAGCAGGTCCAGCGCCAGCAAAGGGTGGCGCAGGTGATAGGCGACGCCCATGAAAAGCACGAGGTCGAACTTTCTTCCGAGCTTGCCGACCTCGTAAACCGACATGCGGCGGAAGTCGATCTCCACTCCGTTGACTTCGGCCGCGAAGCGGGCCTGGGCGAGGTACTCGTCGTCGTAGTCGATCGCGACCACGAGGTCGGCCCCCCGCTTTTTCATCTCGAGGGAGTAGAACCCGGCATTGCATCCCACGTCCAGGACGGTCCGGCCGTGCAAATCGGCGGGGATGGATTTCTCGAACGTGCGCCATTTGAACGCGGGATAATCGCCCAGGAAGTGGTCGGGCGCGGTCTGCACGCCCTTGAGGTTGATGTTGTGAAACCACTTGCCGAGTTCGGCCACGCGGCTGCGGACCCGGTCGGGGGTCCATTGCGCCTCGGCGGCTCTGGTTTTCACCGGGCGCTCCCCGTGGCCTGCGGCAGCCGGCCGGCGGCCGACCCGTCTTCCAGCAGGCGTATTGCCTCGCGGTAGCCGTGCAGCGTACCGACGTCCACGTAGGCGGACCCGGCGCGCACGCCGGCGGCGGACCCGCCGCGGGCGAGCCAGGCGTTCACCAGGGTTCCGATGTACTCATCGGCGCACTGGCGTTCGCACCAGAGATCGTGCAGCGCGGCCAGGGTGGCGCCAGGCATCTTGAAGGCGCCCCAGACCCAGTGGTGGCCCTGGTTGGGCTGTTTCACGCGGATTTCCAGCACTTCGCCCGAAGCTCCCGTCAGCACCGCATCGAACAGCTCGGGGCGCTCCACTGGAAAAAGCAGAAACGAAAGGCGGTCGTCGGGCAGTTCGGCGAGCGCGTCTTCCGGGAACCAGACCGTATCCGGCAGTCCCACGACGACCGGTTCGTCGGGACGGATTAGGGGCAGGGCGCGGAAGATGGCGTCGCACAGCCCGGCGGGGCGCGGCTGCACGGCATAGCACACCGCGGAACCGAAGACTTCGCCGCCGTAGTATTCGAGGATGTCCGATTTGCCGGGCGCAATCACGAAGCAGATCTTGCGCGCGCCGCCGCGCACCATGCGCTCCACCAGGTATTCGCTGACGGCCCGCGGCCGTTCCGTGCCGTCGTCCAGGCGGCTGCCCACCGGGAGCAACTCCTTGGAAAACGCCAGCGGCTGAATGCGGCTCCCCACTCCGGCCGCCGGTACGATCCCCCACATGTTCAACACTCCGCATTCCCGGCGGTTTCCACCGGGAGACTGATGGCCGCTTCCAGGATGTTCTCCAACTCCAGGGCGCGCCGCTCGGCCGTGTGCGACGCCAGTACCCGCTCCCGCCCGGCGCGGCCGATGCGCGCCAGGTCCTCGGGCGATTTCGCCAGAGCATCCATCACGTGTCCCGTGGTGCGCGCAATCTGAATCTCCACGCCGGGCTCGAAAAAGTAATCCAGGCCGTCCCAATCGTCGCTGAGGATCGGCGCGCCGCACGCCGCGGCTTCGAACAGCCGCCCGGAGGGACAGTAGCCCATGGCCGCCATGGCGGCGCGCGTCACGCTCAGCGTCAGCCGCGAAGAACAATAAAACGCCGGGTGCTCCGCGGGAGGGACGTGGGGAATGAAAAAGATGTTCTCGCTCCAGGGGAAGTCGCCCGGGTACTGCGACCCGCCGATGACGAAGCGCAGGTCGGGGCGCCGGCGCGCTGGCTCGATGAAGAGATCCTCCAGCGAGGCCTGCCGGTCCGCCGCGTACGTGCACAGATAGGAGAGATCGGCGCGGAACCGCTCTTCCGGCGGCGCGGGGTGGTGTGTTTGCGGATCGACGCTGCCGTACAGCGGCGCCACGTGGCGCGCCCCCAGGCGCGTCTTCAACTGCGCGAGAGCCTGGCCTCCGGTGTAGCTCAGGACCAGGTCGAAGTCGCCCAGCCCGCGCTGCGGAATGTATTCCGGCGCACGGCCCGCCTGCAGCCGCCCGATGGTCACGCCGGTGTCGAGATCGTAGAAGCAGCGAACGCGGGCGGGGGACGAAAGCACGGTCTCGCTGGCGGCAATGGCGTCGGGGCAGTACGAGGTGACGATTCCCACGTCCGCCTCCGCCAGTTCCCGCTGGGCGCGGCGCCGGGCCTCCTCCCACTCCGGATAGAGAACCAGCCCGCCGCCGGGAAGCTCGAACAGGTCGCGGTGCTCCGCGTAGTACGGCATATCGCGCTCGAAAAATACGACGCGGTGGCCCAGCCCCGTGAGCGCGCGGATCAGGCCGCGCCAGAGCGTGGCGTGGCCATTCCCCCATGACGAACTGACCGACAACCCGAAGACGACGAGCTTCACATACTCAGCATGTCAGATGGGGCCGAAATTCGAGGCCGTGCAGCGCGCGAGACCGTGCGCGCACCGACAGAACCGCCGTGCGCTCGGGTACATACTGATAGCGATGACGACGTTTTACCTCATACGCCACGCCGCCAACGATTGGTTAGGAAACGCGATTGCGGGCTGGACCGCCGGCGTAAGTCTTAATACGGAAGGGCGCGCGCAGGCGGAACGGCTGGCCGCGCGGCTGGCCAGCCGGAAGATTGCGCACATTTACAGCAGCCCGCTGGAACGCGCCCGCGAAACGGCGGCGCCCCTCGCGGCGGCGTTAGGCATCGAGGTCGGGATCCGCGAGGCCCTGGGGGAAGTGCGGTTCGGCGATTGGAGCGGGACCCGGCTCCAGGTGTTGGAACGCGACCCTCGCTGGCGGCTTTTCAACCACTACCGCAGCGGGACGCGGCCTCCGGGAGGCGAACTGGCCGTGGAGACGCAGGCGCGCGTCGTGGCGGAGCTGGAATCGCTGCGCGAGCGCCATCCCGGCGAGACCGTGGCCGTGGTGAGCCATGCGGATTCGATCCGCGCCGCGCTGGCGTACTACCTGGGCGTACCGATCGACCTCTACCAGCGGATGGAGTGCCTCCCGGCGTCGTTCAGCGTGCTGCGTCTGAGCGAAGAAGGACCGATGGTGGCGGGCCTCAATCAGATAGTCGAATAAGTACCGCCGGCGCTCGGTTTTCGGCGCCGGTTGTTTGAAGGCCAGGTTCCAGGAACCGGCGCCCATACCGGGCGCCGGCGGTACGATAGAGCCATGTTCCGCCGCTTGGGTCTGGCCGTTCTCGCCCTGGCGCTGGCGGGGCCGGTTTGCGCGCAGGACGCCTGGTCCGCCGCGCGCCAGCGGATGGTTCGAGACCAGATTGAGGATCGCGGGGTCCGCAACCCGGATGTGCTGCGGGTGATGCGCGCTACCCCGCGGCACTTGTTCGTACCCGCAAGCGTCCGCGACTTCGCCTACGAAGACCACCCGGTCCCCATCGGCCACGGCGCGACTATTTCCCAGCCCTACATCGTGGCGCTCATGACCGAACTGCTCCAGCCCGCCAGGCATCATCGCGCGCTCGAAATCGGCACGGGATCGGGGTACCAGGCGGCGGTCCTGGCGCAACTGGTGAAGCACGTCTACACCATCGAGATCGTGCCGGAACTGGCCGCCTCGGCGGCGGAAAGCCTGCGCCGCGCGGGGCACGCCAACGTGACCGTGCGGCGCGGCGACGGGTACAAGGGCTGGCCGGAGGAGGCGCCTTTCGATCGCATCATCCTCACCGCCGCGCCACCCGGGATTCCGCCGGCGCTCGTCGCCCAGTTGTCCAACGGCGGGCGGCTTGTCGCTCCCGTCGGATCCACGTGGAATCAGCGGCTCGTGGTGATCGATAAAGGAGCGGACGGGCGGATTCACCGGCGCACGGAAAGCGCGGTCATCTTCGTTCCCATGGTCAGGGAGCGCAAGTGACCCTGGCCGGAACGCATTGCTCCTGAACCCCGTCTGTCCTACCATGATTCAAGACATGCCGGAGACAAACAGGCCTGCTCTGCTCCTCAGCTCCGCGCTCGCTCTCTTGTTTCTGATCTCCGCATCCGCCCAGGACGCGCCGGAAATGACCACGCGCGAGGAATCCGTGGTCTTCCGCAGCAGGACGGACCTGGTGATGGTCCCGGTAGTGGTCCGCGACCCGCGGGGGCGGGCCGTCGGCAACCTCCGCAAGGAGGATTTTCGCGTTACCGACAAAGGCCGGCCCCAGGAGATCACGCGGTTCTCGGTGGAGGGCAGGGA
>JAIQFU010000239.1:6729-11385 GCA_020073115.1 Terriglobia bacterium
ACCCCGGCGCCGACCCCAACGCCGCCCCGGAGACAGCCGGCGGCAAGGTCCTTCCCGCGGTTCCGGTCCCGCCCGGCCGTTTCATCATCTACGTGTTCGACGATCGTCACATCGAAGCCGGGGACCTGATGGCAGTCCGCGCCGCCGCCAGGCAGCACCTCGAGGGCGCCATGGGGCCCGACCTCCGGGCGGCCCTCTTTACCACCTCCGGCCGGGGCGGCCTGGATTTCACGGACGATAAGGCGGAACTCGAGCAGGCCATCGACCGCCTGATGCCGGGACCGCGCGTCGCCACCGATGTGGCCATCGACTGCACCGCGACAACTTATTTCATAGCCGACCTGATCTGGAATCGCCACGACCGGGAGGCCGATGAGATGCTGCAACTCCAGATCGCAGGTTGCCTTAACGATGCGCCCGGCGTGGATAGCATGAAGCTCAGCGCCGTCACCCGCGCGCTCGGGGAGGGCAACTTCGAAACGCGGAGCGCTTTGGACGCTCTGGACCGCGCCGTCCGGCGCTTGTCGGTCATGCCCGGCGAACGGAAAATCGTGCTGATCTCTCCGGGATTTCTCGCCACTGACGCGCGGTACGACCTGCAGAAGGTCATCGACCACTCGGTGCGGTCCAACGTCACGGTCAACGCTCTGGATGCGCGCGGGCTCTACGTCCCCATGCTGGACGCGAGCCAGGGCATGCCCCGCACCAGTGACGGCGCGACGAACTCGTCGTCCTACCGGTACCAAACCCTGAGGTCCAGATTCGACAAGGACGCCGCCTTCGCGCAACAGGACGTGCTGGCCGAATTGGCCGCGGGGACGGGCGGGGTCGATGTCCAGAATTCGAATGATCTCAAGGGCGGCTTCGACCGGATCGCCGCTCCCGCGGAGTTCGTCTACGTCCTGGCCTTTTCTCCGCAAAATCTGAAACATGACGGCAGCTTCCACCCGTTGAAGGTGACGATCAACGGCGGTGCATACAGCATTCAGGCGCGCCGCGGCTATTACGCGCCGACGCAACTGGCGGACGCCGCCGAGCAGGCCAAAGAGGAGATTCGCGAAGCGGTGTTTTCCCGCGAAGAGATCCGCGATTTCCCCATCGATCTTCAGACCCAGTTCTTCAAGCCGGATGAAGATTCCGCCCGGCTCACCGTAATCGCCCATATCGATTTGAAGAGCCTGCGGTTTCGAAAAACGGAAGACCGGAACCTGGACGACCTGTCGGTTTCCACCGCCCTGTTCGACCGCAACGGCAATTATGTCTCCGGGTACACGAACGAAGTCACGATGCGCCTGAAGGACGCGACCTTTGCCCACATGATGTCCAACGGGATCCATTTGCGAAATGGCTTCCAGACCATTCCGGGGACATACCAGATCCGGGTGGTGGTGAGAGATTCGGAAAACCAGTTGATGGCGGCCCGCAACGCCGCCGTAGAAATTCCATAGAGGAGGATCTCCGATGCGAAATCGGACCATGGCCCTGCTAGCGGCCGCCATTTGCGCGGCCGGATCGGCCGGAGCCCAGGAGAGCAGCGCGCGGCCGGTGATCCGGACCGAAACGCGCGTCGTCCTGGTAGACACGGTGGTCACCGACAAGAAGGGGAACTACGTCCGCGACCTTTCGGCCAAGGACTTCCGGGTCTGGGAAGACAACAAGGAACAGACCATCACCAGCGTGTCGTTCCAGGCCGAGCCGGCTACGCCGGCGCAGCGGAAGGGCTACATGATTCTGCTGTTCGACAATGCCACGCTGGACGCGAACAACCAGATGCAGGCCAAGCAGGCGGCATCGCGGCTGTTCGAGATGGAAGGCGCGGAGGACCGGGCGACGGCGATCGCCGCTTTCGCCGGGACTTTCCAGATTCTTCAGAACTTCACTTCGGACACCGAACGGCTCAAGCTGGCCGTATCCAGGGTTCCGCCGGCGATAGGCCGGGGGCGCATGTCCGGCAGGTCGGAGAGCGGGTTGATGGGCGCGGATGCCTCCTCCGCCACGCAGCCGATGGGTTCGCGCGGACAGGCGGCCGGCATGAGCGATGCGGCGGACGACCAGATGACGCGGTCGTTCCTGATCACGCTCGCGGCCCTGGCGCGCAACGTATCGGCGGTTCCGGGGCGAAAGACGCTGGTGCTGTTCACCGCGGGATTTTCCGTCAAAGCGCACGCCATGGGCGAGTTCAATGCCGCCTTGAACGCGTGCAACCGCGCCAACGTGGCCCTCTACCCCGTGGACTCGCGCGGCCTCGGCCCGTTCCGCGGCTCTCTGGACTGGGGCGGCGGCGCATGGGCGGGCCTCGCCGGCCGCACTGGGGTTGCGCTGGCCGCCGGCCCCGTCCTGGGGATCGCGAATTTTCTGACCGCTGCTTTGGAATCCGGACAACAGGCCCCCCCGGGCGGCGGCGGCGGGCAGGCGCCTCCCGGCGGCGGCGGCACGACCCCTCCCGGCGGCGGCGGCACGACCCCCCCGGGCGGCGGGGGCACGACCCCTCCCGGCGGCGGGGGCACGACCCCTCCCGGCGGAGGGACGGGTAGAGGCGGAACAGGGCTTCCGGGGACGGGGACCGGGCGCGTTCCAATCCCCGGTGATACGTCCGGCCGCGGCTCGACCCCCGGCCAGCAAGGGCCGCAGTGGGACGCCATCAACCGCATGGAGTCGATCGCCATGGACTCCAGAGCGACGCTTTCCGCGCTGGCCGACGGCACCGGCGGGTTCGTCATCCGCAACACCAACGATCTGCTCGAGGGCCTCCAGAAGATCGTCAAGGAGGAGCACGAGTATTATCTTCTGGGCTACACCCCGCCCGAAGCCTCCAAGGACGCCTGCCACACCCTCCGCGTGAAGGTTTCGCGGGGCGGGACGGCGGTGCGCTTCCGCAACAGTTATTGCTTCAGCAAGCCCGTGGACATCCTGGCGGGGACCCCGGCTGAAAGGGACCTCCAAACCCGGCTCGCCGGCGCCCAGCCGGGAGAGACCCCGGCCTCCATGCAGGCGCCGTTCTTCTATTCGGCGCCCAATACCGCCCGCGTCAATCTGACCATGGAGATTCCCTCCGCGGGCATCCGCTTCGACAAGGTCAAGGGCAAGCTGCACGCCGAGGTCAACGTGCTCGCCATGGCGTACCAGGGCGAGGGGCGGATCGCCGCGCGCTCCAGCGACGTGGTCAAGCTGGACTTCGACAACCAGGCGGCGGTGGACGCTTTCAAACAGAAGCCGCTCCACTATGAGAACCAGTTCGAGATCGCCCCCGGGCGCTACAACCTCAAGGTGGCGTTCAGCCAGCCGGGCGGCGGTTTCGGCAAGCTGGAATCGCCGGTGGTGGTGGACCCTTATGACGGCAACCAGTTCTCCATGAGCGCGCTGACCCTGAGCCGGCAGGTCCGCCAGGTGCAGGATGACGTGAGCGTGGGGCTGGCCATGATCGAAGGCCGTTCGCCCCTGGTGGCGCGCAACCTCCAGTACACGCCTTCCGGAGAAAACCGATTTTCCCAAGGGGAGCGCTTCCGGATCTACGTCGAAATGTACGATCCTCAGCTTCTGGCCGGCGCTTCGGCCGTGACGGCGCGCATCTCCACGGTGGACCGCAAGACGGGTAAACAAATGAGCGCATCGGACCTGGGCAATGTTTCGGCGTTTGCGCGCCCGGGCACGAACACGATCGCCATCGGGCTGACCATGCCCGCCCTGCCGCCCGGGTCGTACCGGACGGAGCTGAAGGCCGCCGCCGCGGGCAGCGGCGAAGTGGCGCGGACCGTGGATTTCGAAGTGCAGTAGGGCCGCGCTCCGCGCGGTCGCGACACGCCCCAGCGTGTCGCGGCCGCCCGCAGGGCGGTCCTACTCGCGCCGCAAAAACAGGCGACTTCCGGTAGTCCCCGTGCTACCCTGTTCCTTCAGAGCTATGCCCCTCACGCGTGAAAAAGCCCAGCTCATGAGTGCGTCCGAAATCGATCGGACCCTGGTCCGTCTGGCGCATGAGGTCCTCGAAAAGACCAAGGACCTGGACAAACTCGCTTTCATCGGGATCCGCCGGCGCGGCGTTCCCCTGGCGCAGCGCCTCGCCGCCAAAATCGAAGCCCTCGAGAAACGCAAGATCCCGGTCGGTCTCCTGGATATCAGTCTGTACCGCGACGACCTCACCACCATCGACATCAAACCCGTTGTCAATGCCACCGAGATCCAGTTTTCGGTGCAGGGCAAAGATATCATCCTGATGGACGACGTGCTCTATACCGGCCGCACCATCCGCGCCGCGCTGGACGCGCTGTTCGATCACGGGCGGCCCGCGCGCGTCTCTCTGCTGGTCCTGATCGACCGCGGCCACCGCGAGCTGCCCATCGAGGCGCGCTACGTCGGCCGGGCGGTGCAGACCACGGAGATCGAGATCATCGAAGTGAAATTCCAGGAAATCGACGGGATGGAGAAAGTCCTCCTGTGCGAGAGGGTCGCCACAACCGAAGCTTAGGCTGATTACACTCATATGTCCGCCGGACTGCTCGGAATCGAGGAGTTGGACCGCGCCGAGATCGAGGCCATCCTGGCGCGCGCCAGGGATTTCCAGCCGCTGCAAAGCCAGTCGCTGAAAAAACTGGATACGCTTCGCGGGAAGATGATCGTGAACCTCTTCTACGAGGCTTCCACGCGCACCCGCACGAGTTT
>JAIQFU010000239.1:11445-20269 GCA_020073115.1 Terriglobia bacterium
GCGGTTTCGATCACCGCCGCCGGGTCCAGCGTTTCCAAGGGCGAATCCCTTGTGGACACCCTGACCACCCTGGCCGCCATGAAGCCGGATGCGATCGTGATGCGCCATTCGGCTTCCGGCGCGCCGCACTTTCTGGCGCGCCACCTGCCCACTCCGATCATCAACGCCGGCGACGGCACGCACGAGCATCCCACCCAGGCGCTGCTCGACGCGCGCACCATTCTGGACCGCCGCGGCGCGCTGGAGGGGTTGCGGGTGGCCATCATCGGCGACATCGCGCACAGCCGCGTGGCGCGCTCCAACGTGCACCTTCTGGCGAAGTTCGGAGCGGAGATCGTGCTCTGCGGCCCGGCCTCGCTCCTGCCTTCGGAACTCGCCGAACTGGCCCCGGGCGTCCGCCTGACTACCGACATCAGCGAAGCCATTCGCGACGCCGACGTGATCATGATGCTCCGCGTACAACTGGAACGCCAGCACGAGGCCGCCTTTCCGGCCAGCGAATATTTCCGGTTTTACGGCCTTCGCCTGGAGCACCTGGACGTCGCCAAGCCCGACGCCATCGTGATGCACCCGGGGCCGATCAACCGCGGGCGGGAGCTTTCCTCCGAGGTCGCCGATTTCCAGCGGTCGGTGATCCTCAACCAGGTGGAGAACGGCGTCGCCGTGCGCATGGCCGTGCTGGAAAGGGTGATTGGGTAGCCATGTCGATCGTCATCAAGAACGGCCGCGTGATCGACCCGTCCACCAATACGGACCGCGTGGCCGACGTGTTGATCGTGGATGGGCGCATCGCCGGAGTCGCGCCGAATCTCTCTTCTCCCCGGGTCGAAGTCTTCGACGCCGCCGGCATGTTTGTGGCGCCGGGGTTCATCGACATGCACGTGCACCTGCGCGAACCGGGTTTCGAGCACGCGGAAACCATCGAGAGCGGGTCGCGCGCGGCCGCGGCGGGCGGGTTCACCTCGGTCTGCTGCATGCCCAACACCAAGCCGGTGAACGATAGCGCCACCGGCACCAGCTACATCGTGGAACGCGCCCGGAGCTACGCGGCGGTCGATGCGCCGCGCCATGGAGTTCGCCCGCTCCTACGGCCTGCCCATCATCGACCACTGTGAAGACCTCAATCTCAGCGCCGGCGGCGACATGCATGAAGGCGCGCCCTCCGTGCGGTGGGGGCTGCGGGGCATTCCCGCCGCCGCCGAGGACATCATGGTGGCGCGCGACCTCCTGCTGGCCGAGTTGACCGGGGCGCGCTGCCACATCGCCCACATTTCCACCCGCAATGCCGTGGCGATGGTGGAGTACGCCCGCCGCAAGCGGCTGCCGGTTACGTGCGAGGCGTCGCCGCATCATTTCGCGCTCTCCGACCGCGACATGCCGGCCTACGACAGCAACTACAAGATGAAGCCGCCGCTACGCGCCCCGTGCGACCGCGAGGCCGTGGTGGAGGGTTTCGCCGCGGGCACGATCACCGCCATCGCCACCGATCATGCCCCCCATCCCGGCAGCGAGAAGATGCAGGAGTTCGAGCGCTGCCCCTTCGGCATCATCGGGTTGGAAACGGCCGTGGCGCTGGCCCTGGAGTCCCTGGTCTACACGGGGAAGATCAGCCTGAACCGGATGGTGGAGTTGTTCACCGCCGGGCCCGAATCCGTCGTGCGCCTGGGCCGCGGCGGGCTGGCGCCCGGGGCGCCCGGGGACGTCACCATCTTCAGCACGGATGTCGTCTGGACCTACGACGTGAACCAGTCGCTCTCCCGCAGCCGCAACTCGCCCTTCGACGGCCGGACCTTCCGTGGCGGCCCGATGGCCACGATCGTGAACGGGGCCTTCGCATGGCGGAGAGGCTAGAATAAAGGCATGTTCTTTCGCCGCAAACGCCCCGCCACTCTCACTTTCTCCGAACGCCTGGAGAACCTGAAGCAAGTGGGTTTTACCGTAACCCCCGCGGCCGGCGGCGCCGTGCGCCTATCGCGCGAAAATTGCGCCGCCGAACTGAAAGAGGAGAGCGGGTCCATCCGCGTGCTCACTCCGGGCGGCATCGTCATCGGCCGGGAGATCGGCGCGCTGGTGGACGCCGGCTTCCAGAAGTTCTTTCGGACGCCCTCCGGCAAGCGCGTGCCCGCCACCGCCGACGAACTGAAGGCCCTGCACGATTTCGAGGAAGACCTCCGCGAGGGTCTCGGCGAAGAGAGCTACTACAACCAGTCCCTGGGCACGGTATCGACGTTTTATCTCTACGACCGCGTGAAGAACCGCGACCAGGGCGTTCCCAAGCGGGTCTGGGAATAGCGCTACCATCTTCGGATGTTCCGTTCCCTGCTGTTTTTCTCCGTGGCCGGGCTGTGCCTGGCGCAGGACCCCATCGCGCCCCATTCGGCCATCGAACCGCCGGCGGCGCGGGCGGCGGCATCGCTCGCCGCGAGCACCAAGGCGTCGCCGCCCGATCTGCTCACCACGGGTGAGAAAACGGAATGGAACGAAACGGCGCCGTACGCCGAGGCGAGGGAGATCGCCCGCCGGCTCGAACGGGTCTCGCGCGCCGTCAAGACGATCGACTTCGGCGTGACGCCCGAAGGCCGGACGATGATCGCGCTGATTCTCTCCAAGGATCGCGCGTTCACGCCCGCCGCGGCCGCCCGTACGAATAAAGCCATCATCATGATCCAGAGCGGGATCCACGCCGGCGAGATCGAAGGCAAAGACACGGCGCTGATGCTGGCGCGCGACATGGCGGTCACGAAGCGCTACGCCGCCTGGCTGGACCGCGCGATCTTCCTCATCATCCCGGTTTTCAACGTGGACGGCCACGAGAACGTCAGCCCGTATCACCGTCCGAGCCAGAACGGGCCGAACGCCACCGGGCTCCGCGCCACGGCGCAAAAGCTCAACCTCAATCGTGATTACGTCAAAGCGGACACGCCGGAAATGCGCGCGTGGCTGCGGCTCTTCAACCAGTGGATGCCGGATTTCCTCATCGATAACCACGTGACCGACGGCTCGGACATGCAGTACGACGTCACCTGGGATATGGCGCGCAACCAGGACCTGGCGGAACCGGCGCGCGCCTGGGTCCAGGAACGCTTCGTGCCCGAACTCGATAAGCGCATGGCCGCCGACGGTCACCTCGTGGCGCCTTACGGCGCGCTGCGCAGCGCGGGCGCGAAGCGCGAGTTCTTCATGGAGGTATTTTCGCCGCGGTACTCGCACCTGTACGCGGCGGCGCAGAACCGGCCCTCGCTGCTGGTGGAGACCCACAGCCTCAAAACGGCGAAGACCCGCGCGTGGGCCAATTACGACATCATGCGCCACTCCATTGAAACCATCCTGCTCGACGCCGAAGCGCTGCGGCGGGCCGTGCGCGCGGCGGACGCGGAAATGATGGCGCGCGCGGGCGACCGCGCGGCGGCTCCCGTCTACCTGGATGGCAAGGTGAGCGACGCCGCGCGCCCCGTGCTCTATCGTGCGCTCAAGACCGCGCGCCTGCCGAGCGAGGTGACGGGCGCCGCGGTGACGAAGTACCTGCCGGAGCCGGACAACCTCGAAACCGTGATCCACGACCGCATCCAAACCACGGCCGAAGCGCAGATGCCGCTCGGATACCTGATTCCGGCCGCGTGGAAGGAAATCGCGGACCGCCTGGCGCTGCACGGAGTGGAGATGGAGCGCACGGCGAAACCGGTCGAGCGGGAGTTCGAGACGTACCGGTTCTCGGGGGTGAAGTTCGCCGCATCGGCTTTCGAAGGCCGCGTGATGCTGAGCTTCGACGCGCGCCCGGTAAACGAGAAGATGGCGATCCCGGCGGGTTCGTGGTGGGTCCCGATGAAGCAGCGGCGGGCCCGGCTCATTCTGGCGATGCTGGAGCCGCAGGCGCCGGATTCGCTGATCCGCTGGGGGTTTATGAACTCCGTCTTCGGCGGCGACGAGGGCGTGGGCGAGTACCTTTCGGAGCCTATCGCCCGGCGCATGATGGCCGAGTCGCCCGAGTTGCGCAAGCAGTTCGAGGAGAAACTGGCCGCCGACCCGAAATTCGCCGCCGATGCCCGCGCCCGCCTGCAATGGTGGTACCAGCAATCCAAGTACGAGCCGGGCGATGCGGGCCGCTACCCCATCGTACGGGTCTGGGAGTACCGCCGGTGATCGATTTTTGTCACCGGTTGTTTTCCTGCCGGGCCAAAGAACCGGTGGCAAAAACCGGCCACCCGCGGTACTTGTTATCCTGCGGGCATGAAGCTGGTCCTGTCCATTTTTGGCCTGGCCTTCGCCGCCCAAGCCGCCGCCGTTCCGAACCGTCCTCCCCTCCAGCCCAATGCCTTCTACCCGCTGCCCCTCGGTTCCGTCAAGCCGCGGGGGTGGCTGCTGGAGCAATTGCGCATCCAGGCCGGCGGGCTTACCGGCCACATCGACGAGTTCTGGCCGGACCTGAGTGAGAACAGCGGCTGGCTCGGCGGCTCGGGCGAGAGCTGGGAACGCGGCCCCTACTACATGGACGGCCTCATTCCGCTCGCCTATCTGACGGGGGACCAGCGGCTCATCGCCAAGGCGCGGAAATGGATCGACTGGACACTCGATCACCAGCAGCCCGATGGCTGGATCGGTCCCACGAAGAACCAGGACTGGTGGCCGAATTACGTCGTCCTCAAGGCCCTCGCGCAATACCAGGAGGCCACGGGCGACAAGCGCGTGATCCCGCTGATGGAGAAGTATTTCGCCTACCAGGCGAAACACCTGGATGAGCGCCCGCTGAAGGAATGGGCCGTTTACCGCTGGCACGACGAGGTTTTGACCGTCCTCTGGCTCTACAACCGCAACGGCGACAAGAGCCTCCTCGACCTCGCGCGCAAACTCCACGCCCAGGGCCACGATTGGGAGGCGCAGTTCGCCGATTTCCGCTATCGCGAGAAGATCGCCCGCCAGAATGGCTCGAACCTCGCCACGCACGGCGTGAACAACGCCATGGCCATGAAAGCCGCGGCCCTATGGTGGCTCGTCACGGGCGACCGCGCCGACCGCGAGAACCTGTCCCTCATGCTGGAGAACCTGGACCGGTTTCACGGCCAGCCGGAGGGCATCTTCTCCGCCGACGAGCACTACGCCGGGCGCGATCCCTCGCAGGGCACGGAGCTTTGCGCCGTGGTGGAATCCATGTTCTCGCTCGAAACCGATATGGCCATCCTGGGCGACGCGGCGCTGGGCGACCGCCTGGAACGCATCGCCTACAACGCCTTGCCCGGCACGTTCACGCCGGATATGTGGGGCCACCAGTACGACCAGCAGGCGAACCAGATCGAGTGCAGCCTCTCCAACCGCAACTGGGTGAACAACGGCCCGGCGTCGAACATCTTCGGGCTGGAGCCGAACTTCGGCTGTTGTACGGCCAACATGCACCAGGGCTGGCCGAAACTCGCCGCGAGTCTTTGGATGGCCACGCCCGATGGCGGACTGGCGGCCGTGGCGTATGGTCCCAGCGAGGCCAGCGCGGCGGCGGGCGACGGCACGCCCGTCACCATCGAAGAGACCACCGATTACCCCTTTCGCGAGACCATCGCGCTTTCCGTAAGGCCTGCGAAACCCGCGCGGTTTCCGCTCCTGCTTCGCATCCCGGCGTGGGCCGCGGGCGCAAACGCGGCGGTGAACGGGCGCGCACTCGAAAACATCCGAACGGGGCAGTTCCTGCGGATCGACCGTGTGTGGAACGCCGGCGACCGAGTGGAACTCCGCTTCCCCATGCCGGTCCGGACCTCGCATTGGTACAACAACTCGGTGGCGGTGGAGCGCGGCCCCCTGGTCTATTCGCTGAAGATCGGCGAAAGCTGGCGCAAGCTGAAGCAGACCGGCCCGGCGGCGGATTGGGAGGTCTTCCCCACCACGCCGTGGAACTACGCCCTGATGCCGCAGTCGCTCGAAGTAAAGGAGAAGCCCCTCGGCCGCCAACCCTTCAGCGTGGAGGGCGCGCCGGTGGAGATCACCGCGAAAGCGCGCCGCTTGCCTTCCTGGCAAGCCGTGGACGATTCCGCCGGCCCCCTGCCTGTCAGCCCGGTGACTACGAAACAACCCGAGGAAACCATCACCCTGATCCCCTACGGCGCCGCCAAGCTCCGCATCACCGCGTTCCCGTGGATCGCTCCGTGACTGGCTGGGGTCTCCATCCGTAGGCCGCCATCATGATTCGGAACAGGTCCGTATTGGCGAAGAAGCCCCGGACTCGCTCCGATCCCGGCCCCTGGGCCGCCACCAATACCTGTTCGCCCGTGTGTCCGTCCTCGACCCGCACGTTCGGCCTCCGCGGCGCCGGCGCGGCCGCATCGGGCAGCAACGGCGCATCCTTGCGCCCGGCGCGGACCCGGATATCGTAGGAGTGGTCCGCCGCAAAGACGATGAGCGTGTCCTTCCGCCCCCGTTCGGCCGTCCGGCGGACCACGCCGTCGAGCACGAGGGCGCGATCCAGCCCTCGGCGCAGATTCAGTGTGTGGACGTCCCACTCCACCATGAGGAAAAATCCCTTGCGGTTCCGCGACAGCGTGGCGATGGCCCGCTCCACTGCCGCGCCGAGGTCGTAATCGCCGTCCAATAGCGCGAATACCCGGCTGGCGCCCGCGGGAATGGCGCCCAATGTATCGTAGACCCCGTAGCCCTTCTCGCGGAAGCGGGACTCGACGTCGATCCCCTGCTTCGCCGCCGCGGCCAATACCGCCTTCCGGTCCGCGCCGATGAAGAGTTCCGGTCCGTCGCCGAACTGCGGCCGCAATGCCTGGTCGGCGATCTCCAACGTCTGGCTGCGCTTGTCCACGTGCGCATAGCATGCCGCCGGGGTGGCGTCGAATATGGACATGTTCGTGATCAGCCCCGTCCAAAGCCCGCGCTCCTCGGCGTATTCCAGTATGGTTTTGAGCGGGACGCGGCCCTTTCCGCCGGCGGCGGCGGACTTGGACAGAACTTCGTTATCCGTTTTCTGGCCGGTGACGATCGCCGACATGGCGGCGGCCGAATCCGTCACCCACTCACCGGCCGCCGAGGTATCCATCAGGCCCATGTGCGGCATGTTCTGCACGAAGAGCTTGTTTGGCTCGTTAAATCCGTGAATGCTCGCGGCGTGGAGCGCCGGAATCCCTCCGGCGTCCCCGATGAACAGAATCACGTTCCTGGCCCGCCCGGCGGCGGAGAGAGCCAGCGCGGAAGAGAGAAAGAAAAGATAAAAGGTCTTCATGTCCCGTAGTAACAGCATATCCGGATGCGAGGATGAAAGTGCTACGATGCCCATTCAGATGTTCAAACGCGCTTTCTTCTTCATCGGGTTGGCGATCGCCGCTCTCCTTCTCCTTCGGGCCCAGAACCAGCCGGATATCCGGATCTCCTACACGGGCGGCGCCATTCCGGCGCTCGCCGTCCCCGATCTGCGGGGAGCCGGCGGCGCGCAGTCGTATATGGCGGCCTTCAACCGAACACTCTGGGACGACGTCGAGGGTTCGGGATTCTTCCGCATGGCGCCCAAAACGATGTATCCGCTCGCCATCCCGCAACAACCGCCGGATTTCCAGCAGGACGCGGGCGCCGCGCGCGGCCTTCGCCTGGCCGACTGGTCCGGCCCGCCCGTCTCGGCCGACTACCTCGCCTGCGGCTACGCCGCCGTGCAGAACGGCGTTCTCGTGCTCTACGGCTGGGTCTTCGACGCGAAGCGGGATACGGCCGCGAATGCGCAGGTATTCGGGAAGCGCTATCTCGGCTCGCCGGATGAGGCGGGGGCGCGAAAAACGGCGCACGAGTTCGCCGCCGATATCGTGTCGATGCTCGGAGGCAGGTCGGTATTCGGGACTCACATCTATTTCACTTCCGACCGCACGGGGCACAAGGAGATCTGGGCCATGGATGCGGACGGATCGAATCAGCGCCAGATCACCCGGTTCAATTTCATCGCGCAGTATCCGGCCGTCTCGCCGGATGGATCGAAGATCGCGTTTACCGTCTGGCCCGCCCCGGGCGAAACGCCGCGTATCTGCGTTTACTCGACGAACCCGGTGCGGGACCTCCGCTTCTACAACCAGAGATCGGGCGTGAACGGAACGCCGTCGTTCACGCCCGATGGGCTCCGGATCGTCTATATGTCGGGCGTGGAGAAAGCGCACAGGATCTTCGTCGCCGACCTCGACGGCTCCAACTTCCGCCCGGTCACGTTCTCCGATTCCGACGATGCCGAACCCAAGGTCAACCCCAAAACGGGGACCGACATCGTCTTTTCCTCGGGCCGCTCGGGACCGGAACAGGTCTACCGCGCTAGTATGGACGGCACGAGCGTCGAACGGCTTACCGATGGAACCGGCGAGGCGTCGAATCCCGCCTGGCATCCCAACGGGCAGATGATTGCGTTCGCCTGGACGCGCGGGTACAGGGCCGGGAAGTTCAACATCTTCAGTATGGAGGTCGCCTCGCGGAAGTACGACCAGTTGACCCACGACGAGGGGAAGAATGAGAACCCGAGTTGGGATCCCGGTGGAACGCAGATCGCCTTCGGATCGAACCGCACCGCTAAGTTTCAGATCTGGACCATGCTCGCGAACGGAACCCGCCTGCGCCAGTTGACCACGTTGGGTAACAACACCAACCCGGTCTGGGGCAGGTGAACGCGACCGTAAAAAGAGTGTTCCGCGGGCGCCGGCTCAAGGCAGCGCGACAGGGAGGAAACCGAAAGCGCTCGTACCCGGCATGCCGCATAGGATGGAGGTAAAGCCGTTCGAGGTCTCCACGCCTTCGGGGACGCGGACGGAAACCTGGTAATAACCCGCCAGCCCAGGGGCCAGACCGGCGAAGGGTACATCGGCGTCGGCAG
>JAIQFU010000240.1 GCA_020073115.1 Terriglobia bacterium
GGGGGTGAGGTGGAGGAGGAGGCGGTCCAGGGTGGCCCGGACGTAGGCGGGGAACTCCGCGGCGGCGGTGGGGGCCACGGCGTAGGCCAGGATGACGGCCGCCAGGTTGCCGGCCACCACCAGGGCCAGAAAGAGCATGGGGGAGCGCCACAGGCGCCGGCCGGCCAGGATGAGGGCCAGGATCAGGGCCGGCCAGAGGAACCCGAAGTAATAGGGTGAAACGAGCCCGGCGAGCAGGTAATAGATAGCCTGGGCCATCTGTTGGGGATAAAAGCCCTGGATGTGGTCGGCGCCGATTTCCAGTTGGTGCTGCACCGCGAAGAGCCGCCAGGGGAGGTAGCCCGCAACCAGCCCGGCCAGGGGCACGGCCAACCGGACCAGGCGGCGGAGCCAGCCGGCAGGGCGCAGCCAGGCCAGGGTCAGCGCCGCGGCCAGGATCAGGGTGGCGGCCAGGGGCGGGCCTTCGTATTTGCACCAGGCCATGCCCGCCAGGGAGCAGGCCGCCAGGGTCAGGCTGCCCCGGGGGGCGCGGTCATCCAGCCAGAGGTAAAGAAGGCCGGCCCCGGCCAGGGTGAAGAAAGCCAGGGGCAGGTCGGCGTAAGCGATATAGAGGTGGACGATGAAGACGGTGCCGTTCAAGGCCAGAAACGCGGTGAGGCCCAGGGCGTAGCGGGTGGGCCCGCCGCCGTTCAGCCTCGCCTCGCGGGTGAACTCCTCGTACGATTTCGCCGACAGGATTTTCTTTTGCAGGAAGGCGATGTCCCAGCGCGCCAGGTCGGAAGGCGTCATGGCCAGCTCGCCGGCCCCGAAATACCAGCCCGCGGCCTCGCGCGCCACGGGCCGCGGCGGACCCAGGGCGAACCGCGTGTAGGCGCGGGCTTCCTCTTCGCCCCCGGGATTCCATGCTCCAGCCGACTGCATGTCCAACGGGCCGAAAATCCTGTCCCGCAGGAATGCCACGAGCTTCTGCCCGGAAACCTTTTCGAAAATGGAGGCCGCCAGGACGTAATTCGTATTGCTGTATTGCCAGCGCGCGCCGGGATCGAAGTTCAGCGGCTTCCTGGCCCAGCCGTCGAGGATCTGCTGCGGGGTGGTGGCTTTGGTCCACGCGGGGATGATGTAGTCCTGCGGGGCGTAATCTTCGTAGCCGGAGGTGTGCGAGAGCAGTTGCCGCAGCGTGATTTCGCCGGCCCGCGTCAGGTCGGGAAAATACTGCGAGACCTTGTCGTCCAGCGAGAGCTTGCCTTCTTCCTGGAGCAGCAGCAGGGCCGCCGCGGTGAACTGCTTCGAGATCGACCCGACGGCGTAGCGCGTGCGGGCGGTGGCAGCCCGGCGCGGCGCCAGGCTCGAATACCCGAATGCCTGGGCGTAGGCGAGCCGGCCCTCCACGACGACCGCCACGGAAACGCTGGGGGCGCCGCTCTGCCGGAGCGCATCCCGAACGGCGGCGTCAATGCGGGCGTCGAGCCTCGGCCGCCCCTGGCCCCACAGCGCGAGCGCGCAGAAAGAGAGAAGAAACGTGCGGCGAATCATGCGAGATCTCCGAACAGATCATGGTACCGCCGCCACGGGGGCAAGCCCTATCGCGACGGTTTCCCGCGCGTGTGGGCGCCGCCGCATGCCAGTACCGCCGGTGGCCAACAACGGCCACCGGCGGTACTCCGCTTACGCGAACTGGTACACGCCCGGGACGGGCAGCGGCGGGACAGGCACGCTGGCCTTGTAATCGAGGACCTTGGGCAGAAGGTCCTGCGTGGAATTCATGATCATGTCCCAGGTGATCTTCCGGCCGGAGTAGGCGGCCTCGCGCCCCATAATGCAGGTCATGGTGCTCTCGGCCACCGCCATGGCCTCGTTGATGTACGGACCCTTGCCGAGAATGCTGGCCATCATGTCGGCGTGTTCCTGCACATAGGGGTCCACCGCCGCCCTGGTAAGGGAAAGACTGTCGATCGCGCCCTTCGTCCCCACGATCCGCTCGCTCGTTACGCTGGCGATCCCGCGCCCCTGGTACTGCCGGCAGTGGCTGGACATGCGTACGCCGTTGGCGTAGACGAAGTCGGCCGTGAGGTGGTCGTAGATATTGCCGTACTCCGGCTCGCGCGGACGCCACGCCGCGCCGCCCGAGGCCACGACCTCCACCGGGTGGGTCCCCATGAACCAGTTGCACACGTCGATGTTGTGCAGGTGCTGCTCCACGATCTGGTCGCCGCAGACCCACACGAAGGAGTACCAGTTGCGGTGCTGGAATTCCATGTCGCTCATTCCCGCGGGGCGCTTCCTGGTGGGAAAGAGCGCGGCGTTGTTGAAGTTCAGCACGGGCCCGCCGACCCAGTTGGCGTAAAGCGCGGCAATGTCGCCGATCTCGCCGTTCTTCAGCCGTTTGTACTGCTCCAGGTAGGTGGATTGCGACCGCCGCTGCGCGCCCGATTTCACCGTCAGCTTCAGCTCTTCCGCTTTCTTCGCCGCCGCCATGAAACGGCGCACCCCCACGGCGTCGGTGCCGAAGGGCTTTTCGCAGAAGATATGCTTCCTGGCCTCCACCGCTGCCTCGAAGTGCATGGGCCGGTAAGCGGGGTAGGTGGCGAGCATGACGATATCCACGCCGGACGCGATGAGCTTCTTGTACCCGTCGAAACCGACGAAGCGGCGCTCCGGGTCCACGTTCACCCGGCCGGAAAGCTCCGGCTTCAGGGCCTTGGATTTCCGCAGGCAGTCCTCCAGGCGATCCTCGAAAATATCCGCGAGCGCGACGATCTCGACGTTGTCGCACCCCGTCAGGATGTTCTCGAGGGCCTGCGTGCCGCGGCCGCCGCAGCCCACGAGGCCGGCTTTGAGTCTTTCATTTCCGGCGCCGCGCACCAGCTCCGGTTTGACGATCTGGAACGCCGTGGCGCCCGCCGCGGCGGAAGTGAGAAAGGATCTGCGGGATACGTTCGCCATAAAGACTTTCCTCCGGTGGCGCACCTTTGTGGAGTGGACCTCCGGCCTGCTATGCCGGCGCGAAAGCCGGCATAGCAGGCCGGAGGCCACTCCACCGTGGGCCACAGTCTATTGCACTCTGACGGTAACCGTGTTGCTCGTGTAACTGCCCACCGATATCTGAACCGGCACATCGCCGGAGCGCGCGCCCTGCGGAATTTGCAGGTTGAGCTGCATCAGGCCGGAGACGAAGGTCGGGGCCTCGCCCATGAAGTAAGGCGTCACGGGGATGCCGTCGATCAGCACCGCCACGGGGGCCAGCGGACCCGGGGTTAACGGCGGAGTGGGCTGCGCTACCGTCAGCTTGCCGGTCGCGCCCGCGGGTGACGTCTCGCCTTCGCCCGTCATGTATACCAGGACGTACTTGCCTCTGGCGGCCGGGGCGTTGGGGCCGTTATTGGTGTTGTTGTCCGCGTTCAGGATGGCGCCCTGTCCGGACCCCGTCCCGTCGAACGTGAAGATGCCCGGCGCCGCGGCAGTCACCGGAAGCGTCATGGTGTTCGAGGTCTGGCCCAGGAACTTCACCCAGACGCTGGCGGTCTTCAATTTTCCGACCTCATAGGGAACGACGGCGTTGATCTGACCCCCGCTGACATAGGTAAGGGGCGCGGGATAACCACTCACGAACACCTGCACCCCGGCTACGGTAGTAGCCAGGAAACCGTTCTGCACGATGGGTCCGGCAGGCGCGGTCGGCCCGAGATCCTTCCCAAACAGGCTGACGATCTCTCCCGGCGCGAGGGCGCCGGCGTAGTAACTGGCGGCGTTGCCGAATTGCGTGATGGTAGGCAGCGGAGCCATCACGGTCAGGGTCACGTTCACCGTGAAGGAGCCGCTGGAACCGTTCGTTCCGTTCACCACGACGGTCCCGTTGTACGTGCCGGCGCTGAGGCCGGAGGGGTCCACGGAAACCGCGAGATTGGCCGGATTGGCCGTGCCCGACGCCGGAGACACGGCGAGCCAATTGCCGGAGGTGGCGGTGGCGGACGCGGTGAAACTCGCGTTGGAACCGCCGCTGACCTTGACGGTCTTGTCGGCGGGCTTCGCGTCGCCCGGCCGGTACAGGTAGGTAAGCGGGGTGGTATCCACGGAAATCGCCGGCGCGGAAACCGTGAGCGTCACGGAGACGGTCTTCTGCGTTCCGCCGGTCGGCGCGACGGTAATCGTACCGGTATAGGTATTCGGGGTAAGCCCGGTGGTCACGATGCTCACCTGCACCGTGGCCGCCGTGGTGCTGCTGGCGGAAGCCGCCTTCAGCCATGCCGCGCTGGAGCTGACGCTGAACGGAATCTGCGCCGCGCCGGACGCGCTGGTGACCTGCACCGGCTGCGCCGCGGGAGCGGCGGAGCCCGTCTGCCACGTGAAATTCAGGCTGGTCTTGTCCAAATTGACATTCCCGCCGACCGAACCGGCGCTGATGACGAGCGAGACCGGAACCTCCTGTGTCCCGCCGCCGGCGCTGAGGACGATCTTGCCGCCATAAGTCCCGACCGGCAGTCCCGACGGATTGACGGAGACGGTGATGTCCTGCGGGGTCGAGAGCCCGGAGCCGGAGGGCGAAATGGCCAACCAGTTCCCGCTGGACACCGACGAGGACGCGCTGAAGACCGCCGCGGCGCTTCCGGAAGCGACGCTCAGTGTCTGGTTCGAAGCGGTCCCGTTCACCCCCGCGTTGAAGACCAACGCGCTGGAACTCAAGGTTAGCGAACCGCCCTCGCCGCTGCCGCCGCCTCCCACCGCCAGAACGACCGGGAACGACACGGGACTGTTCGCCATTCCCGCGGCCGTAACCTGGACCGTTCCGGAGTAAGTGCCATCCTGAAGGCCCGAAGTGCTCGCCGATACGGTTAATTTCGTGCCGCGGTTGGCCGGGTCCGGAGTGATGGCGGCGCTGGTGATGAAAGCGGAGTTCAGGCCGGCGGTGGCAGCGACGGTCACCGCGCTCCCATCACTGGCCGTGACCAGCGTCGACTGCGAGCCCATGTTGACGCCATCGAAGAAGAACGAGCCCGGGTTGATCACCAGCACGGGATCGTTCGTCACCAGGAGGCTGACCGGCACACTCGTCGTTCCGTTGGGCGTGTTGATGGTGATGCTGCCGGTGTACGGCTCCTTTTGCGCCGCCAGCCCGCCCGGGTTTACACGCACCTCCACCTGCGCCGGCAGCGCCGCCGACAGCGGATTGACCGTGATCCAGGACGGTTGCGCCGTGAAGCTGAATTCGTCGTTGAGCTTCCCGGGGATAAACACGATTTGCGGCATCACCGGAGGAATGCCTCCCGTGCCGACTTGGTATGCGAAGCTGAGCGAGGTGGGGGCCACCACCTGCGTCCCCGTCCCGCCTCCGCCTCCGTCCCCGCCCTCGCTCCCGATCGTGAGGATTACCGGCACGGTCAGTTGGAGGAAGCCATAATATGGGATCTGAATATTCCCGAAGTAGACGCCCGTGGTGAGACCGCTCGGGTCCACGGTGGCGGTGAAGGTCCCGCTGGTATCCGGCTGGGTGACGCTCAACCAGTTGGCGTCGTCCGTGACAGTCCCCACCGTCACACCGCTGCCGATCGTCAACACGAAATTCTGCGACTGCGCCCCGGATCCCTGCGCCGCGGTTGTCGTCCAACTATCCGGCAATACGCCGAGCAGCGTGGAACCGCCGCCATTCACCTTGAGGGTGACGTTCACCGTCGCGCTCGCGGCGAGATCCGGATAGGACAGAATGATGATCGTCCCGGTATAGGTACCGGTCGCCAGGTTCGCCACCTGGTCCGACGCCAGGCTCACGATCAGCCCGCTACTGATGTCGGCGATCGTCCCGACGGTGGGGCTGCGATCCGCCAGTAACCAGGAGCCGCCGCTCGAGGTGTTTAACGTTTGCACCTGGTACTGCGTCGCCGTGCCCGAGTACTGCATCGGGAGGTTGACTTCCGCGGGAACCGCCTCGTCGCTGCTGTAGACGATGGGCAGGGCCACGTTGCTGCAACTCTGGCCGCCGTACGTGAGCGTCAGGGCCCCGGTTCCGCACCCGCCCACGGTCACGGTAACCGGCACGTCGATCTCCCCCAGGCCTGCCGGAATGATGCGTACCGTGCCGCTATACGTCGCGGCCGTACTGCTGGTGACCGCGACTTTAAGGGTTAGCTCCACCGGGCTGCCGGCGACTACCGACGCGCTCGGCGGCGTGGCGCTCAGCGCCAGGCCGCTGGTGGTAACGGTGGTGGAGACCGAGAACGTCGTGGCCGTGACGCTGGTGCTCGACACCGTAAGGGGAGTCTGCGTTTGGCCCGCGCCCGTCAGCTGAAGTCCCACCGGGTTCGGCGAAACGCCGAGCGGACTCGGACCTGTCCCTCCGCCGGGACTGAACGTAACCGTCACCGTAGCGCTGCTCGAGTCGGAGCCCGTCAAGGTTACGGTTGCATTGAACGGGCCGCTGCCGACGGGGACCCGGACGACGGTCAAGAAGAGATTCGCAGGGGTCGTGGATCCGTCGGCTTCGGCCCTGAGCCACGCCGGAACACCTGCGTCGTAAACCGGCGCGCCGATCGAGAAATTGAGCTTATCGCCGCTGCTCCCGACGGTCACGGCGCCGGAGAGAGTGGATCCGGTAAGGTTGACGGTGACAGTGCCCAGACCATTTACCGTCAGGCCGGCGAAGGCCGGAACCGAAAGCAGCAGCGCGGCGGCTACGAGAAGAAGGGGGCGTAAGTTGCGTGGCGCGTCCATATAGGAATCCTCGATCAGTCTGCATAGTAACAGACCGCATTTGCCTTGTTACAACCAGATTGCTTGAAGACTGAGGACGCGGCGATCCCAAATATAACACACGGCGTGGCGGCGCACGCCCGAGCGCGTGGGCTGAGCACGGCTGCACGCTCTCCCGAAACAGGCGTGGGCCTCCGGCCCGCCATGTGGCTTTCCTGCCGGCATCAGGCCCGCCCGAAAGCGACGAACTGCCCCTGCCCGCTCCCGCCGAAGCGCGCGCCACGATGTTCTACTTCAGAATCTGGAAAAGATTGCTGTAATCGTCGGTCCAGAGGCGGACCTTGCGGTCGCTTTTGACCGCGGCCGACGCTGCGCCGATCTCGCCGTCGAACCCGGGTTCGGGCGACGTCACCAGCACCCACGATGCGCCGAAGACGTCCTGCGCCTCGTCGTCGTCGGTATCGACCAGGCGGGCCAGCTTTCCCAGCGCCTTGCTCTCGCCTTCCACCACGGGCCCGAGGTCGAGATACCGGTTGGAAATGTGCACGGCCAGAATGCCGTCCGGCTTCAGGTGCCGGAAGAAGAGCTGCATGGCCTCCTTGGTCAGCAGGTGGACCGGAATCGAATCGCTGGAAAAGGCGTCTACCGCGAGGACATCGAAGTTCTCCGGCGCCTCGCGCTCCAATGACAGGCGCGCGTCGCCCATGGCTACCTCGTGTTTGGCCTTGCAGTCCGCCAGGAACGTGAACTGCGGGGTGGCGTTCGGCTGGGCGGGCTCGCTCATGCGCAGCACCAGCGGGTTGATCTCGTAGAAACGATAATAATCGCCCGGCCGCCCGTAAGACGCCAGCGTGCCGGTGCCCAACCCGATGACGCCCACCCGGATGGAGCCGCTCTTCTGCTTCTCGCGGATGGCCAGCCCCACGCCCGTGTTCGGTCCGTAGTAGGTGGTGGGCAGGTCGCGCCGCGCGAAGTTCAGGAACTGCTCGCCGTGGTTGATGGTGCCGTGGGTCAAGGTGCGGGTGGCGTCCAGTTCGGATGCCGGGCCCGAGTCTCTCACCTTCAGCCCCCCGTAGAAGTTCCGCACCATGACGCGATACCCGGCGCTGGCTTCGCGCGTCTGGTATCCGATATACCCGGCGAGCAGCAGCACCACC
>JAIQFU010000241.1 GCA_020073115.1 Terriglobia bacterium
CCGCTGACCCATGGCCGACGGAGTCACCCCCGTGAACTTCAAGTCCGTTTGGAGTCTCATTAAGGAAACGGCGTCGAGGTGGAGCGATATCAACGCGCCCCGGCTCGGCGCCGCCTTGGCCTTCTATACCATGCTTTCAGTGGCGCCCCTCACGGTGGTATGCATCGGCATCGCCGGCATGGTGTTTGGGCAGCAGGCCGCCCAGGGTCAAATCATGCTCCAGCTTCAGGGGCTGATCGGCGTCGAGGGGGCGCGGACGATTCAAGACCTCGTCCGGCACGCGTCCAAGCCCGCTTCCGGAATCGTGGCCACTGGCGTGGGGATTCTTCTGCTTCTGTTCGGCGCTTCGGGCGTTTTCGGGGAACTGCGCGATTCCCTGAATACCGTGTGGGGCGTCAAGTCTACCAGTTCTTCCGGGCTGGCGGGGATGGTCAAGTACCGGTTCGTATCCTTCGCCATGGTGCTGGGGGTCGGTTTCCTGCTCCTGGTATCTCTGCTGCTCAGCGCCGGAATCGCCGCCGCCGGCACGTTCGTTGGCGGATATCTGCCGGTCAGCGAAGCCGTGCTGCATGTCGCCAACGTCGTGTTCTCGTTCGCGGCGGTTACCGTGCTGTTCGCGCTGCTTTATAAGGTAGTCCCCGACGTTCAGATCGAGTGGAGCGACGTCTGGATCGGCGCGGCGGTGACCTCGCTCCTGTTCTCGCTCGGCAAAACCCTGATCGGTTTGTATCTTGGCAAAGCCAGCATCGGTTCGACTTACGGCGCGGCCGGTTCCCTGGTCGTCTTCATCGTCTGGGTGTACTACTCGGCTCAGATCTTCTTCTTGGGCGCGGAGTTCACCCGAGCGTTCGCGGATCGGCATGGATCGCGGGCGCAGGCGCGGCTAGACCGCGCAGCGTCGCCCGCCGCGGCCGGGTCCAAGCGGTTTCGCCGTCCCAAGCTCGCATAAAATGGCTCGCCCCTTGATCTCGACCGAAACGGCCGCGACCGCCAAATCTAGCCGCCGTAACATTGAGGCCGTCGCCAAACTGGAAGAAAGCTACATCCAGAACCGTTCGTTCGCAGACCGGGTGGCGGATGCGATTGGCAGCTTCTCGGGCAGTCTCAGATTCGTATTCCTCCACATTTTGGTCTATGGTCTCTGGATCGTCCTGAACCTGCGGTTGGTCCCGTTCATTCCCGCGTTTGATCCTCATCCGTTCCTGCTTCTCGGCCTGGTGGTGTCGATAGAAGCCATCTTTCTCTCCACTTTCGTGCTGATGAAACAGAACCGGATGGCGCGCCGCGCCGACCAGCGAGCGCAACTCGATCTGCAAATCAATCTCCTGGCTGAGCGCGAGATGACCCTGGCCCTTACCATGCTGCAGAGGATCTCGACGCGCCTGGGAGTGCGGGTCGCGGGTGAGGAAGTGCAGGAGTTGACGGAGGAGACATCGCTGGAAACGTTGGCGAGCGAAATCAAGGAGAAACTATCGGACGAGTAACGGGGGGCAGGATGGCCATCCCGAGCGCCCGGCGGCCGGCGCTGCAAGGATCGGGGGGCGGGTTCGACCCGCGCACAAATGCCCACGTCACGGCTTTCGTTCGTGGCCATTCGCACCATCTCCGGAGACGCTTCCCGGTTTTCCGATTTATCGTTGTTAAGGACGCTTTTCGGGAGGGTTCATGCAAGTCATTTCGCATCGGAAACATGCGGTAAACATTGCGCAGCCGGAGCGCTGGATTTCGGCCGTGGGGGGAGGACTCCTGGCCGCGGTCGGGGTGCGGAAGCGCTCGCCGGCGAGCGTCGCGCTGATCCTCGCCGGCGGCGATCTGATACGCCGCGCCGTCACGGGCCACTCGTATCTCTACGAGGCCATCGGCATCCGCACCGCGCCGAAAGGGCAGGGCGCCGAGACCACCAGCGTGCCGTATGAGCTCGGGGTGCGCGTGGACAAGGCCATTACCATCGGGAAGCCGCGCCACGAGGTATACCAGTTCTGGCGCGACCTGGGGAACCTGGCGCGCTTCATGGAGAACATCGATTCCGTGCGCGATCTCGGCGACGGGCGCTCGCATTGGGTTGTCAAGGGTCCGGCGGGACGCAAGCTCGAGTGGGACGCCGCCGTTCACAACCAGGTGGAGAACGAGAAGATCGCGTGGCGCTCGCTGCCGGGCGCGGACGTGGACAACGCCGGGGCGGTGTGGTTCAAGGATGCCCCCGGCGGGCGCGGGACCGAAATCAAAGTCGAGTTCCAATATAATCCGCCGGCCGGAATCGTCGGCGCCGCGCTGGCCACCCTTTGGGGCAAGGAACCGGGCCTCCAGTTGGAGCAGGACCTGCGCCGGCTCAGGCAGATCCTCGAAGCGGGTGAGATCGTCGTCACCGACGGCCAGCCCAGCGGCCGCGAAGGCGCCCGTTCCCACGCCGGGCGCGCCCAAACGGAGCGCGAGGTGGAATACGCCTCGCAGGGATCTTTCCCGGCCAGCGACGCCCCGGCCTACAATCCGTAACGTTTAAGGAGCAATCATGAAAGCCGTTTGTTGGTATGGCACGCACGACGTGCGGGTGGAAAGCGTTCCCGAGCCCAAGATCCTCAATCATCGCGATGCCGTGGTGAAGATCACGAGCACGGCGATCTGCGGCTCCGATCTGCACCTTTACGACGGTTATATACCCACCATGCGCAAGGGCGACATCCTGGGCCACGAGTTCATGGGCGAGGTGCTGGAGGTCGGGCGCGAAGTCCGCAACCTCAAGAAGGGCGACCGCGTGGCGGTCCCGTTTACCATCTGCTGCGGCCGCTGTTACTACTGTCAGAAACAGCTCTGGTCGTTGTGCGAGAACTCGAACCCGAACGGGATGCTGGCGGACAAGGCTTATGGTTTCGGCGGCGCCGGGCTGTTCGGCTACTCGCACCTGTACGGCGGGTTCGCCGGCGGCCAGGCGCAATATGCGCGCGTCCCCTTCGCCGACGTGGGGCCGTTGAAGATTCCGGAGGGCATTCCCGATGAGAAGGCCCTCTTCCTCACGGACATCTTCCCCACGGGTTTTATGGCGGCCGAAAACTGCAACATCCAGCCCGGCGACGTGATCGCCATCTGGGGTTGCGGGCCGGTGGGGCAGTTCGCCATCCGCAGCGCCTATATGCTTGGGGCGGAGCGCGTGATTGCCATCGACCGCATCCCGGAACGCCTGGAAATGGCCCGCCGCGGCAAGGCGGAGACGCTGAACTTCGCCGATGCGGACGTGGTGGAGAAACTCAAGGACCTCACCGGCGGCCGCGGGCCGGACGCCTGCATCGACGCCGTGGGGATGGAGGCCCACGGCACGGCCATCGATGCCCTGTACGACCGCGCCAAACAGGCTGTCCGCCTGGAAAGCGACCGGCCCCACGCGCTGCGGCAATGCGTTCAGGCCTGCCGCCCCGGCGGAACGGTTTCCATCCCGGGCGTTTACGGCGGCTTGATCGACAAGTTCCCCATCGGCGCCGCCTTCGCCAAGGGACTCACGTTCAAGATGGGCCAGACACACACGCCCAAATACATGAAGCCGCTGCTGGAGCGCATCGAGCGCGGGGAGATCGACCCCAGCTTCGTGATTACTCATCGCGTCGCAATCGACGACGCGCCGCGCATGTACGACACGTTCCGCAAGCACGACGACCACTGCGTAAAAGTAGTCATGAAACCGAATTGAGGATGTGGCGCACGCTTTCTCGGCGTGCGCCACACGGCTATGCACCCATGCGCTCTATCGAATCCAAAGACCTCCTGATCGTGGCCGGCTCCATCGCCGCCGGCGCCGTCGCCAGTATCGCCTTGTTCCGGTCCCGCTCGCCCGACCTGGCGGGGCGGGTCGTGCTGATCACGGGAGGATCGCGCGGGCTGGGGCTCGCGCTCGCCCGGGAATTCGCGGCCGAAGGCTGCTGGATCGCCATTTGCGCGCGCGACGCCGGCGAACTCGCGGCCGCCCGCCAGGACCTGGAGGGCCGCGGGGCCGAGGTCTTCGCCACCGAGTGCGACGTGTCGGACCGCTCCCAGGTGGAGGCCATGGTGGACCGCGTGAGCGCCCGCTTCGGGCGGGTCGATATCCTGGTGAACAACGCCGGCGAGATCCAGGTGGGGCCGGTGGAGAGCATGGCGATGGAGGATTTCGAGCGCGCCATGCAGGTGATGTTCTGGGGCACCGTTTACCCCACCATGGCGCTTCTGCCGCATTTCCGCGGCAGGTCCGAGGGGCCCGCCCCGCGCATCGTCAATATCACGTCCATCGGCGGCAAGGTGGCGGTCCCCCACCTGTTGCCCTACACCTGCGCCAAGTTCGCCGCCGTCGGGTTTTCCGAGGGGCTGCGGGCGGAGCTCGCGGGCAAGGGCGTCAAGGTGGTGACGATTGCGCCCGGCCTCATGCGCACCGGCTCGCACCTGAACGCGTGGTTCAAGGGCGATGCGGACCGCGAAGCTACCTGGTTCAGCCTGGGCGCGGCCACGCCCGGGATCAGCATGAACGCGGAGCGCGCGGCGCGGCAGATCGTGGCCGCCGCCAGCCGCGGCGACGCGGAGAAAATCCTCACCACTTCGGCCAACGTTCTGGCTCGCATCCACGGTATGTTTCCCGGGGTCACGGCCGACGTCCTGGGCCTCGTGAGCCGCCTGGTCCTCCCCGCCGGCAATGGCGTAGACGCGAAGCGCGGCAGCGAGACCCGCGCTCTGCAATCGCCCTGGCTCTCCCTCCTCACCGTGCTGGGGCGCATGGCGGCGCGGAAATTTCTTCAGCGTCCGGAGCAGCCGGCCACCGCCTGAGCCATGCGCGTCGTCCTCTTCTGCCATTCGATCGTCTCCGATTGGAACCACGGCAACGCGCATTTCCTCCGGGGCGTCGCCTCGGAGTTGCTGGCGCGCGGCCACGAGGTTCGCATCTATGAACCCCGCAACGCGTGGAGCCTCGAAAACCTCGTGGCGGAATACGGAGAGGAGCCCATCCGGCGGTTTCACGCCGCTTTTCCCCACCTGGCGAGCGTGCGGTACGATCCGGCGGCGCTGGATCTGGAGGAGGCGCTCGATGGGGCCGGGCTGGTTCTCGTTCACGAGTGGAACGAGCACGGCCTGGTGGCGCGCATCGGATGCCATCGCCGGGGCGGCGGGCGTTACCGCCTCCTGTTTCACGACACGCATCACCGCTCCGTGACGGACTGCGCCGCCATGGCGTCTTACGACCTCTCGGGGTATGACGGGGTCCTGGCCTTCGGCGAGGTGATCCGCGAGAAGTACGTGGCGCAAGGCTGGGCGAAACGCGCCTGGACGTGGCACGAAGCCGCCGACATGCGGGTGTGTGCGCCCGGTTTAATCGGCCAGCCGGTTTCGCCTGTCATTCGGGAGGACAGGCGAAACCGCCTGTCCCAACTGGATGGCGACCTGGTCTGGATCGGCAATTGGGGCGACGACGAGCGCACGCGCGAAATCGAGGAGTTCCTGCTGAAGCCGGTCCGCGACCTCCGTCTCACGGCCCGCGTGCACGGGGTGCGCTATCCCCAGAGCGCCCTGCGCGCCCTGGCCGAAGCCGGCCTCGAATACGCCGGCTGGGCGCCGAACTACGAAGTCCCCTCGGTCTTCTCCGGCTTCCGGGCCACCGTGCACATTCCACGCGGACCGTACGTCCGCTCGCTTCCGGGAATCCCCACCATCCGCGTTTTCGAGGCGCTGGCCTGCGGCATCCCGCTGCTCTCCGCCCCGTGGACGGACTCCGAAAACCTCTTCACCCCCGGCCGCGATTTCCTGTTCGCGCGCAGCGGCGAGGAAATGAAAAGCCATCTTCGCGCGCTGCGGAATGACGCCGCCATGAGCCGGGAACTGGCCCGCCGCGGCCGCGAGACGGTCCTGGCGCGCCACACGTGCGCCCACCGCGTGGATCAACTCCTGGAGATCTGCCAATGCCTGAGCAACTGAACATCGCCTTCTTCGCCTCCAGCCTGGTATCGGCTTATTGGAACGGCGCCGCCACCTATTACCGCGGCATCGTTCGCGCCCTGGCGGCGCGCGGACACCGCGTCTCGTTCTTCGAGCCGGACGCTTACGACCGGCAGAAACGCCGCGATATCCCCGATCCGGACTGGGCCAACGTGGTGGTCTATCCGGCGGATTCCGAAGCCCACGCCTATGCCGCGCTGGAACAGGCGCGCTACGCGGACCTGGTCGTGAAGGCCAGCGGCGTGGGCGTCTTCGACCGCCTGCTGGAAGAGGCCGTTCTGGAGCTGAAGAGTTCCCGCACGCGCGTGGTCTTCTGGGACGTGGATGCGCCCGCCACGCTGGACCGCGTGCGCAGCGATCCCTCGGATTATTTCGCGGCGTTGATCCCGCGCTACGACATGATCTTCACTTACGGCGGCGGCCCGCCCGTGGTCGCGGCGTACTCCGGGTTGGGGGCGCGCCACTGCGCTCCGGTCTATAACGCGCTCGACCCCGACACGCACAGTCCGGCCGCGCCCGACGGGCGTTTCGAGGGCGCGCTCGGCTTTTTGGGAAACCGGCTTCCCGACCGGGAAGCGCGGGTAGACGAGTTTTTCCTCAAGCCCGCCGGGCTGTGCGGCCTGCCCTGTGTTCTGGGCGGCGCCGGCTGGGAGGATAAGCCCATTCCCCGCAATGTGCGCTACGTCGGCCACGTCTATACCCGCGACCATAACGCGTTCAACTCCACGCCCCGGGCGGTTCTGAACATTTCGCGCGAGTCCATGGCGCGCTACGGCTATTCGCCGGCCACGCGCGTCTTCGAAGCGGCGGGGGCCGGCGCTTGCGTCATCACCGATGACTGGGAGGGGATCGAGTTGTTCCTCGATCCGGGCGAGGAAGTCCTGGTGGCGCGCGGCGGGGAAGAGGTCTCCGAGCTGCTGTGCGCGCTCACCCCGCGGCGTGCGCGGGAAATCGGCGCCCGTGCCCGCCAGCGCATCCTGGAGACCCACACCTACGCGCATCGCGCCCTCCAGGTGGAGGAACTGCTGGGCTGCGGCGCCGGGGCGGTAGGTTCGGCTGCGCCAACCGTATGAAGATCGCGATCCTCGGCCTCTCCATCACGTCGTCCTGGGGCAACGGCCACGCCACCACCTATCGCGGGCTGATGCGCGAGTTGAGCCGCCGCGGCCACGATCTGCTCTTCCTGGAGCGCGACGCGCCGTGGTACGCCGCCCATCGCGACCTTCCCCAGCCGCCCTACGGCCGCACCGGCCTGTACGACTCGCTGGCGGATCTCGACGCGCGCTATGGGCGTGAGGTGGAGGCGGCCGACCTCGTGATCGTGGGCTCCTTCGTTCCCGAAGGCATCGCCGTGGGCGATTGGGTCCTCGGCCGCGCCCGCGGCGTCCCGGCGTTCTACGATATCGATACGCCCGTCACCATGGCCCGCCTGGACCGGGGCGGCGCCGAGTACCTGGCCCCGCGGCAGATCCCGCGCTACCGGCTGTACCTTTCGTTCAGCGGGGGACCCGTGCTGCGGCGCATCGAGACCCGCTACGGCTCGCCCATGGCCCGCGTGCTGTACTGCTCCGTGGATCCGGAGCTTTACTTTCCCGAACCTGCGGCGTCCCGTTGGGACCTCGGCTATATCGGCACCTACAGCGAGGACCGCCAGCCCTTTCTCGACTGCCTCCTGCTGGAGCCGGCCCGGCGCTGGCCCGCCGGCCGTTTCATCGTGGCCGGTCCCCTCTATCCCGAGGGCATCGCCTGGCCCCGCAACGTGGACCGCGTGGATCACCTGCCTCCTTCCGGGCATCGCGCTTTCTACAATGCCCAGCGGTACACCCTGAACCTCACGCGCGCCGAGATGAAATCCGCGGGCTACTCGCCCAGCGTGCGCCTGTTCGAGGCGG
>JAIQFU010000242.1 GCA_020073115.1 Terriglobia bacterium
ATCGCAAGCACTTCCAGATGATCGGCGATCTGAAACTGGACGTGACCGATTAGTGATGAGTTCCATGGCGCTTTGGGATGGGTGCGCGCGCTCCGTACCGCGCAGAATGTGTATCCGGAGAAAACTGCTTCGGGATCGCAACCGCCTGAAGCTGAGGAACTTTCTGGCGCGCCCGGAGGGACTCGAACCCCCGACCTACTGGTTCGAAGCCAGCCGCTCTATCCACCTGAGCTACGGGCGCGCTCCTCGATTCTAACAGGCCCTCTACTCCTCCGTGATCACCGGGTTCACCAATTCGCCGATGCCGGAAATGCGGACCGTCGCTTCATCCCCCGGCTTCAGCCAGCGCGGGGGTTTGCGGGCGAAGCCCACGCCGGCGGGGGTGCCGGTGGCAATGATGTCGCCGGGCTCCAGGGTGAACACGCTCGAAAGGTGCGCGATCAGGCGCGGGATGCCGAAGATCAGCTCGCGCGTGTTCGACCGCTGCATCACGTCGCCGCTCAGGACCAGCGAAATGTCCAGCGCGTGCGGGTCCGCGATTTCGTCGGCGGTCACGATCGCCGGGCCGAACGGCGCGAACGTGTCGAACGTCTTGCCGATCATCCACTGGCTCGTAGCCATCTGGAAGTCGCGCGCGCTCACGTCGTTGAAACACGTGTAGCCGAAGACGTGGTCGCGCCAGCGCGCCTCCGGAATGTGGCGCCCGCCGCGGCCGATCACCACGGCCAGTTCGGCTTCATAGTCGGGCTTGGCGGAGTTTTTCGGAATCACGATCGGCTGGCGGTGGCCGAGGGCCGCGGTCGGGAACTTGGCGAAAACCGTGGGCACATCGGGGATCGCCAGGTGCGATTCCGCCGCGTGATCGCGGTAGTTGAGGCCGATGCAGATGATCTTCGGCGGCCGCGGGATGGGGGCCCGCAGCTTCGTCCGAAGCAGGTCCAGTTCCTCGCCCGCGGGCGCGCGCTGCGCCCACGTGCGCACCCGGTCCATCGCATCCTCGCCGCCCGCGATCAGAGAAACCATGTCGTCGAAGCCGGCGCCGCGGATCCCGATCACCCGGTCATCCGACAGGACGCCGGGCTCGTCGTAGCCTTCTCGCTGGAACGTAACGAATCGCAAGGGAAGTCTCCGCTAGAGAGTTTAACATTCGAGGCCCAGGGGCCCCTGACCCGTGCACCCCGGCGCTGTAGACTAGGGCTATGCGGTGGCTTTTTGCGTTTCTACTCCTCGCTCCGCTGCCGGGGGCGGCCGGGCCCGCCGGCGACATCGCGCGCGCCATCCGCGAGAACAGTCTCGATCGCGACGAATGCTACCGGGTTCGCGATCTCAGACTCACCGTCGAGGACATCCGGATCTATCTCACGGACGGCTATCTCATCTTCACGAAGCCCGTGGCCGGCCGGCGCATCTCGGCTATTTTCACCACGCAGACGGCGGGAGGCGAGGCCGAAGTCCTCCTCATGCCGCCCGACATTGCAGAGCGCCGCTCGCTGGCCCGCTATATCCACTCTCCGAACCTGGACGAGCAGTTTCAGACCGCGGTCCTGCTGTTCACGGGCGACGTGTATCAGAACCTGAGATCCCAGATGGCGGCCAACCCGTACAACCGCAAAGCGCCCGAAGTGGCGCAGCAGTTGGACGAGGAGTGGACGCCGGTGCTGCAGAACCTGGGCGGCAGCTATCAGACCCGCCTGGCTCTCGATCTGCTGGGCGGTCCCGCGCGGAAGGGCGGCCTCTTCGCCGGTCTGCTCGCCAGCCCGCAGTTGGGGAATATCGACGTGATTTTCGATCCGGACTCCGCGGAGCAGATCCTGGCCGGCCAGGTGGTCACGCGCAACAATATCATCTACTTCGATACGTGGACAAGCTTCGAAGCGCGATCCTTCCGCGGCAAGCCGGCGCCGCGTAAACAAGACGCCGTGCTGAGCGACTACCGCATCGAGGCCACGGTCGGCGCCGACCTCTCGCTCTCCGCCGTCACACGGGTCAAGGTGAAGCCGGCGGTGGACGGGTTGGCGGCGATCCCCTTCGATATCACGCCGCAAATGCAGATCACCCAGGCGACGGTGGACGGCCGGCCCGCCGAAGTGCTCCAGCGGGACGCCCTGCGGGTCAACATCCTGCGCGGAGGCAATGCGCTGGCCCTGGTGGTCCCGCCGGAGCCCCTGCGTGAAGGACGCGAGTACGAGTTCGAGTTTCAACACTCCGGCCGGGTCATCCTCAACGCGGGGCCGCGCGTTTACTATGTGAGCGCGCGCGGCAACTGGTATCCCATGCACGGGCTCCAGTTCGCCAGCTACGATCTGCTCTTCCGGTTTCCTCGCGATCTCGACCTGGTAACGCCCGGCGAGATTGTCGAAGACGCCATTCAGGGCGAGACGCGCATCGTGCGCCGCCGCACCTCGGCGCCGATCCGGCTGGCCGGGTTCAACCTGGGGGACTACGAACGCGCGCAGGCGTCCCGCGGCGGCTACGAGGTGGACGTCTACGCCAACCGAACGCTGGAGAACGCACTCCAGCCCAAGCCCGTGCCCCCGCCGGCTATTCCGCAGCGCACCCCGGGAGCGGAACCCCGCCGCCCGGCCGGGATCAGCGATCCGCCGCTGACGGCGCAGCCCGTTCCCAATCCCACGGCAAGGCTCCAGCAGTTGGCTTTGGACGTGGCGTCCGCGATGGAGTTCATGGCCTCCCGGTTCGGCCCCCCGGCCCTACCGCATCTCACCGTTTCTCCCATTCCCGCTACCTTCGGCCAGGGCTTCCCGGGCCTGCTCTACCTTTCCACCCTTTCCTATCTGAAGAGTCTGCCCCCGGGGCGGCGGGCGACGGAAGAGCAGGAGATTTTCTTCGAAGACGTTCTCCAGGCGCACGAAACGGCGCACCAGTGGTGGGGCAACCGCGTCGTTCCCGCCGCCTATCGCGACTACTGGCTGATGGAGGCGCTGGCTAACTACAGCGCGCTGCTCTACCTCGAAAAACATAAGGGGCAGCACGCGGTGGAGGTGATGCTGGACGCATACCGCGACTCGCTCCTGGAGAAGAACGAGGGGGGAGAAACGGTGGAGTCCGCGGGCCCCATCGTTTTGGGCACGCGACTGGAAAGCTCGATCGAGCCGCGCGGCTGGCGCAATATCACCTACGGCAAGGGTTCCTGGATCCTGCAGATGCTGCGGGCGCGCATGGGGGACGACCGTTTCCTGGTCATGCTGGCCGAACTGGCCCGCCGGTACGACCATAAGGAGGTCACCACGGAGGAGTTCCGGGGACTGGCGGCGCAGTTCCTCCCCCCGAAAACGGACGACCCCGCGCTGGAGACGTTTTTCGACCAGTGGGTGTATGGGACCGGCATCCCCACCCTGAAACTCACCTACGCCATCAAGGGCAAGGCCCCATCGCTCCGCCTGGTCGGATCCCTGACCCAATCCGGGGTGGAGGGCGACTTCGGGGCGCTCGCGCCCGTGGAGATTCAGCTTCCGCGGGCGAAGACCGTGACGGAATGGGTGCGGGCGGGGAAGGACCCGACCCAGTTCAGCGTGGCGCTCAAACAGGCGCCGGTGAAGGTGCTGCTGGATCCGCATCACGCAGTGCTGCGGAAGCAGTAGAACCGGGCTCCGCCCGGTCGCGGCAGGCTGGAGCCGGGGCGCCCGGAGGGCGGCCCTACTTCTCCGAAATCTCGAAAACCTTGCCGTCCACCTCCTCGATGGTGATGAGGAACCGCTTGCGATCCCCCAGTTTCGCGTCGGGAACGTCGAAGCGGGCTCCGATCATGCGGTCCCAGACGGCGTGCGGAGGCAGTCTGTCCCGCAGAATCAGCGACTGGTTGTACTTCGCCCCGAGCAGGGGGATGGCGTCGAAAACGCGCTTGGCGTCGGGGTCCGAGATCGTCTCGCCCGCCAGCCGGTTTCCGTTTTTCTCCTCCGCATACACCATCACGGTCCGGACCACGGCGGGATAATCCGATGTATTGGAGATGCGGAAGTCGATCATGGCCACTGAGCTGTTCTCGTCGAGAGGCGCCGTGCGGACCTTGAGAACCTGCCCGGGCAGGTCCAGATGCGCCCCCCGCTGCATGTAGAGGATTCCGGCGACGGCGATGGCGATGCATACCAGTCCGATTACGAATGCGATCAGAAAATTGCGGCTCATGTTGAGACTTCGCCCCAGGACCGATTGTAATAAATAACATGGAGTGGACGAACCAGGCCGGACGGAGAATTGCGTTGGTCGAAGGCGATATCACGCGCGTGGCCGCGGATGCCGTGGTTAACGCCGCTAATTCGGGGCTGGAGGGGGGCGGCGGCGTCGATGGAGCCATCCACCACGCCGGCGGGCCGGAGATCATGCGCGAGTTGGATGGCATCCGGCGCCGGATCGGCCGCTGCCCCACGGGGGCCGCGGTGGCGACCGGCGCGGGCAGACTGCCGGCCAAGTATGTGTTCCACGCCGTTGGTCCGGTGTACCGCGATGGCGCCCATGGCGAGCCGGAACTTCTCGCCTCCTGCTATCGCAAGTGCTTCGAACTGGCCGGGGAGCGCGGCGTGAAGACCATCAGCTTCCCCGCCATCAGCGCGGGGATTTACGGTTATCCGATGGCGGAAGCGGCGGAGATCGCGTTGCGCGAAACGGTCGCGCATCTCGCGAAGCCCGATACGGCGATTGAAAAGGTGATGTTTGTCCTGTTCGGACAGCGGGCGTTCGAAGAATATGAGAAGAAGCTCTCAGCGATCGGCAATCGGCCCTCAGCTTCAAGAGGGCCGGCCACCAAAAGCTGATCGCTGACCGCCGACCGCTGAAAGCTGCTTTATGCGACCGATGCCGCGGCCGCGGCCACGGCCTCTGGAGGCGCCGCCGGCGCCGGCTCCGGTGGCGTTTCCGGCCGCGCTTCCGGCGCGGGTTCCGGATCAGCCGGCGCAGCCATGGACTCCGGTTTCCGCGCCGGCCGCGTGGCGGCCCGGCGCGGTTTCTTCACGCCGGCGGCGCGGCGCAACTCCTGGTAAGCGTCGTGCACGAAATCGCGCAGCCGGTGCGCATCGGGAGCGGCGTCGGTGTCCGACGTAAACCCGAAGAAGAGTTTTCCGTCGTAGCTCTGCGCCGCGATGTTGACCCCCAGTTCGTAGCCCGTGGGCACGTGCGGGTAAGACGTCAGCATGCGCTTCCCGCAAGCGTACAGCGGCGTGGGCGAACCCGGAATGTTGGTACAGATCAGGTTCAGCACCGGCACGGGGAAAGTGAACCTGGACAGGCCCGCCCAGAACAACGCCTGGAGAGGAGGCGGAGCGGCGCAAATCCAGGCAGCCAAGAGCGCCACCATCTGCGCCGAGCCCGCGTTCTTCATCACCTCGGTCCGCAACGCGACCGCCCTCACCATTTCGAGTGGATCCCGGATGTCCAACGGCAGCGCCACCGGCATGAAGGTGATCTGGTTGCCCAGCGATTCGCCGTTGTCGCCCACTCTCAGGTTCACCGGGCATACCACCCGGATGAACCGCCGCACCGCCGTCTCGCCGTGCAATTTCACGTAGCGCGCGATGGCGCGCGTCACCATCGTCAGGATGACGTCGTTGACCCTGCCCCCGCCCGCGGCGGCGCGGATGGCCTGCACGTCTTTCAGGTCGCACTCCGTCCACAGAAAACTCCGCGCGCCGGTGCATGGCCGGTTGAACGGAAGCCGCTCGCTCGCCGCGGCGAGCTCCGGGAGAAGCTCCTTCGCGGCCTGCAGTCCGCTCTGCATGCTCCCACTCATGATGGCTTCCGTCATGGCGAGCAGGCCCTTTTCCGCCGCGATCAGGTTCTTCGCCGTGGTGACCGCCGATTCGCGGATCAGGTCCGTGAGCGACTTCGGGGTCTCCGGTTTCCGGAGACGCGGCCGGAACCGCTGTTTCGAGGCGGGAGGTCTCGTGAACTCCGGCGTCGGGTCGAAAATCACCCGCAGAATGGCCGCGCCGGAAATGCCGTCGGCCAGCGAATGATGCGCCCTGGCGATGAGCGCTCCGCGCCCGCCCTTCACGCCGTCCACCACGTACATGTCCCACAAGGGTTTTCCGCGATCCATTACTTCCGCCACGACCCGGCTGGCAAGCGTTTCCAACTCGGCCTGGCCCCCGGGCGGATCGAGGCGCGTGTGGAATACGTGCTTGTGGATGTCGAAGTACCGATCGTCTTCCCACGTGGGGTATCCCAGGTTGAACGGCGGCTCGACCACCACCTGGCGGTAGCGAGGGATGAGGGGCAGCTTGGATTCGACGTGGGCCAGGAAATCGTCGAACGGGATCTCGCCTTCGAAAATCATCACGCCGGCGATGTTCATGGGGATTTCCTTGCGATCGAGGTAGAGGAAAGCGGCGTCCACCCCGGTAAGCCGGCGGTTTTGGCCCAAAGCCTGCTTCGCGCTCTTCATATCGGTGTGCTCGTGTTGTTGGTCGCGGCGGGGCGCCGCGGGATTACAGGCAACTCGCCCGGCAGCGCAGGGCTTCTTCCTCCCCCAACCAGTCTTCGTAGGCGGCCGCCAGTTCCGTATGGTTCGCGCGCCGCCACAACTCGAAGGCCAGAATATCCATTTCCTGCTCTTCAATTCGGGGAGGGGCCTCGTCGCCCCCCTGGGAGGCTTCGGCCACCACTTCGGCCACCGGCATCGTGAGTATCTCCATACGCCCTCCTTCGCCCGCAACCGGGCTAATAGGATCTCCGATTCCGAAAGTAGGGTAGGACGGATCGCGAGAGGTGTCAATCCGGCTTTGTGGGAAGGATCACGATTTGTTACCACGGTGCCGATGCGCACAGCCCCGTTCGCCGGTTGCGGCTGTTGATGGTAGGTTGATTGCTTGATATGGCGATTTCGTCCTTAGCCCAGAATGCTTTGCCCCGGATGGAAGAGCTACCGGCCCTCGTCACCGTGACCCAGGGTCCGCATGCCCGGCTGGAAGCACGCGCGCCGTTCACCGGCGCCCTGCTGGGGACCATCCCCGCCTGCGGCGAAGAGGATGTCGTGCTGGCCGCCAATCGGGCCCGCGTCGCGCAAGCGGCCTGGGGCGCCCGCTCCTGCGATGACCGCGCCCGGGTGTTTCTCCGGTTCCACGACCTGTTGCTGAAAAGGCAGGACGAGGTCCTGGACCTGATCCAACTGGAGAGCGGGAAGGCTCGCCGGCATGCGTTTGAAGAGATTCTCGACACCGCCGTCCTGGCCCGCTATTACGCGTTGCGCGCCGCTCGGTTTCTCCGGCCGAGGCGGCGGAAAGGGGCCTTGCCGGGGCTCACGGAGACATGGGAGTTGCGGTCCCCCGTGGGCGTGGTGGGATTCATCATCCCGTGGAACTTTCCGCTCACCTTGGCCTTGGCGGATGCCCTGCCGGCCCTCATGGCTGGAAATGCCGCCATCCTTCGGCCCGATCCCCAAAGCAGCTTCACCGCGCTTTGGGCGGTGGCCCTGCTGCGCGAAGCGGGCCTGCCTCCGGACGTCCTTCCGGTAGTGACCGGGAAGGGCGCTTCCCTCGGTCCCGCCCTCGGCCGCCACGCCGACTATCTGATGTTCACCGGTAGCGGCCCGACGGGACGGGTGGTGGCCGGCTACGCCGCGGAGCGTCTGATCGGCTGCTCGCTCGAACTCGGCGGGAAGAACCCCATGCTGGTCCTCGCCGATGCCAGGCTGGACGCGGCGGTGGACGGCGCCATCCGCGGGTGTTTCGTCGGCGCCGGCCAGGTTTGCATCTCCTACGAGCGCATCTACGTCCACGAGTCGATCTACGACGAGTTTTTGAGCCGCTTCGCCGCCCGCGCGCGCTCTCTCAAGCTGGGCGCCGCGCTGGACTAC
>JAIQFU010000677.1 GCA_020073115.1 Terriglobia bacterium
GGAAGATAGACGTCATTCACCCGTGTCCGCGCCATTCTCGCGGCAAGGTCCGGCTCAAATACCCACAAGGTAATCCGTTGGAATCGGGGGGCGAGCACGAGGGCCAGGGCGGTCCCCCAACTGCCGGCGCCGATGATGGCCAGGCGCTTCACCGTTTCGCCCCGAAAGTAAAAACATGCTCCTCTCCCTCGCGGAGCCGCCGGATATTACTACTATGTCTGTAGATTATGAAACCACCAGCTATAAAGGAGGCGATCAGGGCGGGCAGAGGCGGGCGTTGGATCAGCCAGACGGCAAGGGGGAAGGTGGCGGCGGCGATGATCGAGCCCATGGAGATATGCCTGGTCCACGCCACGGCGACCACGAAGACAGCCAGCGTCGCCGCTAGTGCTACAGGTGTAATATACAGAAATGCCCCGATGAAGCTGGCTACCGCTTTACCGCCCTTGAATCGCAGGAAGACCGGGTAGGCGTGCCCCGCCATGACGGCCAGCGCGGCGGCGCTGGTCCACAGCGGATCGGCCTGGGTGAGGCGCGCCGCAATCCACACCGCCAGCCACCCTTTGGCGATATCCAGCAGCAGCGTAGCGACGCCCGCCGCCCGGCCGGTTGTGCGCAAAACGTTGGTTGCGCCGATGTTGCCGCTGCCGGACGCGCGCACGTCGGCTCCTGTCATGAGCTTGACCAGAAGGTACCCAAAGGGGATCGCGCCGATCAGGTACGCGACCGCCAGGGCCAGGAGTGGATTCATTCTTTTGAGAGCGGGAACTCCGCAAGTTTAGTGTACACGGAACCGGAGGGCCGTAATTGGCTGCGGTACAGGAAGAAGCCGCGGACCTCGAAGCTTCCGAATTCGAGTGAAGGCAGGGCGGCGACGGCCTCGCGCAGAGGTTGCAGGTCGAGCCTCTCCTTGATTCGGGCCAGCGTCAGGTGAGGCGAAAAGGGGCGGCTCTCCGGCGCAACGCCGAGCGCCGCCGTGGCGCGGTCCGTATCGGCCGCCAGCGATTCCAATCCGGGAGCTTCGATGCCACACCAGAACACCCGTGGGTTGTGAGGGTTAGGAAAGAATCCGACCTTGTGAACGTGGACGGGGATGAGCTGCCGGGGGGGGATTTCGGCGAGGGCAGACTGCAGCGCCGCCAGCCGTTCTTCGGGCCACTCGCCGATGAATTTGGTGGTGATGTGGAGGTTCGCGGGAGGGCTCCAGTGGATCCGGGCGCTGGGGCGCAGGCGCTCCACCAGGGCTTCCAGGCTGGCGACCGTCCCGGCGGGAAGGTCAACGCCGACGAATAATCGCATGGAACTTTCATTGTATTCTCTGGGTAACGCGTGGCGATGCCTTTCGGGCCCATTCTCAAACGCGACTTCTACGACCGGCCCACGGTCGAGGTGGGGCGGGCGCTGCTGGGGAAAGTTCTGGCGCACGGGCCCACCGCGGGGGTCATCGTCGAAACGGAAGCCTATTTGGGGGGTGAGGACCTGGCGGCGCATTCGGCGCGGGGCGTCACAGAGCGCACCCGCGTCATCTTCGGCCCGCCGGGACACGCCTACGTGTATTTCATCTACGGGATGTACGAGTGCCTCAACCTGGTGGCCGAAGCGGAGGGGAAGCCGGGTTGCGTGCTGATCCGGGCGCTGGAACCGGTGGCGGGGGTCGAAGTGATGCGCCGGCGCCGGCCGACCGACCGGAAGTTGGAGCGGATCGGAATCCGGCTATGCGCGGATTGGCCGCTGCGGTTCGTTATCCGCGGGAGCCGGTTCGCAAGCAAATAGCGGGTGAATCGGCGGGGCGGGCGGTTTCACTGCCAAGCGGGCCAAGCCCGCCGGGACCCGCTGCGGGGGACGCCACCGCCAACGGGAGGCGAATCGCCTGCCGACCACCCCACCCCTGGCCGCTTCTTCGAAAAATATCCTCGCCAAACTACGCCAAAGCGCGCCACGGTCCGGGCGGCGCGCTTTGGCTGCTATCGCCCACGGGGTTGTGGCGTTTAATCGGGTGTGGCGGACAACGCCAGAAAGGATTCAGACAATGAAAACGCTACTTTCGAAGATGACCGTGGTCATCGCCATCAGCCTCGTCGTCCTCTCGGCGGCGATCCCTGCCAACGCCCAAACCACCAACATGCGGGTGCAGATCCCGTTCGCCTTCCTGGCCGGGGAGAAGGCCTACCCCGCGGGCGACTACATTTTTACCTTGAACGGAGACTACCGGCTGGTCGATCTCCGGTCCGCGAAAGAATCCGCGGTGGAGAGGATATCGCTCACCGGGGGGCTGCTCCCCGAACGGGCCGCGGCTGCCCAGCACGGCTTTCTGCTTTTCAAGCGCTACGGCGGGGAATACGCCCTGAACGGGGTGTGGGCCGCCGGCGCGCCGCGGGGCTACACCGTGAAGCCCTCCAAGGCCGAGATCGAGATGGCTAAGGCTAACGGCGGCGCGGCCGCGGGCGAAACCGAGATCCACAGCGTGCGGTAGGGCTCAGGCGAGCCCCTTCAACAATTCCTGGAAACGGGAATGGGATCGAACCGGGTCGAGATTGCTATCGTGCTCGTACCAACCTTTTTGGGTTAAGCCGCTGGCGGCCGCCTTCTCCAGGCAGTCCAGCGCGGCATCGGCCAAGCCGAGCATGGAGAAGATGCAGCCGACGTTGTAGAGCAACATGGGGTCGTCCGGCCGGATCGAGCG
>JAIQFU010000243.1 GCA_020073115.1 Terriglobia bacterium
AGGCTGCGGGAAACCTCGTAAGAGAAATCCACGTGGCCCGGCGTGTCGATGAGGTTGAGCTGGTAGAGGTTGCCGTCTTCGGCCCGGTAGTTCAGCCGCACGGCGTGGGCTTTGATGGTGATGCCGCGCTCGCACATCGGCCCGTACAGCTCGCGCGTCAGGTTGATGGCGCCGAACACTTTGAGGTCCCACGCCTTGCGCCAGCGCGCCTCGTCGATTTCGAGCACGGTGCCACGCGGAATTCCGCCGGCGCTGTTGACCAGGATGTCGACGTCGCGGCACGCCGCCGCCACGCGCTTGACCTGCGCGCCGTCGGAGAGATCGGCCGGATGGATCGACACGGTCACACCGTGGCGCGCCGCGATCTCGTCGGCGACCAGCTTGAGCTGCGACTCGGTCCGCGCGCAGAGATGCAGATGGCAGCCTTCCGCCGCCAGCGACTTGGCGATGGCGAGGCCGATGCCCTTGGACGAACCGGTGACGAGCGCCGAGCGGCCGGTCAAATTCAATTCCACGGCACAACGTGTCCCGCAGGGCGTCTTCTCGATTGTGCGCAGCAATCGCTGGTTATGAAATTCGCCCGAGATTTCACGACATCATCTCTACCGTCCGGCATCGGTTGTTTCAACGGCCCCTCTCGCTCTCAGCGCCTCCATTGACGGCGCCTCGGCAATGTGCTCGCCAACTGGACCAAGTGGTTCCCGCATCTGCCGCTGCCGAAGCTGCCGGCGATATTCGGCCTCGACCCGGCCGGCGTCGTGGTCGAGGTGGGCAATCAGGTGATCGACGTGAAGGTCGGCGAGCGGGTCTACGTCAATCCGCTGCGCTCCTGCGGCGGCTGCCAGATGTGCCGCGCCGGCGAGCGCAACCGCTGCCGCTACTTCACCTTCAACGGCTATTTCGGCTTCGGCCCGGATGCGCAGAAGATCTACGACATCTACCCCTATGGCGGCTTCTGCGAATTCATGACCGCGCCGCAATACGCGCTCGTCAAGCTGCCGGACAACGTGACCTACGAGCAGGCAGCGCGGTTCGGTTATCTCGGCACCTCCTATGGCGCGATCAAGAAGGCCGGCGCGGTGCCGGGCCAGTCGATGCTGGTCGACGGCATCAGCGGGACGCTTGGGCTCGGCGCCTGCCTGCTCGGCCTGGCGATGGGGATGACCCGCATCCTCGGCACTGGCCGCAACAAGGCGCTGCTCGAACGGGTCAAGGCGCTGGCGCCCGACCGTATCGAGGTGCATGTGCTGGGCGATGGCACCACGCATGAATGGGCGAAGAAGCTCACCGACGGCGAGGGTGTGGATTTCATGATCAGCGCGCTCGGCCCCGGCTCGCCGGCGAGCACCATGCTCGATGCGCTGCAATCGGTACGGCGCGGGGGCAGGGCGGTGAATGTCGGCGCCGTCGCCGAGACTCTCCCGCTCGACATCCATTGGCTGATGGACGAGCAGATCCAGCTGATCGGCTCCAACTGGTTGACCTCCGCGCAATGCCAGGAGATGGCCGAGATGGCGCGCGCTCGCACGCTCGATCTGTCGGTGTTCGAGCACCAGCGCTTCCCGCTCCTGCGCCTGCTTGAGCGCCGCCTGTGTCGATTGCCAGCGGTTGCGGTACTGGTCGTATTGCGAGGCGGAGATGTCGTCGTTCTTGAACAGGGTCTGGGCGCGGTCCCAGTCGCGCTGGGCCCGGTCCAGTTCCGCCTGCGCGGCTTCCACCGCGGCGTGCGCTTCCTGCTTCTCCTGCGGCCTCGAGCCGTTCTTGAGCTCCAGCAGGCGGGCCTGATTGGAGGACAGGTCGGCCTGGCGCTGCTCCAGGTCGCCCGCCAGCGTCGCCTTCTGCCATTCCAGCGACGTTTCGGCCTGCGCCAACTGCGCCTGGGCGGATTCCAGCGCCGCCGCCTCGCGCTCCCGCTGCGCCACAAGCTGATCGCGGTCCAGGCGCGCCAGCACCTCGCCCTTCTTCACCGCGTCGCCTTCATCGACGTTGCGCTCGATGAGCCGCCCCGCCGTCTTGAACGCAATGTTCACTTCCGTCAGCTCGATGTTCCCGGAGACGACGATCCGGCCATCCGGCGTGCGATTCCTCCCTCGAAAGGCGTAAACCGCCGCGGCCACCACGGCCAGCGCAAGAACAATGACAATGATTCGCTTTCTCATATCAGGCAACCTCGTAGGGCAGACTCCAAAAGACAGGGGTATCCGTGTTCATCCGTGTTGTTCCGTGGCTAATTAGGTTTCCCCTGCAGCCCGCCCCACCCGCACTCACTGCGCCAGACTCCTCACTCTCCCCATGGCCTGCGCCAGGTCCACCCGCGCCATGCCGTAGTTGAACAGCGCCGCGGTCTGGTTGTCACGCGCCCTCTCCAGCCGCGTCTGGGCGTCCGTGACTTCCAGGCTGTTCGCGACCCCGGCGTCGTACCGCCGCCGCGCCTGCGTCAACTCGTTCTCCGCCAGTTCCAGGCCGTCCCTGGCTACGTTCACCTGGTCTTCCGCCGACTTGAGCGCGTCCAGCGCCAGCCTCACGTCCAGGTCGATCTGCTCTTTCAGGTCGTTCGTCCGCACCTTCTCGGCTCGGTACTGCGATTCCGATTCCACCCGCCGGGCATCCCGCCGTCCGCCGTCGAAAATGGGCACTCGCACCGAAATTCCGTAGGTGCGGGTGGGCAGGGCGTTGTCGAAACCGGTCCCGAGCGAACCGTAATCCCCGAACGCAGCCACCGAAGGTAGCCGCTCCAATTTCGTGGCGCTCGCCGCCAGGCGGGCGTTCGACTCGCGCTCCTGCTGCGCCTTGTAATCCGGACGCTCCTTCACCGCCCGCGCCTTCGCCTCTTCCAGCGTGACCGCGTCCACCGGCGTGAATTGCAGCTTGTCGGTGAGTTCCACCTCGGTATCGAGCCGCATCCCCATGACGCGGAGCAGTTGCAGGTGCGCGCTGCGGCGGGCGTTCTGGGCCACCAGCAAACGCTGCCGGTCGTTGGCGAGTTGCACGCGGGCGCGCGTGATCTCGATGCCCGTGCCCGTCCCCGCGTTCTTCTGATCTTCCGCCTGCTTCAGGACCGCTTCCGAGAGGCTGATGTTGGCCAGCGCCGTTTCGACATCGGCATCGGCGCGCACCGCCGCCATGTAAGCCTTCGCCACCTGCGCTCCCACCTGCTCCGCGGCGGAGTCGGAATCCTGCTTCGCCGCCGAAATCGCCACTTTGGACGCCTGGAACCGCCGGATTGAAGCGAAATCAAATACGCTCTGCGCCCCGGAAACGCGCGCGTCGATCGTGGTAAACGGGCCGACAAACGTGGGGAAGTGGAACCCCGGTATGGGAACGCTGATTTGCACCCCCATGGCTGCCAGATTGGCCGTGCGGCTCTGCTCGTTCAGGGACGCGTCGAGGTTCGGAAGCAGGGCCGCCCGGGCCTGCGCCGAACGGGCTTGGGCCTGCCTCAACGCCTCTCCCGAAAGCTGGATGCGGGCATTACCCTCGGGCGCCGTGGCCACCTCCATCGCCCGTTTCAGGCTCAATTGCAGCGGTGCACCGCCCTCGTCCGCCGCTGTCAAAACCGGCGCTACCGCCAATACAACCCAGGCCAGCCTCATTGGGTCACCTCCGCCTGTTCGGGGGCCAATGCCGGCGCCCGAAAGCCTCCGCTCAGGAACGCCACCAGGCGCTCCAGCCGGCGCCGCATGTCTTCCGTCGCATACCCCGGCGGTTCAAAGACCGGCTTGGCGCACGTGGCATGCGCCATGGCGCCGGTCATGAAATGAACCCGCCACATCAGCTCGTCTTCCGGCAACTCCGGCAGCGCCCTCCGCAGGGCTTGGTGAAACCGCTCCACGACCGTGTGGAAATGCCGGCGAATAATGGTGGGCATTAGCCCCTCGGCGTGCATCCGCCCCATCACCTTCACGAATTGCGGGTGGCAAGCCGCCACTTCCGCCATCGGGGCCAGGAACGCCTCCAGTACCTGCTCCACAGGCGCCGGAGCGGGACTGGCCTCGGCATCGAAGCGGTCCAGCATAGCCAGGCGAGTCTCGTTCACGGGCGCCGCGTTCCGCATGATCACTTCCCCGAGCAGTTCTTCCTTCGACCCGAAATGGTAGTGGATCGCCGCCAGGTTTACCCCCGCATCGGCGATGATGTGCCGCAGCGATGTTGCCGCGTACCCCTGCTCACCGAACAGCCGCTCGGCGGCATCGAGAATCCTGTCTTTCGTGTCGATCATTCGTTTGTCTCAAACAACTGTATTAATTATACGATTGAATCAATCGGTTGCAATAGGGTTTATCACTCTTCACGCCTCCGAGATTCGGAAGGTGAATTGCTCAACACTTCCGGCCGGTGCCCTATGATCAGTTGGTTTTCGGCGTTTTGGTGCAGAAAAATGCACGCTCGGCCTATGTGGCCGATTCACGGTAGATACATTTGTCCACGGTGCCTTCGGGAGTATCCCGTGTCGTGGGCAAGGAATTCTGACCCGTAGGCGTATCAATCCGGTGATTACCCGGTTGGGCCCGCGTCCTAGCTTTGCGCCGTTTGTCGTCTGAGAGCGAAGACATCTGCGGTTAGGCTTCCACACTTTCACGTCCGGCTCCCTGGAAAAGGCGGCTTTGCGCGCCGGAACCGAGGGGGCGAATACGTTTCAGATCTTCTCCTCCAGCCCTCGCATGTGGCGCGCCCGCGCCCCCGATCCGGTCCAGATCAAGCTCCTGAAAGCCGCCAGGGAGCGCTTTGACCTGAATCCGCTGGCGATTCACGTCAGCTACCTGATCAACCTCGCGTCCTACGATCCACAGATCCGGGCCAACTCCATCCAGGCATTCCGCGGCGAACTGGAACGCGCGGCAGCCATCGGCGCCGAGTACCTGGTTCTGCACCCGGGCAGCTACCGAGGACGCTCGGTGGAGGAAGGCATTGCGGCCTTCGCCCTGGGGCTTCGCGACGCCGCCGCTGGATCGCGCCCCCGCCGCCTTACGGTCCTTTTGGAGAACACCGCCGGCGCCGGCTCGCATATCGGCGGCCGGTTCGAGGAATTGCAGTCCATCCGCGAACTCGCGCACGATCTGACCGACCTCCCCATCGGGTATTGCCTGGATACTTGCCACCTGCTGGCTTCCGGCTTCGACATCGCCACCGCCGCGGGATTGCGGCAGACCGTGCGCCGCGCGGGGGAGACGCTCGGCTTCTCGAATATCCGGCTCATCCACGCCAACGATTCCAAGGCGCCGCTCGGTTCTCATGTGGACCGCCACGCCCATATCGGCAAAGGTCACATCGGCCTGGATGCCTTCCGGCGCATCCTTACCCATCCCAAACTGCGCGGCAAGCCCTTCATCCTGGAGACTCCGGTCGAACGCCCTGACGACGACCGTCGAAACCTGGACATTTTGAAGCGCCTCGCGGCGCGCGTCAACACAAAGGCGCCCCGCGTGTACCACCAGGATTCCGAGTAAGAACTGCGATTCGCACCGCCCCCCGGCGCGCAGTTTTCAGAAACCTGTTATGCGCATTTCCTTCACATCGTCTTTCGTACTCGCCTGCATGATCCCGGTCTTTGCGGCAACCTCATCCGACCCCGGCCCGCGGCTTCTCGAAGCGCGGATTCCGGGGCCCACACTCCCCAAGCTCCCGGCCGATATTCGCGTGGATGTGAACATGACCCTGGTCCCCGTCACCGTCATGGATTCCTTCGGACGCAACGTGGTGGGACTCCAGCCCGACAACTTCCGTATCCTCGACGGTTCCCGCCAGGTGCCCATCGCCTCCTTCGGCCGGCAGGACGCCCCCGTTTCGGTCGGCGTCGTTTACGACTGCAGCCGGAGCATGACGGAAAAATTCAAAACCGCGCGGACCGCTCCCTCGGAGTTGTACAAGCGGCTCAACTCCCGGGACGAGAGCTTCCTCATAACCGTCTCAAACCGCGCCGACCTCCGCCGGAAGTTCACTTCCGAGTTCGGCCAGATCGAGAGCGCCCTGCTCTTCACCCATCCCGAGGGCGTCACCCCCCTGTTGGATGGCGTCTATCTCGGACTCTCCCAACTGAAGCACGCGCACAATCCGCGCAAAGCGCTGATCGTTGTTTCCGACGGGGGCGACAACAACAGCCGCTACACCATCAGGGAAGTCATGAGCGCCGCGCTCGAATCCGATACCGAGATCTTCGTGATCGGGCTCTACGATGATCCGCAGACTCAGGAGGAGGTGGACGGCCCTCAGCTTCTCGCCACCCTCGCCGAAAAAACAGGCGGCGTGAATTTCATCATCCGGGACGGCAACGACCTGCGTGGCGCCATGGCGAAAATCGGGTCTACGCTGCACAATCAGTACGTGCTGGGGTATTACCCGCCGCAAGACGCCACCCCGGGCAAGTACCGCAAGATCAAGGTGCAGGTGATGGCGCCGCCCGGCACGCCGCCCCTGCAAATCTACGCCCGCTCCGGATATTACGCGCCCGGACGCTGACCGCGTCCTCTGTGGGGCGGGCTTCGGCCCAGCGCGGCGTTGAGCCTGGCAGAAGCCCCGCCCCACCCGCTTCGCCGGCGCCCTACCGCGTTATTCTTATCCTTCATGGGATTCGCCCGTCCGGCCGCCGCGGTCTTCGCTCTATTGGCTTCTTCCGCCGCCTTCCTCGCCGGCGGCCCTCCTTCGCCTATCCGGTTCGAACTGCAAGCCATCTCCTTCCATCTGGAAGGCGGCGAGACTTCGCCCCGGCACGTGCCGGCCACGATGGGCGGCGGCCTGGCCGTATTCGACTACGACGGCGACGGCCGTCCCGATATCTTCTTCACGAACGGCGCGAACCTGGAAACCCTGAAGAAGGACTCGCCGAAAGATTTCAACCGCCTTTTTCATAACGACGGCGGCGGGAAGTTCAGCGACGTGACCGAACAAGCGGGCCTCCTCGGGACCGGCTTCGACGGCGGCGCCGCCGTCGCCGATTACGACAACGACGGCCGTCCCGACCTCTTCGTCGCCGGAGTTCACCGCAGCGCGCTCTACCACAATAACGGCGATGGAACCTTTACCGACGTCACCGCCAAGGCTGGCATCCGCAACGTCCCGGATCCGCAGTTCGGACCCATGTGGGCCATCACCGGCGTGTGGCTGGACGCCAATAACGACGGTCTGCTCGATCTCTTCGTCGTGAATTATCTCCAGTGGGACTACGCCACCGAGCCGCTGTGCGATTACAAAGGCGTCCCGGACTACTGCGCGCCGCGATCCTACAAGGGGCTGCCGAACCAGCTATATCTCAACATAGGAAATGGGAGTTTCGAGGATGTCTCGGAGAAGTGGGGCATCCGGGCGCATGTGGGAAAAGGCATGGGCGGCGCCATGGCGGATTACGATTTGGACGGCCTGCCCGACCTGTTCGTCACCAACGACGGCTCCTACAACTTCCTCTTCCATAACACCGGCGGGGCTTTCAAGGAAGTGGCCTTTCCGGCCGGGGTGTCGCTGGTGGAGGACGGCGGTTTCGTCTCCGGCATGGGGGTCGATTTCCGCGATGCGGATAATGACGGCTACCCGGATATCGTATTCGTCGCCCTCGAGAAGCAGACCTTTCCCCTCTTCAAGAACCTGGCCGGACGCACCTTTCACGAGATCACTTCCTCCAGCGGCATGCGCCTGGCGAGCATGTCCAAAGCCGGCTTTGGGCCCGGGCTCTACGACTTCGATAACGATGGATGGAAGGACCTCTTCGTCAGCCGCGGCGACGTGCTGTGGAAGGCCATGCCCGGCAACGTGGCGCACCAGCTCAACACCGTCTTCCGGAACCCCGGAAGCGGGCCTTGGCAGGCGCTGACCGAAGAGGCGGGTCTGGACGCCGCGCCGCCCGCCCGGCACCGCGGCCTGGGGTTCGGCGACCTGGACGGCGACGGGCGCATCGACGTCGTGGCCACCGCCATGAACGGCGACGCCGAGATCTGGATGAACCGCAGCCCCGCCTCCGGCCATTGGCTCGACCTCGCGCTGGAGGGGACGAAGAGCAACCGCGACGGAATCGGCGCCCGGATCAAGCTCGTTGGCAAATCCGGCGCCCAGTACAACCACATGACCACCAGCGTAGGCTACGCCTCCTCCAGCTACGGCCCGGTGCATTTCGGCCTGGGCTCCGACGGAAAAGCCGACTCCATCGAGATCCACTGGCCGTCGGGAGCGGTGCAAACGCTGAAAGACGTCCCCGCCGGCCGGGTGGTGAGGGTTAAGGAACCGTGAGTACCACGGGTGGCCGGCTTTCGCCACCGGTTGTTTTGGACCCGTCCGCCTGCCGCTCCATCCTGAAATAGAGCACGGATAACTCCAGGTGCGGCTGCGCCCATTTGGGGTCGGCCTTGATCACCTTCTCGAAATCCCGGATGGCCTCTTCCACCTGGCCCTCGGTGCGCTCCAGCCGCGCCATTTCATAAAGCGCCAGGTTCGAATCCGGTTTCAACGCGAGCGCTCGCTCCAGGTGCTGCCTGGCCCCCGCCAGTTCGCGCTCCGTGTTCAGCACCGCCCCCAGGGTCAGGTGCGCCTCGAAATCGTTCGGGTCTTGCTCGACGGCCTGGCGCAGCGCGGCCGTCGCCCCCGCATTGTCCCCCAGGTATTGCAGGGTCGAACCGCGCAGGGTGAGGCCGCCCGGAAGCCGCGGATTGAGCCGCAGGGCCGCGCCGGCATCGTCGCGCGCCCGCTCGAACTCATCCATTTTGAGGAGAGTCTGCCCCGCCAGCAGGTACGCCTCCGCGCTGTTGCCGCGCTGCGCAACCTTCTCCACCCGTTCCACGCCGTCGCGCAGGTGGCCGGCCCTAATCAGGGCCGAGCCGAGGATCCAGACCACGCCGAGATCGTCCGGGTGAGCCGCTTCCACGGGAGCCAGCACGGCGATGGCCTGCGCGTCCTGCCCGAGCCGAAGATGGCAGTCCGCCAGCAGGGTCGCCACCCGGACATCGTCGTTCCCCCCGCGGAGCGAACCAAGCTCTTTGCCGGCCTCCGCGAACGCGCCCTTCTTGTAATAGGCCAGCGCCAGGTTCATCCGGAGCGCGAAATTGCCTTCATCCCTGGCGAGCGCCGCGCGGTACTGTTCGATGGCTTCGTCGAAGCGCCCCTGGCGCGCCAGGGCGGCTCCCAGGTTGGCGCGGACTTCGAGCACGTCGGGCCGAATTTTCAGCAACTCCCCGTACTTGGCGATGGCGGTGGCGTCGTCCCCGCGCTGCTGGGCCGCCACGGCCTCTTTGAAAAGTTGTTCCGGATTCTGCGCCTGCGCCGCGGCGGCGCAACCCAGCAAAACGAGGATCACCGGCAGGCGCATCGATTCCAGCATAACGGCAATTGCGATAACGTAGGGCCATGATGACTCTCCCCGGCCGCGGGGCCGCGCTGCTTTGCATTCTCCCTGCCGCTCTCCTCATGGCGCAGGGTCAGACGGCCCCCGCGGAGGGCTTCGAGGACCTCGCCCGCCGCGCCGAGGCGGCCCTCGACAGCCGCCCCG
>JAIQFU010000244.1 GCA_020073115.1 Terriglobia bacterium
GGGCGGCACCGCGGCGGCGGCGGCGGAGATGGTGCGCAAAGTAGGGGGCGTGGTGGCGGGAATGGGATTCGTGGTGGAACTGACCTTCCTCAACGGCCGGCGGAAACTGGAAGGCTACGACGTGTTCTCGCTGCTCCAGTACGACAAATGAGCGCCTCTTCCGGGCCGCGGAGGGCGTGCGTCCGCGCGCTGGCCAAGATCAACCTCCATCTGCGGGTCCTGGGGAAACGGGCGGACGGCTACCACGAACTGCGGACGGTCTTTCAGACGATCTCGCTGGCCGACGTCATCGATATCTGTTTCACGCCGGGGAGGGAGACCGCCATCGAGTTGGTGGACGACCCCGGCATTCCGGACAATCTGGTGTTGCGGGCGGCCCGAGTGGCCATGGAGGCCATGGGCGCCGCGGGCCGGGTTGAAATCCGGCTGGTGAAGCGGATTCCGATGGGCGCCGGACTGGGAGGGGGGTCGTCGGACGCCGCCGCGGTCCTGATGAGTTTGCCGGTATTGGCCGGACGGCGGGTGGCGGCGCAGGAATTGCGCCGGATGGCGGCGGCGCTAGGCAGCGACGTACCGTTTTTTCTTCTGGGCGGCGCGGCCGCGGGGATCGGCCGCGGGACGGAACTGTTCCCGCTGCCGGACGGGCCGGCGCCGGCGGCGCTGATCGCGGCCCTGCCGGTGCACGTGGACACGGCGCGGGCGTACGCCGCCCTCAGCCCTCGTTTGACAAGCGAATCCCAACAAAATAAAATATTTAGTTTCCAGTCGCATACGTGGGCCCTGCGCGCCGGGGGGGAAGCGGCCAACGATTTCGAGGAAGTCGTGTTCGAACAATACCCTGCCCTGGCTACGGTGAAGCGGGCTTTGATGGGGGCGGGCGCTTCCGCGGCGATGATGACCGGGAGCGGCTCGGCGGTCTTCGGGTTGTTTTCCACTCGCGAGGAGGCCTCCCGCGCTCTCCGGCAGCTTCGAAAGCCGAAGGGCTTCTTTACGGAGAAGCAGGTTTTTCGCGTATCGCTGGTGAGCCGCGGGCGCTACCGTTCGCTTTGGGGACGGGCGCTGGCGGAGCATGCAGCTCCAGGAATATGGCCTCCCCAGAGCCGGTACTGACCATGAATCAGAATCGTTTGAAGATCTTCGCCGGGAACGCCAACCCCGCGCTGGCCCACGAGATCTGCGCCAGCCTCGGGCTCGAGCTTGGCAAGGCGATGGTGAAGCAGTTCTCCGACGGCGAGATCTACCTGCAGATCAAGGAAAACGTTCGCGGCGCGGATGTGTTCATCATTCAGCCGACGTGCACCCCGGTAGACCGGAACCTGATGGAGCTGCTGCTGATGATCGACGCCCTGAAACGGGCATCGGCGAAGCGCGTCACGGCAGTGTTACCCTATTATGGATACGCCCGCCAGGACCGTAAGGACAAACCCCGGGTTCCGATTTCCGCGCGACTGGTGGCGGGCGTGCTCGAGACAGCGGGCGCGAATCGCGTTCTGACGCTGGATTTACACGCCGCGCAGATCCAGGGGTTCTTCAATATCCCAGTGGACCACCTGTTCGCCACGCCGGTATTGATCGAGCATTTCAAGGCGGAGAACGTTTCCGAGCGGACGGTGGTTTCGCCGGACGCGGGTGGCGTGGAACGCGCGCGGGCGTTCGCCAAGAGACTGAGCGCCCCCCTGGCGATCATCGACAAGCGCCGGGAGGAGGCCAACGTCGCCGAGGTCATGAACGTGGTGGGCGACGTGAGGAACCGGCATTGCCTCCTGGTGGACGATTTGATCGACACCGCGGGGACGCTGGTGAAGGGCGCCGAAGCCCTTCTGGGAAAGGGCGCGGCCAGCGTATCGGCCTGCGCCACGCACGCGGTGCTCTCGGGCCCGGCAGTGGGCCGGATCGAGGGATCGTGCCTGCAGGAAGTGGTTTTTTCGAATTCGATTCCGCTCTCGAAAGAGGCGAGGAAGTGTGGCCGGATCAAATCACTGTCGATCGCGCACCTGTTGGCGGAAGCCATCCGGTCGATCCACGAGGAGACTTCGGTCAGCGGGTTGTTTGTATAGTCGTTAGTCGTCAGTAGCTAGGAAAAGCCGTGCGTATGCTGACGGCTAGCGACGGAAACGGGCTCTCGGACCCACGTTAACCCCAAGTGGAAGCGGGGGGGGCGAACCGGACTCCGATCCCGAAAAGGAGAGATTCAGTGAGAAAAGAAATTACGGTAGCCGCCGCGGTGCGAACCACGCGCGGGAAGAACGAAGCGCGCCGGACGCGCCGGGAGGGACTGATCCCAGCGGTCGTGTACGGCGCTTTCCAGGAACCGGTGAGCATCGCGGTGAACCCGCGCGAGGTGCTCCGCATCATCCGCAGCAACACCGGGTACAACACCATTTTCAACCTGGCGGTGGACGGCGGCGAGGGCACGCCGGTGATGGTGGTAGACCAGCAGCAGGACCCCATCCGGGGCACGCTGCTGCACGCCGATTTCAAACGCATCGACCTTACCAAGCGCCTGATCGTGAACGTTCCGGTGAACACCGAGGGCGAGCCGATGGGCGTCAAGCAGCAGGGTGGGTTGCTGGAGGTGGTGACGCGCGCGATTGAGATCGAATGCCTGCCGGACGACATTCCGGAGCGTTTCACGATGGACGTGAGCGAACTGATGATCGGCCAGGCGCGGCGCGCCAGCGACGTGCCCCTGGCGGGCTCGATGAAGCTGGTGAGCGCGCCGGACACGGTAATTGCGCACGTGGTGGCGCTGCGCGCCGAGGCCGAGCCGACCCCGGCCGAAGGCGCCGCAGCTACGCCGGAAGCCGCGGCCACGCCCACGGCGGCCGAACCCGAAGTCATCAAGAAGGGCAAGAAGGAAGAAGAAGCCCCGGCCGAGGACAAGGGCAAGAAGAAATAATCCGACATGTTGCTGGTGGCCGGTTTGGGCAACCCGGGCGAGGAGTACGCGCTCACGCCGCACAACCTGGGTTTTCTCACCATCGACCGCCTGGCGGAGCGGCACGGCGTCCGCGTCACGCGCAGGGATACGAGATCGCTCACCGGTGTGGGCGAAATCGACGGGCAGGCGGTGATGCTGGCCAAGCCGCAGACGTTCATGAACCTCAGCGGGACTTCGATCGCGCCGCTGATGGAGAAGCACTCGATCGGGCTGGATCGCCTAGTGGTGGTCTACGACGAGCTCGCCCTGCCGTGGGGGGCCCTGCGGATCAAGCCCAAGGGCTCCGCGGCGGGCCACAAAGGCGTGCAATCGCTGATCTCGGCCCTGAAAACGGACGAGTTCGCGCGGGTGCGGTTGGGAATTCATCCGGGCCATCCGGTCAAAGATGGCGCGGAATTTGTGCTGGCGCCGTTCCGGCGCACGCAAAGGAAGGAATTGGACGAGCTGGTCGGCTACGCGGCCGATGCGGTGCGTTCGATAATTGCCGAGGGCGTCGAAAAGGCCATGACGAAGTACAATCGTCGCGCCCCAGGCTTACTTGCAGAGGAAGCATGAGAATCTACGAATCGCTGTTTATCATTAAGCCGGACGTGCCGGAGGAGGAGGTGGCGCAGCGGCTGGACGCGCTGAAGACGCACCTCGCCAACTCGGGCGCGACGGTGGACAAGGTGGAGCCGTGGGCGGGAGGCAAGCGCAAGCTGGCCTATCGAATCGACAAGTACCGCGAAGGGCTCTACGTCCTGGCGCAGTTCTCGGCCGGGCCGGAGGTGGTTAAAGAATTCGAGCGCCGCCTGCGCGTTTCCGACGTGGTGCTGAAGTTCCTTACGGGGCGCATCGACGAGACGCCGAAGCGCCTGGAGAAGCGGAAGAAGGAGCGCGACAAACGCGCCGCGCGGCGCGCCGCCTCGGCTCCGGCGGGGCTTCCCGGCCCGGCGCCGGCGCAGCCCGCGATGCCGCCGCACGCAACGGAAGCGCCGGCCATGCCCGGCATGCCGAAGGAGGGATAAGCCATGGCGGAAAGCAAAGGAAGACCAGGCAGCGCCGCACAGCGGCCGACGGGCGGGGACAAAGCGCTCGCCACCCAGAAGAAACAGTATTTCCGGCGCAAGAAGGTGTGCCGTTTCTGCGTCGAGAGGATCGACGATATCAACTACAAGGACGTGAAGCTGTTGCACGCCTTCGTGGCGGAGCGGGGAAAGATCATCCCGCGCCGTATTTCCGGCGTCTGCGCGCCGCACCAGCGGCGGCTGACGGACGCCATCAAGAAGGCGCGCAATATCGCGCTGCTGCCGTTCGCGGCGAGCATCTAGGGCGGGAGGAATTTGCCATGGAAGTGATTCTGAGACAAGACGTGGAGAAACTCGGGAGCCGCGGCCAAGTGGTCAAAGTAGCGCCGGGGTATGCCCGCAATTTCCTCCTCCCGAACAAGATTGCGGTGCCTGCTACGGACGCCAACCGCAAGATCGTGGAGCAGGAGCGCCAGGCGCACCTGCGCCGGGAAGCCAAGCTGAAGGGCGAAGCCGAGGACCTGGCGAAGATGGTGAACGGCGTGAGCATAACGATCGCGCAGAAGGCCGGCGAGAACGACCAGTTGTTCGGATCGGTGACGGCGAAGGACGTAGCGGAGGCGCTGGCGGCCCAGAACTTCACGATCGACCGCCGGAAGATTCAACTGGACGAACCCATCAAGCAGCTTGGGGAGTACAAAGTCCCGGTCCGGCTGCATAAGGACGTGACGGCGGAGGTCACGGTCACGGTCACCAAAGAGGGATAGCAAATACGGAGCGGGCCTCCGCCCGGACGCCCGCTCCGGTTTTCGAGATTACCTGCCCATCCTTAGGGCCTTTTTGAACGGCGAAAAACCAGTCGCCCCAGTGAACAGGCCGCCGAAAGCGGCGGCGGTGAGCACACCCTTCCATTTGTACCTGAGCGGAGCGAATATCGCCGCGGCGGCCGCGGCGGAACCCACTGCCATACGGATCTTCTGTTCCCGGTCCCCCATGTTCTGCTTCATAACACCTCCGAGTGGTTTACGAGCGAGGCGCTCTCAGTCAGGGTAACGCCTGGAGCGCAAAGCTTCCGTACTAAGGCAGCCATTCGGCGCGTTTTCGTGCGTTTTATCGCGACGGCGCGATTGTGAGGACGGGTTCAGCAGCGGCGGCGGCGGAAGAAGAGCAGCGCGGCCCCCGCGCCAACCAGGAGCAGGGACGCCGGCTCGGGCGTCGGGTCGCCGGTGAGAGTCAAGCTATCCACGATCACGCCGTCATACCAACTGTCGGCATGATCCACCCTGAACTCGAGCGTATTGGTTCCGGGCAGCAGGTTGGAGAGGGCGACGTCGAATGCGTGCAAGGCGGCATAGCTGCCGGTACCCCAGGCCGGGATGGCGTCTACGAGGACGTTGTTCATGAAAACACCCGTGGCTCCCATGCCGCCGTCGTCGGCCGCCCACGCGCCGGCGAGCCGGGCAGTCCCGGGGCGGAACGCGGGGGCATCGAACGTGAAGGTGTAGCTGACCAGATACCCATGAGTCCAGCTGTGCCCGCTACCCGTATCGAGCGGATCCGACGTGATGTCATTGCCGTCCTGGTCTTTGTCGTAGACCGGGGGACTGTGCTGCGGATCGAACAGTTGCATACCCTCGGGAGCCAATGCCGCCGCATCGGCAATCGAAACCCACTTCCCCGAACCACGGTTGACCCAACCGGTGAAGGTGCTGGTAAGGCTCATAACAACGGGGCTGCCGGAGTAGGTATGGCCGTTCTCGCCGATGTACTGATAAGAGTATGTTCCGGAGCAACCAGTCGTAACGCCGGTGGGGCAAAGGGAAATAACCGTGGTGGCGTTGATTGCTACGACGGAAGCCAAGAGCGTCAGAAGTACAAGGACGGCACGCATCAATCCTCCTGCGTAATTAATTCGGATAATGACATCCGATACCAACCTACGGCGCGCGTCGGGCGCATGTCAACGAGGATGGTCCTGTTCTCGGGCGCGAAGTACTAGTACTTCTACCGTGTCTATGCCGTTTTATGCGGCGGCCGACCGAGCGCGGAGCTTCGAACCGGCGTAGGCAAAGTGGGCGATCACGGCGTAACACCCCAGGGGCGCCAGCATGGCGAGCGCCATGCTGCGGGCGCCGATCCAGCCCATGAGCGGAGTGATGGCCGCGCCTCCGACAATCCCCATGACGATCAACGAACCACCCAACTTCGTGTCGGGGCCGAGGTCCTTCAGCCCCAGAGCGAAGATGGTGGGGAACATGAGGGACATGAAAAAGCTGGTGAGGAACACGGCCCAGAGGCCGATCCAGCCGGGCAGTGCCACGGCCGCCGCCGACAGCGCCACGTTCACCAGGGCGAAAGCCCCCATCAGCAGATTGGGCTGGAAAAACTTCATCAGCCAGGTGGAGGCGAACCGCCCGATGCCGAAGATCACGAGAGTCCCGCTGAGGAGGTATCCGGCGAACTTCTCCGGCTGATGGGCGTAGTCCTGCACGTATTGAATGAAGTAGCTCCACGTGCCCACCTGCGCGCCGACGTAGAAGAACTGCGCCACCACGGCCAGCACGAAGTGGCGATGCCGCAGGAGCGTGCGAAAACTGCCCCGCTCGCCGCCCTTCCCCTGTTCGGCGCCGAGGGCCGGGAACTTCGTGCGGAGCATGAGGAACGCCCACGCCAGCGTGACGCAGGCCAGCGCGATATACGGCGTGATGACCCGCCTGGTCTCGCGCCTCAGGTAGGCGTCATAGGTTCCGGCGGCCTTCATACCAGCCACCTGCGCGCCGTTCAGCTCGATTCCGGAGAAGATGAAGACCGTACCGATGAGAGCGCCGGCGATTGCGCCGAAGGGGTTGAAAGCCTGGGCGAGATTCAGCCGCCGTTCCCCTGTTCGGCGCCGCGGTATCCGGGGCAGAGCGCCACGGTGTTAGTGACATTGGCCGCCACCGTCGGCACGCCGACTGCTGTGAGCATTGGAAATGTAATGAGCGTTCCCCCTCCCGCGAGTGCGTTCACGGCACCCCCGTCGTTGAGGTTGTTGGGAATGCCCCACAGGAAAAACAGGGCGGTGACCAGAACGAAGGGCAGAACGTGTTTGGCGGGAACCAACTCCCGATCGGCAATCATGCGCGGGACCGCAGGGCGCGTGCGATCAGGGCCAGGCCGCCCACCAGGAGGATCAGCATGACGAGCGTATTGAAGAGGCTCGCCGGCTGAAAGTAGATGTGCATATTGGCGATGACGCCGGCGAGGATGAACAGGGCGCCACCGGCCGTGAGCAGCCACCCGATGATGTTCCGCCCGTTCCAGAACAGGATGGCGATGCCGATGAGCATGGGCACGAGCGTGACGCCGAACGTGTTCGTGCCGTAGAAGTTCCAGTAAGAGCCCACCACCATGACCTGATTGGACAGGAGATACCCGCCAAGACATGCCATGATGAACCCGATGAGGAAATAGCCCAGCCCGCCCGGCGTACCGCCGACATCGGTCATGCGACGCTCATCCATGAGTAGGAGGATAACACCGTGGAGCGGGTCTCCGGCCTACTACGCCGGCGTTATACCGGCTTTCAGCATGCCGGCACGAAAGCTGGCGGGGCGCCCCCTGGGTCCGGCGGAAAGCCCACTCCACCGGGTTTCAATCAATATGGCCAGGGCGGGGGCGCAAATCCGTTGTCGAATCCCTGCTGCGCGGGGAAGGCCGAAGCATCCGGGCGAATGCCGGTGTCGAGCCATTTCTCCATCGCCGCCAGCGCGGTGAGCAACTGCGTGGGCGTGAACGCGCAGTGGCCTACTCCGGTCACGTAAGCCTGGACCAGCAGGTTCGCGCTCCCGTATGCTTCGACCGCCGCGCGATACGCGCTCTCGTGGCTGATATCCGCCGTGCCGTCCGCCGTCGTGTGCAAAGTGATTACCGGTTTTGTCAAGGCGCCCCGGACGGAGCCGAATCGGTACGCAAAATCGCGGCACCCAGCGCATGCATCGATCGGCGCCCGGTAGTTCATCTTCCACAGCAGATCATCGGCATTGACGCCCAATCCGGCCAGGTATGCCTTGTCCTCAGGCTTGAGACTGTAGATGTGATCCCGGTTTTGCGCGACAGGCCCCCTGGCCCAGGACTCCATGGCTTCGCGCTGTTGCGTGGCCCACACCATGTTCGCCAAGAAGCCGGTATATCCCCACATCGGGTCGGTGCGCCAGAATGCGTCGGAGGAAATGCCGCTGATGAGCCGGATGAACTCCCAGCCGCCGCGGTTGCTCCCGTCCGCTTTGGGCCAGGGCACGACAGGGGAAACGTCTTTGGCGAAGTTGATGCCGCTCCGCACGTCGGCGACGGTTCCCCACGCGTCTGGCCAGCCGAACACCACCGAGTAGGCCAGGGAGAAATCGAGCGAGCGGTCAAATCGCTTCGGGGTTCCGGCCGCCGGAGCGCACGTCGCAATCGCGGCGTCGAACGAGCGAGGATACTCCTCGATCAGACGGAGAGCGGCGAGCCCACCGAGCGACCAACCCAGAAGGATCACTCGCCTGGGTTGGCCCACCGTCGCCCGAAAGTAGGTGGCGAGAGCGAAGCTGTCCTGAACCTCCGCCTTCTGTTGCCACTCCAAAGTAGCGACCTGTGAGGCAGCTAGAGCGTAGCCCATCGAGAGCAGGGTTGGGTCCAGGGACGGTCCGGAACCCGGCAGGACCGGCGGCGCGAGAGCCGGTTCCGGGGGCTCGGGCCCCGTCTTCAGTCCTACAAGATGGATCAGCAGCGTTCCATTCCAATTCGCCGGAACAGCGATCTTGAACGTGGGGCCATCCAACCTGTCGACCAGATTGAAGGGAAGCGCGACGCGCAGAGGGTCGCCCCAGATTGACTGAGCAGCCGCCGGCGGCGCAGCGGCGAAGAGAATCAGGAAGGCGATCGCGAGGACAGTCAGCCTGCAAAACGAGTCTCGTGGTTTCATAGGGACTTCCACCCAAGGCCATTCTGGTCCTATCGCGCAGGGTCTTCTCTTACTTGCGTCTTATATCCTTCTCACCGTCTAACCTCATGATTTCTGGAGTGTTGACTCCGAATCGCCAGGGCGCTACGCTGGCTCGCATGGAGGGCAGGCCGATTCGATTCCGCTTCGGCCCTTACGAAGCCGATGCAGAGAGGCGGGAACTTCGCAAGGGCGGTCTGCGGATCCGTGTCCGGGACAAATCGTTCGAAGTCCTTGCCGCGCTTCTCGAACATCGCGGCGAAGTCGTCACACGAGATGAGTTGCGCCGCCGGTTGTGGCCGGGCGGCATCTTCGTCGACTTCGAAAACAGTCTGAACAGCGCCGTCAACCGGCTGCGCGATGCGCTTGGCGATTCCGCGGCGAAACCCCGGTTCATCGAGACGTGGCCGCGGAGGGGGTACCGCTTTATGGTCCCGGCGGAGCCGTCGAGGGCCGCTCCACCTACTCTCGCTGTGCTGCCGTTCGAGAACCTGAGCCATGACCCGGAGCAGGATTTCTTTGGTGATGCAGTGGCCGATGCCCTGACGACCGAACTGGGCAGCCTGAGCACGCTACGGGTCATTTCACGGCAAACGGCGCTGCACCTCAAGGGCACGCGGAAAACCATCCCGGAGATCGGGCGGGAACTCATGGCCGACGCGATCATCGAGGGGTCCGTATTGCGCGCCGGCAACCGAATCCGGATCACGGCTCAACTGATTCAGGTCTTCCCGGAGCAACATCTGTGGGCAAAGACGTACAACAGCGATCTGGCTGATATCGTCAGCCTCCAGGGACAGGTCGCCCAGGCGATCGCCGGGGCAGTTCAGTTGGCAATAGCGCCTCATGAGTTGGCCCGGCTCGTCCGCCCGCGCCCGGTCGATCCGGAAGCCCATCTCGCGTACCTGAGAGGCCGGCATCACATGAGCCGGTGGTCCCGGGAGAGTTTTGAGAAGGCCCTGGAGTATTTTCAAATGGCGCTCGCGAAGGATCCGGACCATGCGCTCTCCTATGCCCACATGGCAGACTGCTATGCGCTGCTTGGATTCTGGGGACATCACCCGTTTCCGGATGCCTATCGAAAAGCCAAGGAATCGGCGTTGGAAGCGATCGCGCGCGACGACGCGCTCAGCGCCGCCCATTGGGCGTTGGGCTGGGCCACCTGGATGTGCGACTGGGATCTGGACAGATGCGAAGCGGAGACCCTGCGCGCCATTGAACTGAACCCCAGCGACGAACACGCCCACGCCGTGAACTCCATCTTTCTGATCACGACCAGCGAAGATAGAGCGCGAGCTGCGAGCGAGATGAGGCTCGCTTTGCTCCTGGATCCGCTATCGGAGTACGTCAACGCAAACCTGGCATGGATCTACCTCTTTGTCGACGATTATGACCGGGCAGCCGAGCAGGCGCGCAGGACCCTGGAACTGTTCCCCGGCTCGCCGCTGGCCTACTCGGGGCTTGGGCTCGCCGAATCGTGCAGATGCAGGTATGCGCAGTCGATTGACGCTCTCGAGAAGGCGGTTGCGATTTCCCAGGACGCACTTTCGATGGCGTACCTGGGAGCGGCGTACGCCAGGGCGGGAAATCGCGATGTGGCGTCGGGCGTGTTGGGGGATTTGCTGTCCAGGAGCGGACGCGAAGCCGTGATGCCCAGGTGCTTCGTGTTGCTGTACGCAGCGATTGGCGACCGGGACCGGGCATTCGAGTGGATGGAGAAAGCATACGAGGCGCATGACTCCGGGCTCTTTTTCCTGCGAGTCATGCCGCTCTACGATCCGTTGCGCTCGGATCCCCGCTTGAATGAGATGTTGCGCCGGCTCGGGATCGCGCGCTGTTGAGCGCGCGTCGGCCACAAGCCCAGGATCACTTCTTGCGGTTGAAAATTTGCAGATCCACGGCGTTGGCCATGGCCTGGTAACCGGCATCGTTGGGGTGCAGGTGGTCGCCGGGATCGAACTCGGGCTTGATGCGCTTGGGGTTGGCGGGGTCGCGCGTGGCGGCCTCGAAATCCACGACGGCGTCGAAGGCGCCGCTGGTGCGGATCCAGTTGTTGACAGCTTCGCGGACGGCCTCGCCCGGTTCGCGATAGTAGCTCGCGCCCTGGAAGGGCAGCAGGGTGCAGCCCGCGATCTTCAGCCCGTGGGTGTGCGCCCGCTCGATAAGCTGCTTGTAGGCGCCGATCAGTTCGTCGGCGGTGACGGCTTCGGCCGGCACGGTGGCCATGCGGCCGATGTCGTTAATCCCTTCGAGCAGCATGACCCAGGCGACGCCGGACTGGCCCAGGACGTCGCGGTCGAAGCGCGCCAGGGCGCTGGAACCCGTCCCGTCGCGCAGGACGCGGTTGCCGCCAATCCCCATATTCCCTATCGCGAACGCCGCCGGCTTCTTCTTCGACCCGAAACGCGCCGCAAGCAGGGCGGGCCAGCTATGGTCGGTTTCCGGCGTGGAGCGGGCGCCGTCGGTGATGGAATCGCCATACGCGACGATGAGGGCATCGCGGCGCGGCGCCAGGACATCGACGCCCGCGAGAAAGTAGTAGGACTGCGTGGTCATCGCATCGGCCATGGCAGGCTGGGCGGTCGCATCCCCGTCCTTGATGTAGGCGTTATGCAGGCCGGTGGCGTGCGTAGTGGGAGGTCCCGTCTCGCCGGGAAAGTAGAGACTGACGGCGACATCGCCCACCTGCGGGATCTCCAGGTCTACCGGGTCGCTCAGGATCACCATCCCCGGACCCACCATGCAGCCGGGTTTTCCGTTGAACGACAGCGGGCGGTCCGAGCCCGCCACGATTTCCGATCCCTTGGAACGGACCGCGATGTGCGCGGCGCCGACGGTGACGGACGCGCCCCCGAAAGCGTTCGCGATCTTCACGCGGGCGCGGCGGCCGCCGATGCTGGTGCGCACGATCATCCGCACCGTCTGATTATTGAACCCGCGCGCGCCGACGGCCTGAGGCGTGCGAGGCGGCTGCGCAGCGGCGGGAGCGGCGGGCGGCGGCGCGGTGCGCGCCAGCAGTTGGGCGGTGGTCCAGGTGGAGACCCAGTGATCTCCCTTCGGATTCTGGGCCTGAGCCAGCGTCAGGCAACCGGTCAGCGCCAGGGCGAGCGCGATGCTTTGGAGTTTCGTCTTCACTCCAAAATTGTAACGTGGAGACTCTTGCCGAGCGGTGTCCACACGAGTAGGGACAGGGCGGGCTGAAGCCCGGGCTACACGCCCCAGCAGTAGTCTTCGACGGCCTTTTCGATGGAGCTGTCCTGCTCGGTGAGGCGCATCAACTCCAGGCGGATGGCGTCCACCAGGGCCTTCCAACTCGCCTCCACCACGTTGTCCGAAACCCCCACGGTAGACCAGCTCCGGCGATGGTCGCTCCACTCGATGAGCACGCGCACGTTCGCGGCCGTGCCTTTGCGGGAGTCGAGGACGCGGACCTTATAATCCGTGAGCCGTACGTCGGCGATCTGCGGGTACAGCTTCGAGAGGCACTTGCGGAGGCACAGGTGCAAGGCGTGAAAAGGTCCGTGGCCGGCGGCGGTGGCCGAGTGCACGCCGTCCTGCGCCCGGAGGGTCACGGTGGCCACGCTGCGCGCCACGGCGCCGGCGCCGGCGCGGGTGGAGACTTCGTAGCTGTCCACGTCGAAGAATTGCACCCCGGGATACATGGCCTCGCGGACCAGCAATTCGAACGTCCCTTCCGCCGCTTCCAACTCGTAGCCTTCGTACTCCAGCTGCTTGATGCGCTCCAGGAGTTCGCGCCGCGCGTTTTCGTCGAGGCGTTCGGCCACGCCGTGCTGTTTCAGCTTGTAAAGGATGTTGCCGCGGCCGGAAAGATCGCTCACCAGCACGCGCTGCCGGTTCCCGACGGCTTCCGGCTTGATGTGTTCGTAGGTGGCGGAATCCTTGAGCACGGCGCTGACGTGTACGCCGCCCTTGTGGGCGAAGGCGCTCTTGCCGACGAAGGCCTGATCGTTCCGCAGCGGCAGGTTGGCGAGCTCCGCGATGAACCGGCACGCCGAAGCCAGTGAGGCCAGTTTCTCCGGGCCCAGGGTCTCGCAGCCCGCTTTGAGCTCGAGGTTGGCGATCACCGAGGCGAGATTGGCGTTGCCGCAGCGTTCGCCATAGCCGTTGAGGCAGCCTTGCACGTGCGTGGCGCCCGCCTCTACCGCGGCGATGGCGTTGGCCACGGCAAGGTCGGAATCGTTATGGGTATGGATGCCGATTACGCCGCCGAACGTTCGCTTCACGAGGGCCACCAGTTCGGCCACCCGGCTGGTGAGCGTGCCGCCATTCGTATCGCAGAGGCAGAGCACGTCGGCGCCGGACGCCTGCGCGGTTTCCAGGGTCTTCAGCGCGTACTCCGGATTGTCGCGGTAGCCGTCGAAGAAATGCTCGGCGTCGTAAATCACTTCCTTGCCGTGACGTTTCAGGTACCGGACCGTATCGGAGATCAGCTCGAGGTTCTGCTCCCGGGAAATACCGAGCGCGCGCCGGACATGCAGGTCCCAGCTCTTGCCGAAGACCGCGACGGCCGGCGTACCGGCTTCGACCAGCGCCTGCACATTGCGGTCCTCCTCCACGGGATTCTTCGCGAAGCGCGTGGAGCCGAAGGCGGTGAGCCGGGCGTGATTGAGCTTCAGTTCCGAAGCGCGTTCGAAGAACTCCTTGTCTTTCGGGTTCGAGCCGGGCCATCCGCCTTCGATGTAGTCGATTCCAAGCTCGTCCAGTTTCTGCGCGATGAGGAGCTTGTCCTCGACCGAAAACGATACGTGCTCCCCCTGCGTCCCATCGCGGAGGGTGGTGTCGAAAGTGAAGATTCTCATGACAGCATCCCGTCCCAATCCGGGGACGGGCAACGAAACTCCCCAATCCGGGGGGTCTCGAAGCCAGTCCCCGAACTGGCCCTACTTCTTCGCCGCTGCCGCTTCGGAATCCTGCGGCACGCCGGCTTCTTTCTTCTTTTTGAGGAAGGGCATCATGCCGCGGAGCTCGCGGCCCACTTCCTCGATGGGCTGATGGCGCGCGGCCTCGCGCATCGCCAGGAAATCCTTGCGGCCGGTCTTGTTTTCCTCGATCCACTGCCGCGCAAAGGCGCCGGACTGGATCTCCGAAAGGATTTTCTTCATCTCCTCCCGGGTCTGCTGGTTGACGATGCGCGGCCCGCGCGTGTAGTCGCCGTATTCGGCGGTGTCGGAAACCGAGTAGCGCATGTAGGCCAGGCCGCCTTCCTGAATGAGGTCCACGATGAGCTTGAGCTCGTGCAGGCACTCGAAGTAGGCGATTTCGGGCGCGTAGCCGGCCTCGACGAGGGTCTCGAAACCTGCCCGGATCAACTCGCTGACGCCGCCGCAAAGAACGGTCTGCTCGCCGAAGAGATCGCTTTCGGTCTCTTCGCGGAAGGTGGTTTCGATCACGCCCGCTTTGAGGCAGCCGAGCGCGAGGGCATAGGCCAGCGCGCGCTGGAGGGCCTCCCCGGAGGCGTTCTGCTGGACGGCGACCAGGGCCGGC
>JAIQFU010000678.1:0-1184 GCA_020073115.1 Terriglobia bacterium
GATGAAACCCGTGTGGAGGCGTCCGTCGCGAAATTCGTCGTCTTCGAGAATCTGGCGGAAGAAGCCGAGGTTGGTCCGGATGCCGCCCACATCGTATTCCCGCAGGGCGCGGAGCATGCGGTCCGTGGCGTCCTCGCGGCGCGCCGCCCACACGGCCAGCTTGGCCAGGAGCGGGTCGTATTCCATGGGCACCGTCCAGCCGTCGTAGATCGCGCCGTCGATCCGGATCCCGGGGCCCAGCGGCCGGGTCAGCCGGGTGATCCTGCCGGGATACGGCAGGAAGTCGTTGTAGGGGTCTTCGGCGTAGATCCGGCACTCGAGGGCGCAGCCGCGCCAGCGGATGTCGTCCTGTTTCAGGTGCAGCCGCGCGCCCGCCGCGATCTGGATCTGAAGCCGCACCAGGTCGAGGCCTGTCACCAGCTCGGTGATGGGGTGCTCCACCTGGAGCCGCGTGTTCATCTCCAGGAAATAGAACCGCCGGTCGCCGTCCACCAGAAACTCCACCGTGCCCGCATTGTGATAGCCGGCGGCGGCGGCGGCGCGGATGGCGGCTTCGCCCATCTCGCGCCGCATCTCCGGATGGAGCGCTACCAGCGGGGAGGGGCACTCCTCCATCACCTTCTGGTGGCGCCGCTGGAGGGAACATTCCCGCTCGCCCAGGTGGATCATGTGCCCGTGGCGGTCGCCGATGACCTGGATCTCGATGTGGCGCGGCCGCTCGATGAGTTTTTCCACGTAGATCTCGGGACTGCGGAAGGCGCGCTCGGCTTCGCTGGCGGCGTCGCGGAACGCCGCGGCGAGCGCCGTTTCACTGTCCACGCGGCGCATGCCCTTGCCGCCGCCGCCGGCCACCGCCTTGAGCAGAATGGGATAGCCGTGGGCGCGGCCGAACTCGCGCGCCTCCCCGGCGGTCACCGCCCGGTCCGTGCCGGGGACCACGGGCGCACCCGCCGCCATGGCCGTACGCCGCGCGGCCGTCTTCGACCCCATGGCGCGAATCGACTGCGCCGACGGGCCGATGAATACGATCCCCGCCGCCTCGCACGCGGCCGCAAACTCGGCGTTTTCGCTGAGAAACCCGTAACCCGGATGGATCGCCTCGGCGCCGTGCTTCCGGGCAGCCTCGAGAATCCGGTCGATCCGGAGGTAGCTCTCGGAGGATGGCGCCGGTCCCAGGCGCTCGG
>JAIQFU010000678.1:1196-3568 GCA_020073115.1 Terriglobia bacterium
CGGAGGATGGCGCCGGTCCCAGGCGCTCGGCTTCATCCGCCATGCGCACGTGCAGCGACGCGCGGTCCGCGTCGGAGTAAACCGCCACCGCGCAGATGCCCATCTCGCGCAGCGTGCGCATAACCCGCACGGCGATCTCGCTGCGATTGGCCACCAGGACTTTGCGGAACATTCAGCGAGAATTCTAACAGGCGCGGTCGCTCGTGTCGCCATTCGGAAACCTCCCGCCGCCAAAAAAAGCAGAAAACCGGACCGCGGGCTGAGAGGCGTGTTCTCCCTTTCGCAGAGGGGAAAACATCCGCCCCTTTGGAACGCGAATGTGTCTGTGTTATTACTCTTTTCCCTCTACGCATAGGCGAGTTGACCTACGTTCGCGAACCTTCTGTAACTTTTATGACTTAAGAGTGATTCGCGGCTCAAAAATACGGGAGTCAAAAAGCCGATATTTGGGTATATTAATCCTGTCCAGCCGTCGCCTGCACTTTCTCGCAACTTCCGCAGTCGCGGCCAGCAAGGAAACGAGCGGCCCGCGCGAGGTCAAACTGCGCACGGGCAACGAGATTGCCACACATGACCCCGGATTTGATCGAACAGCCATTCGACTCCATCGAGAGCGCGCACGATTTCATGAACATTTTGGCCCAGACCGTTCTGGACGCCATGCCGGAACTCAATTGCGAAATGCAGACGGCCCTGCGCGACGGCGACCAGCGCCGCGCGCGAGCCATCGAACTGGCGCAGTTCAAGCTTAAGACGCTGAGCTGCAATGTCTACCGCTGCCGCCGGCTGCTGAACGACCTGCGAACCCTCCGCCGTCTGATCCTGAACGAGCGGTTGACCGTGGAAAGCGTGATCGGATCGATCTGATTAGTCCGGATGGCCCCGCGGAGCGCTGAGACGCAAAAATGCCTCGACTTATAGGAAGGTTAGCGGGCGCGGGGATTTCATTGTTAGTCGAACTAAGTCACGAGCGACAGGCGCCTGAGTGAGGTGGTGGATGAAATCGAGCGTGACCGGGTATTGTTGCGGCTTACGAATGGAGTTCGGGGGTCATGAAGATGAGGACAGCCCGCCGGGCTCCGGGACTCGGGCGCATCAGACCTCTTATACGGGTTCGTTGTTATTTCGCCGGCCCGCTTTGCGGGCGCGGATTCAGGGCCGCCGCCGGGCCGTTCTAAGAAACGGGGAACGTCATTATGGATACCGCTTATAGAGCCATCGCCATCGTGGGAGTGGGCGCAATTCTGCCCGATGCTCCGAACGCGCGCGCGTTCTGGGAAAACGTCAAGGGGGGCCGCTACAGCATCAGCGAGGTCTCGCCCGAGCGCTGGGATCCGGCGCTCTACTACGATCCCGACCCCGCCGCCCCCGACAAGACCTACTCGAAGATCGGCGGGTGGGTTCGCGAGTACCCCTGGGATCCAGCAGGTTGGCGGCTGCCCATTCCGCCGCGCGTAGCGGCAGGCATGGATGGCGGCCAGAAATGGGGCATCGCCTGCACGCGCGAGGCGTTGGAAGATTACGGCTATCCGGCGCGCGCGTTCGACCCCGAGCGCACTGCCGTGATTCTCGGCAACGCCATGGCCGGGGAGAAGCACTATCTGACGTCGATGCGCATCTTCTTTCCGGAGTACGCTCGGGAACTCGCCGAAACGGAAACCTTCGCCGCCCTTCCGCCCGCCATGTCGAATTGCATTGCCGGCCGCATCGCGAACCTCTTTAACTTCCGGGGTCCCAATTATGTGGTAGACGCCGCCTGCGCCTCCGCCATGGCCGCTATCAGTTCGGCCGCGGAGGGGCTGATGGAGAATGATTTCGACGTGGCCATCACCGGCGGCATCGATCGCAATATGGGGCCCACCGGCTTCATCAAATTCTCCAAGATCGGCGCTCTCTCAGCGACCGGAAGCCGGCCTTTCGACGAGGGTGCGGATGGGTTTGTGATGGGCGAGGGAGCCGCGGTCTTCATCATGAAGCGCCTGGTCGACGCCGAGCGGGACGGGGACCGCATCTACGCCGTGCTGCGCGCCATCGCCGGGTCGAGCGACGGGAAAGGCAAAGGCATCACCGCCCCGAACCCTGTCGGCCAGAAGCTGGCCATTCAGCGCGCATGGCGGAATGCGGGAGTCTCGCCGGCCACAGCCGGTATGATGGAAGCTCACGGCACCTCTACGCGCGTCGGCGACCGGGTAGAAGCGGAGTGTCTGGTTGAATCGCTCCGCGCCAGCGGCGCCCCCGAGCGCACTGCCGTGATTCTCGGCAACGCCATGGCCGGGGAGAAGCACTATCTGACGTCGATGCGCATCTTCTTTCCGGAGTACGCTCGGGAACTCGCCGAAACGGAAACCTTCGCCGCCCTTCCGCCCGCCATG
>JAIQFU010000245.1 GCA_020073115.1 Terriglobia bacterium
GGAGTACTCGTACATCCTGAAGTTCTCCGCGGATAATCCCTATCTCTTCCTGATCGACCCCAAGGGCGTGATCCGTAACGATTGGGGGTACAGCCCCTTCACCAAGGACATTTTCGAAGGGAAGGGTCTGTTTAACGAGATCGACCGCGTGCTGAGCGCGGGAGCGCCCGCGCCGCCCAAGAAGGAGGAAGCGCCGCCGGCGGCGCGCCCCCCCATTTCAGATCCTGGACTCCTCAATAGCGCTATACTCGCTCCTTTGAGGTGATCTCGTGACCGCTAAGTACCTCGTCCTCATCGTCCTTATTTCCTCCTGCGCCGGCGCTGCCATCACCGGCCGTATCCACGACGCCCAGGGGCGGGCGCTGGAGAACGTCAGGGTCACGGCGGAGAACAACATCAAAGCCTATTCCGCGGGCGGCGGCGGCTTCAGCATCCAACCCGCATCGCCGTCGGGACCGGTCCGGCTCCTGTTCGAGTTGCCGGGCTACTATCCGGAAACCGTGGTCTGCGATGCGGCAGGCGGAGCCGCCATCGACGTCGTGCTCACGCCCACAACCGTCATCAAAGAAGAGGTGAAGGTCGTGGCCTCGCGCCTGGATCTCGCGCTGGCCTCGACCCCTGCCGCAACCTCCGTGGTGGGCCCCGACACGATTGACGCCATGTCCCGCGGCATAGCCATCGACGAGCCCCTCCAGAGCGTACCCGGCGTCAAGGTGGACAACCAGGCCAACGGCGAGCGCGTCCACCTTTCCATCCGCGGGCAGGGCATACTGAGCGAGCGCGGCATCCGCGGCATCCAGGTGCTCTACGACGGCATTCCGCTCAACGACCCCAGCGGGTTCGCCCCCGACGTCTTCGACGTGGACTGGCCGGGGGTTCAGGAAGTGGACGTGGTGCGGGGACCGGTGGCCTTCCTGTACGGCGGCGGTTCGGCCGGCGGCGTGATCGACATCCACAGCCGCGGCGCCGAGTTTACGCCGCTCCACGGCGGCGTATGGGCCGAAGGCGGCTCCAACGCGTTCTACAAGACCAGGGGCGAAGTTTCCGGCTCGGGAAAGGGCATTGCCTACCTGTTCTCCGGCTCCCGCACCGCCGGCGACGGCTATCGTACCCACACCGCCTTCTGGGCCAATAACGGCTATGCCCGGCTCAGTTTCAAACCCGCCAGGAGCCTGCGGATCAGCCCCTTCGTCATGGGGACCGGGTTCTTCAACCAGAACGCCGAGGGGCTCAACCTGGCTTGGGGTTATCCGAGCGATTCCTGGTGGACTTCCGCGAATCCCGATGCCATCACCTACAACGAGTACCAGCTGACGCACCGCATTACCGGCGGGTTCAGCGGCGATTGGCAGGCCGGGGAGAAGCAGCGCCTCGGTTTCAACTTTTATGCCAGGCGCACCGCGTACAAAGAGCCCGTGCCCTCATCGGTGGAACACCGCGAATTGACCGCGCCGGGAGGGTCGGCCCAATACGAAGTGGAAGCCGGGACCGGCGCCGTCAAAAGCCACCTCAGCTTCGGGGTCGATCTCGACGGCCAGTTCACCTCGACCCTGCGGCATCCCAACATGGGAAATGCGGTGGAATCCGCCGACGTGGCGGCGAACGGCGATGTCACCCAGAGCAGGACCGGCGTCTACGTCACCGAAAGGCTGAGCCTCGGGCCCAAGTGGACGCTCCTGGGCGGACTGCGTTTCGACGGCATCCGCAACCGGTTCACCGATAAGCTGAAGGCGAACGGCCTGGATCTCTCCGGCAGCGCGGATTTCAGCCACGGCAGCGGCCGTTTGGGCGCAACGTGGAACGCCACGAAGGATGTGGGCCTCTTCGCCTCGTGGGGGCAGGGCTTTCTGCCGCCGGCCACCGAAGAACTCTACGCCAACCCCGCGGCCCTCGGCGGCTTCAACCAGGGACTCGTTCCCGCAACCTCGACGGGCGAAGAGATCGGCGCGCGCGGCTCGTTGCGCGGCCGGCTCTACTGGGACGCGGCCTTCTTCCGGCTGGACACGGAGAACGATTTCGAGCGGTACCGCATCCCTTCCCGCCCGCTGGAGACCTTTTACGCCAATGCCGGCGAGAGCCGCCGCTATGGGCTCGAAACTTATGTCCGCTGGCTGCCCGCGCGCCGCGCCACCGTCACCGGCGCGTACACATATTCGCGCTTCACCTATACAAGCTACGGCAGCCGCACTTTTCCGGGCAAGCTGGTGGGCAACAACTTGCCCAACTGCCCCCGGCAGCAGTTGTTCCTGGACGCCAGCTACGAGTTCGTGCGGACGTGGTCCCTCGGCGGCGGGGTGATGGCGTACTCCCGCGGGTTCGTGGACCCCACCAACAAAACATGGGCCGACGGCTACGGCCTGCTGAACGCGCGCTTCAGCAAGACCTGGCAGCGCCGCGGGACCTATGGAACCTTCTTCCTCACCGGCAGGAATCTGACGGCGAAACGCTACATCGCCTTTACCGAACCCGACCCCGACGGCAATTCCTACCAGCCGGGAGCCGGAAGGGAGATCTTCGGAGGGGTTCAGGTGAGATTCTAGTGGAGTGCGGCGAAAATAACGTCGTGCAGCGGCACACGCCGCAAAGCGGGGACTGGCTCGAATTTCGCCCTCCTTGCGAAACTTCGCGCCTGTACCCGGTTCGCCCTTTCACGGATCGTACTGCGTGGTATTTGCGGCGCAGACCGCCAGCGAGGTAGTACCGCCGGTGGTCGCAGTCTGCCGCCGGTTCCTTTCCGCCAGGAGAACCGGTGGCAAACTACGGCCACCGGCGGCACTCACACCGTGCTATACATCTTGGGTGTTATGATTGCCCCCCAACTATCCCGGCGTGAGTTGCTGGCGGGCGCGGGCGGCCTGGCTTTGGCCGCCGCCGCCGGCGGGCAGACGCAGCCCGCTCCCGTCTCGCCCGTAGCCATCGCGCGCTGCCGTTCCTACGACAAGGAGTTCGACGACGCCCTGAGTTCGTCCCTGGACAAAATCGGAGGCATCGGCTCGCTCGTGAAAGGGAAGACCGTTGCCGTGAAGCTGAACCTCACGGGCAACATCACGCGCTTCCCCAACCGCCCCGACCTCCCCTACCGCAACGAACCGGCCACCGTGCTCTCGCTGGCCCGGCAACTGGCCCGCGCGGGCGCCGCGCGCATCCGCTTCATCGAGGCCTTTTTCCCCGCGAAGCAGGACCTGGAACTGTGGGGGCGCTATGGCCTCGACGTCAACGCTATCAACAACGTGGGCTGCAAAGTGGAGTGGGAGAACACGCAGAACATGGGTCAGGCGAAGCAGTACACGCGCATGAAGGTGCCCTGGGGCGGCTACATCTTCCCCGCCTTCGACCTGAACCATTCCTTCGCCGATTGCGATGTCTACGTCTCGCTCTCCAAGCTGAAGCACCACTGGCTGGCGGGCGTCACCATGACGCTCAAAAACAATTTCGGGAACACGCCGTGCTCCCTCTACGGCGGCGATTGCGGCCCGGACGGCAACGAGGATCCCCGCGGCGAGCGCGGCCCCGTTTGTCACAACGGTACGGCCACGCCCCCCAAAGGCGTGCCGCAGGAACTGAGCCTCGCTTCGCCCCGTGAGCCCGGCTACCGCATCCCCCGGATCGTCACCGACCTCACCGGCGCGCGCCCCGTCGACCTCACCATCGTGGACGGGGTGGAATCCATTCGCGGTGGAGAAGGCGCCTGGAATCCCGGCGTTTCGCTGATCAAGCCCGGCCTCATCCTGGCCGGCAAAAACGCGGTTTGCACCGACGCCGTGTGCATGGCGGTGATGGGTTACGACCCGCGGGCCGAACGCGGAACCGTGCCTTTTCTGCGCGGCAACAATACCCTGCGGCTGGCCGAAGCGGTGGGTATCGGCGCCACCGACCTGAAGCAGATCGAAGTGGCGGGACTGAGCATCAAGGAAGCGTTCTGCGACTTCGGACCCGGCGCCACGGGAAAACCGGTCTGAAGAAAACAACGCCGGGGCTGACGAGGCCCCGGCGCTTAGGAGAGAAGCGACGCTTGCGGATTCGGACGAAGACCAAATAAATCCTGCCCGAAAACCTATGGTGCTCCAATGTCCGCTGGGAAAACAGGTCTAACGGTACTGCGCGAGTAATAGACCGAAACCGGGCGATTCTTATAACACAGCGCCGAATTTCATATCGGCGAATTCCTAGGCAACGGCGCTTATGCGCTCATCGCCGGATAGCACGTAAACACTTGGTCCGCCACTTGCCAGTAGGGCCTATATGCGCGCGCCGGGTCGCCTTCAATGCTGAAATGCAGCGGCTCGCCGGCCGGCCGCAACCGCGTGATGAGTTCTCCCGGCGGGTACGGGACGCGCGCGGCCCCCTCCGGGTCCACGTCTCCCACCAGCGCCATCAGGATGGGTCCGTATTCGATGGCGTATTGCGGGCGCCCGGCGATCCGGTCCTGGCCCGTGTAGCGCGTCACCCGAAACTCCATGGGAAGGGAGAAAGCGATGGTGTCGCCGTCCCTCCACTCACGGTCCAATCGCGCGTAGCTGCCCGGTTTCCCCGCGGCGGCCACGGCTCCATTCACGCGAATTTGCATCTCTCGTGCGGCCCAGGCAGGCACGCGCACGCGGATTCGGAATCGCGCCGGGCGCGGCGCCGACAGCCGCAGTTCCACTTCCGGCCGGAACGGAAACTCCGCGGCCATGGCCAGCCGCAGCGGTTCGCCGCCCTGCCGCCATGCGATGCTCGATGCCGCGAACAGGTTCACATAAATCCCGTCGGGCGCGACGGAATAGAGGAACTCCGCCAGGGCGCCCAGCAGCCGCGTGCCCTGGCCTTCGCAGCACGTATTCACGTTCATCCCCTGGTTTCCCGCGCGCCGGAGTTTGCGGCCCACAAGGGGCGCCGTGTAGCGGATGCCGTCCGCGCCGCACTGGTTCGCGAGCGCCACGTTGTAGATCGATTTTTCGATCTCGCCGGCGTACTTCTCCTCGTCCGGGTGGAGTTTGTGGAAACGCTGGCTGAGGAACGACCAGAAGGAACTCCCGCACAGTTCCCCGGTCCTGGCATGCAGCCTGTACGACGACGGCGGGTAGACGCTCTCCTCGCAAATGGCGATGGTTCCCCCCACGTGCTCCCATTTTTCGTGATACAGGTCCCAACCCCCGGCGGCGGCGTCCAGGTAGCGCCGCTCGCCCGTCGCCCGGTAGAGATCCATGTAGGCTTCCAGGGCCGTGATGAGATAGCAGTGGGGCCGGTCGTAGGGGTACTTCCATATGGCGGCGTCATCCCGCCGGGCCAATTGCGCCAGCCAGTAGTTTTCCTGGAAATATCGCTGGATCACCTGCAAGTCCTGGGGCTTGCCCGCGGGCGTGAAGTACATCCGGGTATTGGCGATCATCCCCTGGACGCCCTGCAGCGCCCCCCGCAGCAGGCGCGGCAGGTAAGGGCACTGGTCGAACCAGTCGTAGTAGCCGCGCAGCAGCCGGAAGGCGTCCGGGTTCCCGGCGTAACCCGCCTCGATCAGGCCATGGGTGACCCAGGCCCGCGTGTAGGCGGCCCGCTCGGAATAGAAGATGGTCTCTTCCGGGTAGGCCATGATGTAGCCGTTGGTCTGGCGGCACTCCGCGATCCCCGCCACCACCTGGTCCAAACGCCGGCGCAGTTCGGCGTGCTCTGTCCAACGCAGCGCATTCCCAGCCCCCATAAGGAACCGGCCCGCGTTGGAGCCGGCGAGGTCGGTCTGCCAGAACCGGTCGGGAGCGCGGAGGCCGGGCGGGTTGGGCTTTCCGGCGCGGTCGCGGAACTCTTTCAGAAGCTCATCGGCGGTGAACGTGCCCAGCAGGTAGCCGATATTGTCCTCGAACGCGCTCTTCAGGACGCCGTCTTCCAGGCGCACTCCCTCGCGCGGGATGCTTACCCGCTCGGCGGGCGGCCTCCACGCGGAGGGCTGGGTGACGTTGGACGGGTTATCGGTGACGATGCCCTCGCCTTGTGGCCGGGCGGGGCGCGTCAGTGGCGTGGCGCCCAAGTCGCCCTTGGCCGAATCGGCGATGGGCCGGCCCTCGGCAATATCCTTGCCCTGCGAAAGCACGTCTATCTTCGCGAGGGAGAAGCCGTAGCGCGTGGGGTTCCCGCCGCGGCCGGAGGCGCGCATGCGCGTGACGGTGATGCGCACGTAGCGGCCCCGGGCGGCGCCGCCGAACGTGCGGATGTGGTCGGCGGGGTCCGGGTAGTCCGCCCCGGTTTGATCCGCGATGAGGGCGGCCTCGCGAAACTGCGGTTCGTCGCAGGACTCGATGCGAAAGCGCACCGGGAAGCCCTGGGTCCGCTGGCTCATCCAGTTCACCTTGGGGTAGAGGCGCACGGCATCGATTGGAAATGAGGAGCCCAGGTCCATCTGCACCCAGCAGGTCTCATCCGCGGCGGCGGCCAGGGGAGAGTCGTAGCCGGCGCCCGTGGGGAGGGCGATGCGGTCGTCCGGCTGTTCCTGGGAATCGAGCGGGACGGCGCTCAAAAGAGCGGCACTGACGAATTCGCGACGGTTCATGGGTTCCCGTACCGCCGGTGGTCGGGTTCTGCCCCCGGTTCTTTTCGGTGTTCAAAGCACCGGTGGCCAAAAGCGACCACCGGCGGTACTCCTATCCATTCACCAGCACTACCACACTGCGCGCCTGCACTGTGCAGGTTTCGCCTTCCACCGGCGTCTCCCCGCCAATGTCCCGCGGCCGCTGCTCCGCCGTGTCCACGGCCTTTCTCCACTCCCTTCCCGAGATCGCCGGCAACTCGAACTCCAGCGCGTCCCAGTGCATGTTCATCATCACGTGGATATCCGGATCGCCGTCGAACCCGGCGAGCGTCATCCCCAGCGCCCGCGCATCCGGATCCGTCCACCCGGGGGAGTTGAGCTTCGTGCCGTGCCACGCCACGGCGGGGAGTCCGCGCCCGTTTACCGCTCCGGAAAAGAACTGGCCGCGCCGCAGGGCGGCGTGCCTTTTGCGGAATTCGATCATGAACTTCCAGAAGCGGTGCAGCCCCTGGTTCTTCTCCGCCAGGGTCCAATCGTACCAGCTGATCTCGTTGTCCTGGCAGTAGGGATTGTTGTTGCCGCGCTGCGTCCGGCGCATTTCGTCGCCGCCCAACATCATGGGGACGCCGCGCGAGAGCATCAGGATGGCGGCGAAGTTGCGGATCAGCCGTTCGCGCAAGGCCTCCACCGCGGGGTCGTCCGATGCGCCCTCCGAGCCGCAGTTCCAGCTCAGGTTTTCGTTGATGCCGTCCCGGTTGTCTTCGCCGTTGGCCTGGTTGTGCTTCTCGTCATACGAGACCAGGTCGTTCATGGTGAAGCCGTCGTGGCAGGTAACGAAGTTGATGCTGTTCACCGGCAACTGCCCGTGCTGCTGGTAGATGTCCGCGCTCCCGGCCAGGCGCGAGGCGACATTCCCCACCACGCCCGGGTCGCCGCGCACGAAGCGGCGGATATCGTCGCGGTAGCGCCCGTTCCACTCCGCCCACCGGTCGCCCGGAAAATGGCCGATCTGGTACAGGCCGGCGGCGTCCCAAGCCTCGGCGATCACCTTCGTGTCCGCCAATTCCTCATCCAGCTCGATCTGCCATACCACCGGCGGATGCGGGCAGGGACAGCCGTTCTCGTCGCGCGCCAGAATGGACCCTTCGTCGAACCGGAACCCGTCCACGTGGGCTTCCCGCACCCAGTAGCGCAGGCACTCCACGAGATCCCAGGGCACGAGAAAGTAGTAGACGCGGTTGTCGATACCGCGGAAAGAAAAAGTCGGCCCCAACTGGTTGCCTTCATCCGTGTGATTGAACACCACGTCGAGGATCACTTCGATGCCGGCCCGGTGCAGGGCCTTCACCATGTCGCGGAACTCCCGCAGGTGGCTGCCGCTTTCGGGGCTGACGCAGTATCCGGATTGCGGCGCGAAGAAACTGTTGAGGCTGTATCCCCAGTAATTCGTCAGTTTCCGGCCGTCGGACTCGCGCAGCGCGGAGTTCTCGTCGAAATCGAAGACCGGCAGCAGTTCCACCGCCGTCACGCCAAGGTCCTTCAGGTGCGGAACCTTTTCGATGACTCCGGCGAACGTACCCGGATGCTCGACGGAGGACGACGGCGAGCGCGTGAATCCTCTCACGTGCATCTCATAGATCACCGTGTCTTCCATGGGACGGGCCAGCGGGCGGTCTCCTTCCCAGTCGTACGCCGAGGGGTCGATCACGATGGAGCGCATCGATGTGGCGGCGTTGTCTTCCGGGCCGCAAGCCGCGGCGCGGTTCCAGACGCTCTCGGTGTTGCCGCGGGCGTACGGGTCGATGAGGACCTTGTTGCGGTTGAAGCGGTGGCCGGCGGCCGGGTCCCAAGGCCCGTCCACGCGGTAAGCGTAGTGCGTTCCCGCCTGGAGCCCGCGAACGAAGGCATGCCAGAAGTGGAATGTCTTGTTCACGAACGGGTCGAAGCGGATAGTCTGGTACGGCGCGGGGGAATCGTGCGCCTCGAAGAGCAACAGGTCCACCCCCGTAGCGTTCTCGGTAAACAGCGAGAAATTGACGCCCTCGGGCCCCGGGGTCGCACCCAGCGGGTGCGGCGATCCCTTTTCGATGGCATGGGCGATGCGTGGGGAACTGACAGCGGCCATGATGCTACTGTACCGCCGGCGGCCGGCCCCTGCCGGCGCTTCTTTGGTTGCGCCCGGCGAAACCAACCGGCGGCGAGATTCGACGTCCGCGGTGCGCTACAGGCCGTATTTCGTCTTCAGTTCGGCCAGCGTCGAGCCGACCGTGTCAGGCGGAGCTTTGTACGACTGGAGCACCGCATCCAGCTTGGTGATGCCGTCGGGGATCGTTTCGCCCTTGAAGTCCTTCTGCTTCTGGAACGCCAGAAAATCCGTGGCGGATTGCTCCAGCAGCGAGCGCACATCCTGCAGGAATCGCTGCCGCCGCGTGAGCTCCGTGTTGAGCGCCGCGCGGATGCCCTGCGTATATTCCTGGCTCAGAGAGAGATCGGAAATCGCCTGCCGCACCTGGCTCAAATGCGTGCTGACCTCCACCGCCGAACCCGCCAGGGAGTTCACCAGCCCGGCGTTCTGAGCCAGTTCGGTCCCCCGTCCCGTCCCGTGGGTGGTGATGGCCGCGCAGACCGCGCGGGCATTTTCCACCAACGCTGCCTCTTTGGCGTTGGCGCTATTGAAATCGCCCTGCTTCTGGGTGAGGGCTTGGGAGAGTTGTAAGCCCTCGGCCTTCTCCTGGCGTCCGCATCCGGCGGCGAACACGAGCGCGGCGAGCGCAACGCCGTATGTAAATCTCAAGATGATTACCTCCGCTGTTCAGCTTAGGCCATGGCGTGGCCGCGCACAACGGGACGGCCTTCTACCCTGCCACTGGCGACCGCGCGGCGCGCTTGAAGAAAAGCGCGTCCGGACGGGCATCCACGCGGACCTGCAAGGGCCTTCG
>JAIQFU010000246.1 GCA_020073115.1 Terriglobia bacterium
GCGAAGATCGCGTTGCACAAGGGAGAGCAGCGCCTCGCGAGAGCACACCTCGTCGTAGAATCGGGCGGCGCGCCGGTCATCCACTGCCAACTGCAGTTGGCTGCGCGTTCCGAGTCCGTAGTGGTGGCGGAGTCCGCGGATGGAGTTGAAACGGGAGCGTCCGCCGCCATCACCATGATCGGCCGCGGCGACATCGCCCGGACTCCCGGAGCCGATCGCACCAACAGCCTGGCCGGGATCGTGAGTTATGTGCCCGGGGCCTACCTGGCGCACGATCAGCTTCACATTCGCGGGGGACACCAGGTCTCCTGGCTGATGGATGGCGTGCCCATCCCCAACACCAACATCGCCACGAATGCCGGCCCGCAGTTCGATCCCAGGGACGTGGATTATTTCGAGGTTCTGCGGGGCGGCTACCCGGCCGAGTACGGCGACCGCACCTACGGCGTGTTCAACGTGGCGCCGCGGACAGGGTTCGAGCGCGATAAGGACGGCGAGTTAGTCGCGAGCTTCGGCAGTTACCGGCAGACCGACGACCATGTCAGCGTGGGAGACCACACCACGCGCTTTGCCTGGTACGCCGCCGCGAATTTCAATCGCAGCGGCCTGGGACTCCAGACTCCGGGGCCCGAGGTCCGGCACGACCGCGCGGCGGGAGTGGGCGGATTCAGCACTCTCATCCTGAATCTCAAGTCGAACGACCAATTGCGGCTGGTGACGTCGGTGCGGCGGGATGATTACCAGATTCCCAACACGCCCGCGGAACAGGCCTCCGGGATCGTGGATGCCGACCGGGAGCGCGACGCTTTCGCCAACCTCTCGTGGGTGCACACGATCGGCCCGGGGCTGCTCTTGACATCCCAATACGCCGGCGCGCAGGCCAGCGCTACCGCGGTTACGCGCCGCCACGATCTCCGGCTGGGGCTGTACGGTTTTGCGCAGCGCGATGCCCGGGTTTTCGAGGTGGGGCAGTCCTTCCGCCTGCCCGCGTTTCGCCAAAGCGAATCCCCCTCCGGAGGACTCGCCGCCTTTTTCCTCGACGACCGTTTTCAACCCGCCGCCTGGCTCACCGTCAACGCCGGAATCCGCCTGACGCATTTCTCCGGTCTGCTGTCGGAGAACGCCGCCGACCCGCGGGCCGGCGTCGCGGTGCGTTTGCCGGCGCTGCGGTGGACCTTGCGCGCATCCTACGGCCGCACGTACCAGGCGCCGCCGCTTTCCACGGTATCCGGGCCGGCGCTCGATTTCGTCCTGCAACAGGGGCTCGGGTTTTTGCCGCTTCGGGGAGAGCGCGACGAGGAGAATCAGTTCGGCGTGACTGTTCCCATGGGCGGCTGGACGTTTGACGGCGACCATTTTCACATCCACGCGCGGAACTACTTCGACCACAACGCCATTGGAAACTCGAACATTTTCCTCCCGCTGACCGTGGCCGCGGCGCGGGTGGACGGGTGGGAGATGACCCTGCGCTCCCCTACGCTCTTTCGCCGCGGGCGGATGCATCTCGCATTTTCGCGCCAACGCGCCCAAGGCGCCGGATCGATCACCGGCGGCTTGACCGACTTCTCTCCCGCTTCCGGTTACTTCCTGCTGGACCATGACCAAAGCCGGACCTTGAGCGCCGGCGGCGATCTGAACCTGCCCGCGCGCGCCTGGGCCGCCGCCAACGTCTACTATGGATCCGGTTTCCCCGTCGAGGGCGGCCCGGCGCGTCTCCCGGCCCACACGACGCTGGACCTCTCGGTGGGCAAAAGCTGGGAAAAGTGGTCGCTGGCGTTGAACGGGCTGAACGTAGGAAACCGCCGCGTCCTGCTCGACAGCAGCAATACCTTCGGCGGTACCCACTACCTGGAGCCGCGCCAGATCTACGGCGAAGTAAGATACCGCTTCAAACTGTAGGGCCGCGCACCAGGGCGGCCGGAGGCCGGTCCTACACTCCCCGCGCCATCAGCCAACCGTCGGAGCCGTCCTCGTAGTATCCCCGCACACGCCGCACTGTGGCGAAACCGTACTTCCGGTAATACCCCTGCGCTTCCCGGTTCGCCACCCTGACCATGAGCGTCAGGCGGGCGATACCCCGGCGCCGCAACCGCCGCAGCGCGCTCTCCATTAACGCGGAGGCCGCGCCCTGCCCGCGCACCTCGGGGTCCACCGCCACGGACGTCACCTCCGCCCGGTCCCCCCTCGTGCACACGATCATGTACCCCCAAATGCTCCCTTGGCGCACCGCGGCGAGGAACAGGTCCCCGCATTTGTGAGCGTATTCTGCAAACAGTTTGCGGTCGTACGCATCCGGACCGAAACTGGCGCGCTCGATCTCGAGGATCCGATCTAACTCCCTCAGGCGCAGGCGACGCACGGTAAAACGGGCGGCCATTCTGATATCCTTGATCCTGGCGCGCTTGGAGGCAGTCGCAACCAGGTGGCATTAAAAAAGCGCAAGGCGCCGCCCGTGGCGCTTGACAACGATTTCGGACTTGCCCATACTGAAAATATGTTGCAACTGAGTGGCAACAACGGCCAGCCGGGCGGCCCGTCCGAGAGTCTGGTCGATCTCCGCAGGGGGGATGCCGCCATCCTGGAACGAATCGACCTCCCTACCGGGGATGCCCGCCGCCTCATGGAACTCGGGTTCCTCCCGGGCACGCGCATTACCGCGGGGCAGAGCGCTCCCGGCGGCGATCCCCGCGTGTTCCAGGTGGATGGTTCGGAAATCGCCCTGCGCCGCGAGACAGCGAAGCGGCTCAAGGTCAGGCTCGATAAGGTCGTGCTGTTCGACAAAGAGGAGCGGCGCGACACGGCCCCGAGGACCCGGTGAGCGATTGCAGTTCCTGCCACGGTTGCAGCGTAACCCCCGTAATGGAGCTTCCCGGTTCTTCCAACGGCGTGGAGGCCCCCCGCTCGGTGGCTCTGATCGGCCCGCCAAATTCCGGTAAGACCACGCTGTTCAATAGACTGACAGGTCTTCGCCAGAAAGTCGCCAATTTCCCCGGCGTTACCGTGGAGCAGCACACGGGCCTTATCGAACTGTCCGACGGCCGCTCTCTCCACCTGATCGACCTTCCCGGAGTCTACAGCCTTTCGCCGCGTTCCGAAGACGAGCAGGTGGCGCACGATGTCCTGGTCGGCAAACGGGCGGGTACGCCTAAGCCGGAAGCCATCCTCCTGGTGCTGGATTCCACCAACCTGGGCCGCCACCTCATGCTGGCCGCTCCCATTCTGGCGCTGGGCGTTCCGACGCTGATCATTCTAAACATGGCCGACGACCTGCGCAACCGGGGTGGCAAAGTCGATCTCGCCGCGCTCTCCGCGCAACTCGGAGCCCCGGTGGCCCTGGTGAACGCCCGGCAGGGCGAGGGCATGAGCCAGGTTCTCGATTTTCTGGCGGGCGCCATGCCCACGCCCGTCCCCAAGGAACTGCCGGTCCTCCAGGACGTGCCCAAATGCCGGCAGTGGGCCGGCCGCATCGGCGCCCAAGCCCACTACCTCCCGCCCATTCCGCCCAAGTGGACCCGCCGCCTGGATGCCGTCTTTCTGCACCCCGTGGCCGGACCTCTGGTCTTCGCGGCCGTCGTCGTGGCCGTGTTCCAGACCATCTTTACCGCAGCCGTGCCGCTGATGGACGGGGTCAAGTGGCTGTTCGACGTCTCCGGCGCCTGGGTGGCCTCCATATTGCCCGCGTCGGCCTTGCGCTCCCTGCTCGTCGATGGCATCTGGACCGGGGTGGGTTCCGTCGTCGTGTTTCTGCCCCAGGTGCTCCTGCTGTTCCTGTTCATCGGGATTCTGGAAGACTCCGGCTATCTCGCGCGCGCCGCGCTCATCGCGGACCGCACCATGGCCAGGGTGGGGCTCCAGGGCAAGTCGTTCATCCCGCTTCTTTCCGCGTACGCCTGCGCCGTGCCGGCGATTCTCGCCACGCGCACCATCGAGAACAAGCGCGACCGCACCGCCACGATTCTGATTGCGCCGTTCATGACCTGCTCCGCGCGCCTGCCGGTTTACACGCTGGTCATCGCGGCCTTTATTCCGAACGCGACCCTGTTCGGCTTCCTGAACGCTCGCGCGGCGGCATTGCTGGGCCTTTATCTCCTGGGGTTTTTAGCGGCGGTATCCACGGCGAGAGTCCTGAAGAGTTCCGTGCTCAAGAGCGGCAAGACGCCCTTCCTGCTGGAAATGCCGTCCTACCGCTGGCCCACTGTCCAGTCGCTCGGACTGCGCTTGCTGGACCGCTCCCGCATCTTCCTGCGCCGCGCCGGCACCGTGATTCTCCTGGTTACGGTGGTGCTGTGGGTGATGGCGCACCTGCCCACTCAGGGCGGCCATGTTCCGCCCATCGAACGGAGCCTGGCGGGGAGCATCGGCCGCACCATCGAGCCGTTGATCAAGCCGCTGGGCTTCAACTGGAAAATTGGCATCGGCCTGATCACCTCTCTTGCCGCCCGGGAGACGATCATCGGCACCCTGGGCTCGATCTATGGGATGGATCCGGCATCGCACGCCCAGGACCTCCAGGTTGCGCTGCATCACGACCTGACGCTGGGCGGCGCGGTGGCCCTGCTGATCTTTTTCGCCTTCGCCATGCAGTGCATCTCCACCATCGCCGTCGTCCGGCGTGAGACCGGCGGCTGGAAGTGGCCCATTTTCCAGTTCACCTACATGGGCGCCCTGGCCTATGCCGGGGCGTTTATGGCCGCCCACCTGATTCGGTAACGGCGGGCAGAGCGGAGGCCTGCCCTGAGCGCGGTCCCGAGGCCTCTTCGAACACCGTGGTGAAGAACTCCCGCGATGTCGGGGCAGCGCCAATGTGAAAACTGTTCCGCCCTTCTTCCACAAACCCCAGGTAGCCGCCCCAGCCGAGGTCGTTCAGAACGAAGCGCAGGCATTCCCGTTCGCCCGGGGGCAGATTCGAGTAGTCGATGTCGAACACCTGGCCGGAACAGTGCGCCAGCGCTTCCCGCCCCGTCAACTTCCGGGCGAAATCTTCCGGCTCCACCAGTGAACTGACCTCCAGTGGAAGGAACTTCTCTCCCCGGGGGGCCATCGTTTCAAAGAGCCGTCGGGTTTCGAAGGCGACGTAGGTGAGGGCGCCGAGGGCCGAAGGCGACGCCTCGGAATAAAGTTCCAGGTCGGCCGGCGTGTCCGCCAGGATGTTGAGCGAATAGCCGTAATAACCGGGCTTGTCCAGGGCCTTGACCAGCAGTTTCTGTCCCGCGTCGGAGCGGATGTCGTCGCAGTTGTGAAACATCAGGTCGGCCCGCTTCAGCCAGACCGCCAGCCGGTGCGGCGCCCGCACGGAGTTGAACTCGCTCTTGTATTCCTGCGCCAGCGTGGCGAACTCCCGCGGGTCGCGGCGATAGAGGGCCAGCAACTGCTGCGCGCGCATGATACGGAACCAGTACGTCGGCGACCAGTCGCGCTGCATCTGGGCCGCGACCGCCTCGTACAACTCGCGGTTCCAGGCGGGGCTGCACGAGAAGAACATGCGCGCCACGGTGAGCTCGTCCTTCGGAATCCCGCGCGCGTGGCGGGTCAAGTCCAGCATCTGCCCCACGCAGCCCTGGCCGCAATGGTAGGCGAAGATGGCCCAGTCGCGCCCGCCGAATTTCTGCTCCATGCCGGCCAGGTACATGGCGGCGGCGGGAATCGCGCGGCTGGGAACCATGCGGTCGTCGCGCACCGTCACCGTGTAGGGGATCCTGTGCTTGACCGTCCTATACTTCGGTTTCCGGCTTTTGCTTTTCACTTCCACGCGCTCCTGGATTACGCGGTAGCGCGTGGCCCGCTTCACCTGGAGCCCCATGCTGCGCGCGGTGGCCTCCGAAATCTGCATGATTCCCCGCGGGCCCGTCGCGCTTTCGGCGTTCGGGTCGCCCCAACTCTCCAGGTAGGTGATGGCCTCCAGCAGCGGCTGGGGGAATCCGCTGCGCGCCGCGGCGGGGCGGAACAGCGCCTGCAGCTTCGGGTCGCCGGTTATGCGGCGCGCGCCGGGCAGGGCCAGTGGCTCCCGCATAATGCTGAAGGTCTGGGTCTGCACCATCAGGTCGGTGCGGGCCTCCAGAAGTTCGTCCGAGATATCGTCGCGCATCACCCCGATGCCGGACACGCGGTGGCGTGGCGCGAAATAGTCCGGAGGACCGGCGGTCTGACCCAGCAGCGCGAAGACCAGAAACAGGAAAACCGAAGATCTCATCCCGTTACCATTCAGTGTAGAACAAGGCTTCGGATTGCGCTGCCGCAGTGACGCCGCGGATGGCCGCTCCCTCCGGTGGCGGAACCGCCGGGGCTCGGGGTCCGGGCCGTTTACCACGAATACACTTTGGCCGCAAGGGGTTCGCGGGCTTGCGTCGCCGCGGCGGCCCCCCACGTCTCCGGCACGGGTGCTTAAATCGAGGGAGAGGTTCACATGATCCTCACGTCCGTCGAAGCTCTCATCATTCGAATCCCGGGGTACTGGGACGCGCCCGACCGGGCGGCCGCGTATCCGGCGCGGGAAATCGAGCCGGTCGCGCCCGGCGAGGCGCTCGAAACCGTGCTGGCGCGTGTGACAACCGATACGGGCCTCGCCGGCTGGGGCGAATCGCAGGTTTTCTCCGCACCCGAAGTGGCGGGCGCGATCATCCATTCCATCCTCAAACCGGTGATCGAGGGCAAAGCCTTCAACGGCGCCGGGCTGGAAATCGAAGCTTTCTGGAACGCGATGTACAACCGGATGCGCACCTCCGGCCAGACCGGCGGATTCATGCTCGACGCCATGGCCGCCGTCGATATCGCTCTGTGGGACCTCGCCGGCAAGATGCACCGCGCCCCCATCGCCGCGCTCATCGCCGGGCCCCGCGCCAAGAAAGAAATGGAGGTTTACCTGAACTCGTCCGGCGCGGCCTCGTCGCAAAACCTCGAGTGCGCCCGCGCTTATCGCGCCGCCGGTTGCCGGAAATTTAAAATTTTTCATCGCGGTTGCCGCCGCGAGCTATTGGAGGAGTACGACGCCCTGGCCGGAATCTGCGGTCCGGAGAACATCGCCGTGGACGCCCTGTGGCGGCTCGATCCGGGCAAAGCCGCGGGCTTCGGCGCGGAACTCGACCGCCGCGGCGCTCTCTGGCTGGAGTGCCCCTTCGCTCCCGAGGACCCCGCGCCGCACGCCGCGCTGGCCGCCCAGATGCGCACCCCCATCGCCCTCGGCGAGACTTACCGCACGCACTTTGAGGTGGCCCCGTTCTTCCGGATGGGGGCGATGCGCATCGTACAGCCGGCTCTCGGCCGCTGCGGCATCACCGAGGCGCTGCGCATCGCCCGCGCCGCGGAACGCGCCGGAGCTTTAATTGTGCCGCACCTCACGCCGGCGCTGGGCCCCTTGCTGTACGCTACGTTGCAGTTCGCCGCGGCCGTTGCCAATTGTCTCCTCGTACCCTACTCGCCGGCGCTCGTGGAGACGGCCGATAAGTACTGCGTCGAGCCCGTGGCGTTCCGCAAGGGCCGGTACGCGGCCCCCCTGGCGCCGGGGCTGGGCATGAGCCTGGTCGAGCCGGAAGTGCGGCTCGTGGCGGTGGCGTAAACACGGGGGTCCAGGGGAAACGCACGGCGCGTACGTTCCCCGGCGCCGGGCCCCCGGCCCCTGGCCCGTGAATTGCACCGCACTACCCGCCATGTCCCCGACCCGTCCCGCGCCGGACCGTCTTACCCTCCCGCGCGATCGAAACGAGATCGAACTCACGGTCGGCCGGAAGAAATTGCGCCTCACGAATCTCGATAAACCTTTCTGGCCGGACCTCGGCATCGCTAAGCGCGACCTTTTGCAGTACTACATCGACCTCTCGCCGTACCTGCTTCCGCATCTGAAAAACCGCGCCATGGTGATGAAACGCTATCCGAACGGCGCGGCCGGGGAGTTCTTTTTCATGAAGCGGGCCCCCGCCCCGCGTCCCGCGTGGATCCGCACCTGTTCCATCGAGCATGCCTCCGGCAATGTCATCGACTTCCCCATCGTGCAGGATCTTGCATCGCTGCTGTGGATCGTGAACCTGGGCTGCATCGACCTGAACCAGTGGTACTCCCGCTGCGACGACCTGCAGCGTCCCGACTACCTGCACTTCGACCTTGATCCCGTTCCCGGGGCCGGCTTCGACCGGGTCCTGCCGGCTGCGCTGCTCGTGCGCGACGCGCTGGCGGAGATGGGAATGCCGTGCTATCCCAAGACCAGCGGCTCGCGCGGCATGCACATCTACGTCCCCATCAAGCGCGGTCCCCTGCAAAAACAGGTCTGGGAGTTCGCCAAAGAGCTGGCCGGGAGCCTGGAATCCCGCGACCCCGGTTTGATCACCGCCGAGTATCGCATCGTCAATCGCCCCGCCGGGCGCGTGCTGGTGGACTACAACCAGAACGCCTGGGGGCGCACCCTGGCTTGCGCCTATTCGGTGCGTCCCACTCCGCGCGCCACCGTCTCCACAGATTTTCGCATCGACAACGTTCCGCGGCGCGTGCGGGAATTGGGCGACCTGTGGCGGCCGCTGACCATGACGCGGGGGAGGGTGGATCTGAAAAAAGCCCTCGGCGTCCGGCGGGCGGCGGTCAGCCGCGCGTGAGTGCGCCATGCACATCGAACCGATGGATGCGCTGTCGGCCGCCGAACTTCCCGCGGGGCCGGAGTGGCAGTATGAGCCGAAGTGGGACGGCTTCCGCTGCATTGCCTTTCGGAACGGCGATGAGGTTGAGCTGCAATCGAAATCCGGCCAGCCGCTGGCGCGCTATTTCCCCGACGTAATGGAGTCCCTCCGTTCCCTGCTCGCGGAGCGCTTCACCCTCGATGGCGAACTCGTCATACCGGTCAACGGGAGCCTGGATTTCAACGAACTCCAGTTGCGGCTTCACCCCGCCGCCAGCCGTGTGAACAAACTGGCCCGCGAGCACCCGGCCGTATATATCGTGTTCGACCTTCTCGAGGACGAGGGCGGAACGTCGCTTCTGGACAAGCCGTTGCGGGAGCGCCGCCGCCGGCTGGAAGCTTTCGCGGCACGGCGTTTCGGCGGGAACCCCGGTGTCGCACTCTCGCCGGCCACCGGCGATCTGGAAGCCGCGCGCCGCTGGCTGCGCACCATGGGCGGAGGGCTCGACGGCATCATCGCCAAGAATCTGGACGCCCGCTATGAGCCGGGCGAACGCACGGGAGCCGTGCAGAAGATCAAGAACCTGCGGACGGCCGATTGCGTCGTCGGCGGCTTCCGCTACGCCTCCAAAGCGCCGCTGGTGGGCTCGCTGCTGTTGGGCCTTTATACCGGCGACGGCCTGTTGCACCACGTGGGCTTCACTTCCTCCATCCCCGCCGCCGGGCGGCCCGCCCTGACGAAAAAGTTGGAGCCCATGCGCCGGCCGCGGAGCGGTCCGGCGAGTTCGAGCCTCTGGCGCCGGAACTCGTGGTGGAAGTGCAGTACGACCATTTCACCGGCGGCCGTTTCCGCCACGGTACAAAGCTCCTCCGCTGGCGCCCCGATAAGGCCCCGCGCCAATGCACGATGGCGCAAGTGGAGCAAGAGAGCAAGTCGCCCCTGGGCCTGGTCGCGAGCCGATAGCGTCGTGTCTCGGGAGTCCGCTTTCCGCTGGGGGACGGACGCGCGTCTGCGCCGGAACCTCGCAACCGTTCGCGAGGAACCAATAGGGATCAAAACGATGAACCAAGGCGCCTTGCTTCCATGACACTAGCGAGAATGGCTGAGGGGATACACCTCTGGGCCGGTTAGTATACGATGCCGCTTGCCTCGACGGTGTACGCAACCGTACTGTTAACGCGCCACGCTAGTTAAAATTCGTTAGCCCAGGTACAGAGATTTTATCGTGCGTGGACTAACATTCTCCTTGGAGCGAGAAACTCATGTTGTTTCTGAAGGTGGTATTCGTGCTTGTAGCGTCGGCGGCGCTCGCGTTCGCCGACAGCGTCACCTTCCATGGCCCATTTCCACCGAACGACGGCTCGGTGAACGGTTCTCACCTTGACTTTGACATTCAAGACGCCATTCTGGCGCAGCCCGCGGCGCCGGGCGGAGATTGGACTCTGACGATTCACACGAACTACGGCGTCGGCCTGACTGGGCAGGGAGAAAATGCGGTCCCCGATTGGAGAAGTTACGCGGTGGGGGACTTTCTGATTTCCTGGAATGGCGGTTTCTACGGAGTCGTGCTGCACGGGCACAATGGGTACTCGGCTGGAAATCTGTATCAGGCCGGCGGCTATCAGACGGCCCGCGAGGCGACGGGAACTCCGACCTACCCCGACACGACTCCTCCTGTGTGGCTCGACCCCGGCGGCGTACTGCTTGGAGGCGGGACGATCTCATCGGCGATGTACGGAGACGGAGCTATAAAAGCGGAGTCTGTCATTGTCGATGTCTTCCATGCTCCCGCCGGTTTTCTGGCGAGCGGCCCTTTCACCGTTGGGTTTGCTTCGGCCACCTGTGGGAACGGAGTCCTGAGCGGAGGCGGCCAGTTCGTGCCTGAGGCGGATATGCTGTGGCTCCTCGTTCCCGGACTGCTCATCGCCGGGCGAAGGCTCACACGGTCGGCTTAGGCCCGAAGGCAGTTGGCAAGGATTCGGCCTGCCGCGCCGGCGCGGCCCAAGGCGAGGTGGGCTGATCCGCGCCTAGATCCTGTAGATCGTCAGCCCCGAAAGCAACTTCGGATAGAAGTCCGTGGATTTCTGCGGCATGACGCCGCCCGCGAAGGAGATCTCCGCCACGCGTTCCACGGCGACGGGCTTCAGCAGGAAGGCGATCTGCGCGCCGCCGCGGCGAACCTCTCCCACGGCCGCTTCGAGCCCACGGATGTAGCGCAGGTTCCTTTCGGTGCGGACGGCTTCCTCGCCGATCCCCAGCGCCCCGCCCAGCAGGCGCTCGTGCAGAATCCGCACGTCCAATTCGCCCCGCGCATCGCGTTCTTCGAGCAGGAACAGGCGGTCTCCGATGGCCGCGCCGATAACCGTGCGGTCCCCGCATTCGGCCCAGGCGGCCTTGAGGCCATCGAGCGAATCGATTTCCTCCACCCGGAAATCCCCCGCGGCGTTTTTGAGGAGCGGAACGGCATCCGAACTGACGCCGCTGACCAGGCGGTGCGTGGCCAGGATTCGCACGCCCGGCGAGTGCAGGTTGACGAACGTCATCATCACGCGGCCGGCGCCTGCGAGCCCGGGGTTCTCGTCGCGGAACGCCATCGCGGTTTCGTAACGGTGGTGGCCATCGGCGATGAAGATGTTCCGGTCGGCCAGGAAGCCGCGAATCCGGTCGATGACCTTGCCGTCGGTGACCGGCGATCGACCGCCCCGGCAGGATCCGGATACAGCATGAAGAGTTGTCCGCAGTGCGCCCGCGTGGCGCGCAGCAACTCCAGGCGGTCCTTCTTGGGGCCGGACAGCGTCTGCTCGTGCCGGAAGACCACGCCGGCGGAGTAATCCTCGACCGCCCCAAGCGCGATGAAGCCTTTCCGCACCACCCGTTCCCCGGTCTCCGGATCGGTGAACTCCTGGAAATAGGGGAATATCCCAGGCTCGGCGTCTTGCGCCAGGATGCCGGAGGCGATCCACTCGTCCAGGTGCGCTGCGGCGCGCGTGTACACGTTGTCGGCTTCGGTATCGTCGGCCTTGCGTTCTCCCAGGATGACGCGGACCAGGTTGTACGGGCTCAGCGACAGGTACCGGCTGCGCATCGGCGCGCTGATCTTGTCGTACGGTTGCGTCACGAGATTGCCGAGGGGTCCGGCTTTTGGAGCGTAGCGGTAGGGTTGGAAGGGGAAGATGCGGGCCACGTACCAAGATAACGCAGTCGCTAGTCGTTAGTCGCTAGTCCCCTTGGCCAGGCGACCAACGACTAGCGACTAGCGACTGACGGCTACTTCCGCACCAGCCCGATCGGCGCCCGCGGCGCCGCGGCGGAGCCGCCGGGAACGGCAGGAATCGGATCCGGCGCCCGGCCCACCGCGCCCTTCCTGGCGTCCTCGATGCTTACGTTGTAGACGTCCAGCGTGTTGCCCAGGATGTTCTGGAGGTTAATCCGCGCGTGAACGTACTGGTTCAGGGCGTTGGCTTCGCTCAGTTCGCGCGCCACCGTGGTCTGCTGCGTGATTACTACGTCCAGGATGGTGGCCGTGCCCAGTTCGTACTTGCGGCGCGTGCCTCTCTGGGTCTCTTCCTGCAGCCGGCGCGCCTCCACCGCATTCTCCCAGGCCGCGCGGGCCTGGGTCAGGGCGGTCTGCGAGTTCAGGACATTGACCTTGATGTTGTTGGAGAGTTGCTTGTCCTGGATCTGCTGCTGCCGGTACTGCAATTGCTGCACGATCAGGTCCGCCTGCGCCGAGCGGTTGCGGAGGGGAAGGTTGAACGAGAAGCCCACGGCATAGTTCGGGAAGTTGCGCGAGAGCAGTTGCGCCAGCACCGTTCCGTACCCGCCCAGGAAGAACTGGTTGACCTTGGTGGGGTCGTGCGGGACGAAGTTAAACCCGCCGCTGGGGAGCGCCTGCACGGCGGGGATGTCGTTCACCGAGCCCGCCTGCCCGGTGTTGGATGCCTGGGCGAATACCTGCAGCGAAGGAAGCAGCGCATTTTTCGTACCCGACATGCTGATGCGCGTGTCCTCCAGTCCCAACCGGCTCTGCGCCACATCGGGGCGGTTTTGCATGGCCTGGCCGATCAGGTCCTGGATCGGCTGGACCGATTCCTGCTGCGGAACGTCGAAATGGTCCGTCGGCACGATCCGCGCCGTGGCGATCGCCAGGTTGTCCAGGCCGCTGCGCAGAAGCACGCTCTTGAGGATCGTCTCCTGCTGCAACACCTGCGACTCCGCCGTCTTCACGTCCTGCTGCGCGCCCTTCATCTCCGCTTCCGCCTGGATGATGTCGATGGGTGCGATGGCGCCCAATTCGGCGCGGCGCTTGTTGTCTTCGTACAGCTTGGTGTTCAGTTCCAGCGCCTGCTGCCGGATCCGCAGATTGTTGTTGAATAGCGCCAGGTCCCAGTACAGGTTCGCCACGTTGGACACCGTGGCCATGATCTGCTGCTCGAACGTGAGATCGGAGATCTTGAGCTGGTTCTTGGCCACGCGGATCACGCGGTTATTGAGGGAAATGCAGCAGCCCTTGATCAGGTTCTGCGATACCGTGATCCCCAGGTTGGCGTTGGTGCTGGGATTGAAATCGTTGTTGGGAGCGTTCTGCCAATACCCGAAGACGTTCTGCATTCCCAGCGACACGTTCGTTCCGGTGAGGAAGCCCTTCTGGATGCCGTAGTTCCAGGACTTGTAGGAAGTGACCAGGAAGTTGGTCCCGACCGAGAAGGCGCTGGTCAACGGCGTCGTCTGATGAGAGAATTGGCCGTTGGTGTAGAACGACGGATCGAGGGCGGGAATGGCCGTACCGGCCAACTGCACGTTCAGGCCGCTGAGCACCCCCTGCTGCCCGCCGCCGCCGCTTCCTCCGCCCGCGCTGACCGCGCCGAAACCGCCCGCCCCCGCGAGCACGCCGCTGGACGCCGACGACGGCCCCTGCGAAACGCTGTTCGACACGTTCGTCAGCAGGTTGCCCGATTCGGCGCGCAACAGGTTCGCGTCCGCCTGGGGCAGGTTGAAGCGCGCATTCTCGATGTCCAGGTTGTTCTCCAGCGCCAGCGCGATGGCATCGCGCAGCGAAAGATAGATGTTCCCCGCGCGCATCAGTTGTTCGATGCGCGGCGAGTCCGCCCAACTGATCGCCCGAACAGGGCGCGGGAGATAATCGCGGGCGAACCAGGAAAGGATAGGCTGGGTTGGCGCGCCGCCGTAGATTTGCGGCGTCTGCATCTGGGTTTGCTGGGTCTGCCCGAAGCCGGGCAGAGCCATGCTAAAGCACAGCACGATCGCTGCGGCAGGTCTGGCGTTGAACATAAGCGGAATTAACCTCAAAACCTTATTATGGCCGCACACGACCGGCCAATGCACGCGCGGCCGTATCTCCTTCCTTCCGATATACGTCGAAACCCGGACGCGAGTTCGCGAATTTTCTCCGGTGTCCGCTTTTGGGACGAACCGGGCATATTGTGTTGACGGATGGGGAATGGATTCCTTAGCGGCCCAACCCCCGAAACCCTTCCGGCGCTACAGTAGTCAGTAAGGATATGCGCTGGCGACTCCTGGCCGTGCTCCTTCTGGCCCTGGCGGCCTGGGGGGCCAACATCAAGCTCTACCTCAAGGATGGCAGCTACCACATCGTCCGCGAGTACCAGGTCCAGTCCGACCGCGTCCGGTTCTACAGCGTCGAGCGCAGCCAGTGGGAAGAAATGCCGCTGGACCTCGTGGACCTGAAGCGCACCGAGGCGGAAGCCGCCCAGCGCAAGACCGAACTGGAGAAGGAAGCCAAAATCATCTCCGAAGAGGACAAGGCCGAGCGAGCCATCCAGGACGAGGTGATGAAGATCCCCCAGGATCCGGGGGTGTACTACGTCGAAGGCGGACAGACCAAGATACTCCGCCAGGCCGAATCGAGCGTCAAGACGAACAAGGGCCGCTCGGTTCTCAAGCGTCTCGCCCCCATCCCGGTGGTTTCCGGCAAAGCCACGGTGGAGCTCGACAACCCCCACTCTGAGACGGTCTTCACGAATCCAGAGCAGGAGTTCTACATTCAGCTCTCCGATACGGAGCGTTTTGGAATCGCCAGGCTCACGCCCAAATCCCGGTGACGAACGAAGTCGTCGAGGAGCCGGAGATGATCCCCAATTTCCAGCGCCAGCTCGCCGACAACCTATACAAGATCTGGCCCAAGGAGCCGCTCCCGAACGGCGAATACGCCATCGTGGAGTACACCGAAGGCAAGGTGAACATGCAGGTGTGGGATTTCGGGGTGAAGAAGAAATAGTCGTTAGTCGCTAGTCGTTAGTCGCTGGTCCTGAGGCTCTCGGCTAGGGCGGAGAGCATGCGTCTAACCTCGGTAAGCTGGCCAGACAGCCTTTCGTGGTCGCCGGGCCTGATGAATTTCAGGTCTTTGGCCAACAAGAGGTGGTATTCGAGTTCACTCGCGGAACCCATCGCAATCGAGCAGAAGCGACGAAATTCCGAGCTGCCCACTCTGCCGCATCCCTCAGCCAGGTTCGCCGGAATAGACGAACACGCCCGGCGGAGTTGCGACGTCAACCCATAGATCTCGATGCGCGGGAATCCGGCCGTAGCCTCATAGACGCCGAGCGTCAATTCATGAGCTTTTTGCCAAACCTTCAGCTCTTGAAAGCCTTTCATTCAGCCGGTCCCCCATCATCCGACTAACGACTAACGCCTAACGACTACCGACTTAATTCAAAAAATACGTCCTATACAACGTATCCCTCTGCTTCGGCGTAAATCCCGCGTCGCGGATTATTCTTCGCAACTCTTCCTCGCTCGCGCGGTGGTGCGCGCCGGCCGCGGAGACCACGTTCTCCTCGATCATGATACTGCCCACGTCGTTGCCGCCGAAGCGCAGGCCTAACTGGCAGGTCTTCAGTCCCTGCGTTACCCACGACGATTGAACGTTGTCGAAGTTATCCAGATAGATTCGTGAAACCGCCAGGGTTTTGAGATACTCCACCGCGGTCGCCTCTTCCTTGACAAAGCGGCCGAGCGCCGTGTGCTCGCGCTGAAACGTCCACGGAATGAACGCCGTGAAGCCGCCGGTCTCCTCCTGCAGGTTGCGCACGCGCTCCAGGTGGTTCATCCGCTGTTCGATGGTCTCGCCGCAGCCGAACATCATCGTCGCCGTGGTGCGCATTCCCAATTCGTGCGCCGTGCGGTGCACGTCGATCCATTCCTGGGTGGAGCACTTCAGCCGGCTGATGCGGTGGCGCACTTCGTCGTCCAGAATTTCCGCCCCGCCGCCCGGGATGGAATCCAGCCCCGAGTCCATCAGGCGCCGGATGGCGTCGCGCAGGCCCAGCCCGCTCACCTCCGCAATGTTCGTCACCTCGGGCGCGGAAAGGCAGTGCAGGTGAATGGCGAACCGCTGCTTAATGCCGCGGAACAGATCCTCGTACCACTCGATCTTCAGGTCCGGATGCAGACCGCCCTGCATCAGGATTCCCGTTCCGCCCAAATCGATCGTCTCCTGGATTTTCTGGTAGATGGTTTCGTTCGGCAGGACGTAGCCTTCGGCGTGGCCCATCGGCCGGTAGAACGCGCAGAAACTGCAATACTCCGTGCAGAAATTCGTGTAGTTGATGTTGCGGTCGATGATGTAGGAGACCACGCCCTCGGGATGATGTCTGCGCCGCACGGCATCGGCCTCCATGCCGATCCCGATCAGGTCGTCAGAACGGAACAGATCGAGCGCTTCCTGGCGAGAGATCATGGAATTCCTAAGATAGCAGCGGGCAGTACCGCCGGCGCTCGGTTTGCGGCGCCGGTTGTCTGAACGGATCCAAAAGCGCCGGCGCCAAACGGCGAGCGCCGCCGGCGCGGCCTAAAAACTCAGCGTGCCCGACCTCGGCTTCTCGTCCGGGTTCGGCAGATATAGCGTTTTGCAGTGCTCGCAGCGGTACACTTCGGCCTCCGCGCCGAATTTCTCCTTCACTTCGTCGCCGAAGAAATACCAGCGCTTGAGGTGCCCTGCGCAGAGCTTGCCCTTGTCGTCCTTCTCGCTGCAGGCGCGCATGCGCGGAATGCGCCGTTTCACCTTGGTTCCGTCGTTCAGGGTGGCAACCAGTTCCGCCACCGGGACGGGCTTGTCGCTCACCGCGTATTTGGGATTCGCCATAGGGGGAAATCCGAGTATATCAGGCTACTGAAGCGGGATGCTCGACGTCGCCGTCTTGCCCGCCACCGTCAGCGCCAACGCCTGGGAGCCCGACCCCACGCCTGGCGGAATCTGCACGTTGATCTGGTACAGTCCCGGCATCCCCGGCGCCAGCCCGCAGAACAACGCCGCCTGCGTCTGTCCGCCGATGGAAACCGTACAGCCATTCTTCGTATGCGAAAGCGGACTGGCTGGGGCGGGTTCGCCGCTCGCGGGCGGATTGTCCACCGGCCCCAGCCCGTTGGCATACAACTCGATGTACTCTCCCGTCTTCGCCGGCCGGCTGGAGTTGATGACCGTGCTCGTGTTGGCCACCAACGCCGCCACGTTATTCGCGCCCGTCTCGAAAAACGTGGGCGAGACATCCGCCACGGGGACGCTCTTGAGCGTCCCGTAATCCGTTTCGTTGATCGTCACCTTGACCTGCGCCTGCGTGCCCGCCGGAAGCCCCTGCAACTCCCAGGGCGCCTGCACGTTCACCTGGCCGGGGCTCACGAACACGATGTGACCGGGCACGCTGATATTCTGCGAAGGCACGTCGAAGCTGACGGTCACGGCATCCAGGGCCAGCGGCAAAATGGCCGTGGTCGCGACGTCCCTTGTGTCGCTGAGGTTGGTTCCGTAGATGGATACGTACGAGCCGGGCGCAATCGGGGTCAAGCCCTTGGCGCTGTCCGATACCCCCGCCGTGCTGGGGACGAGCCGAATGGTCGCCTGGAACGGCATCACACGATTCGATGAAACGCCGGAGACCTCGTACGTGATCGTCGTACTGCCCGGCGTTTGCCCCGCCTGCAGATCGACGTATGCGAACCCGTAGTTGTCCGTCGTGCAGGTCACAAGGCTGGTGGAGTTTGCCGGCGTACACGCCGGTATCCCCTGTGCCCCGCTTTGCATCGTCACCGTCGCGCCGCTGCGGCGGCTGAAGACCACGGGCGCCCCCGCCACCGGCACGCCGTTGCCGTCCAACACCTGCACCGCGACCACTCCGAGGTCTTGCGACGCGGGGCCTTCGAGGGATGTGCCATCCGACAGGCAATACAAGCTGAGGCACATCGGCACGATGTTCCCGTCCGTCCCGAAACTCCCGCTCCCCACCACGAAAAGGTAAGGAATATGCATCGCGATCCCGGACGCGGTCGCCGTGAGATTGATGTTGCCCGAATACGCCCCCGCGGCGGATGGCACGGCCCCGGCCAGCGAAACGTTCAGCGTCGCTGTCGCCGTGCTGCTCCCGGCGGCTTCCAGGCTCAGGGTTTGCTTATCCACCGTGACCGTGGCTACGGACGACGAGCGGCCCGTCTGCGGAAACACCGCCACGCTCAGAGCCACCGCCGTGGGGGAGAGGTTCGTGATCGTCACCGCCTGCGCGGCCGGCAGCGATCCGCCCGGCTTCAACGCGCCGAACGAGACGGTCGCGGGAGCCGCGGTCACGGTCGCCTGCACCGACGCCGCGGCGTCGAGCAGTCCGGCGCCCGTGTTGCGCACGTCCAAAATGGCGATACTCGGGTTCGACGTCCCGGCATAATCGTCCGAGGTCACTGCCGACGGATTGCTCCAGTTCACTAGCGCCGATTTCACCAGTGCCGCGCGCCCCGGCAGCGTCTTCCATTCGGGATGCGCCTGCAACACCAGCGCCGCCGCCCCCGCTACCAGTGGCGAGGCGAAACTGGTCCCGTTGGAGGCCGTATAGCCGTTCGCACCGTACAAATACCCCATCGGGTCGTAGCTCTGGGTCGCCAGGTACAGCCCCGGGTACCCGTAGACGTAGTACATGTCGCTGGGAACCGGGAAAAGGTTGGGATCGCCCCCTCCGGTGGCCAGCAGGTCGGGTTTGAGCAGCATGGGGGAGCAGGTCGCACAGGAGGGAAAGGCGCCGGGCCCCGGGCCGAAGGAAGAGAAACTGGCGAGTTGATTCGCACGGGCGTCGGGAGGTCGCTCCGCGCCGGCAAGGTCGATGCTCACCATGGCGCTCGGATTCGCGTCCACGTAGTTCTTTAGGGCCACGCCATCGGCGTTGGCCAGCCCCGCCACCGGCCCGGAAAAATCCTGCACGCCCTCCACGGTGCTGTCCGGAAAGGCCGCTGCGTCTGTCGTGTTGTAGAGGATCATGCCGGTTGCGCCGGCGGCCTGCACGTTCGTGCCTTTCGTCCCGGTGTCGCAGTCTTTCGCCGTGGGTCCGCGCAGCACCAGGGCGAACTTGCCCGATAGCCACCCCGCGGGAAACGACGAGCAAGCGTAGCCGTCGCCAATCTGGCTCACGTCCGCGAGAGGCGCGATCAACGCGCCGTAGTATCCGGGAACAAACGAGTCGCTGGGGGTGGACTTGAGCTTCTGAAGGTTGGAAGGGGCGCCGGGACCGGCCACGCTGACCGCCGGTCCGAACGTGTGGGAATTGATCGTCGCCCCCACCGCGATCACCGAGGGAGCGCTGCCGGGGGAGGAGATCGAGTTGAACGCGGGGTACGGGTTGTACGCCGGCCAGTTCTTGCCGGAGTTGCCCGCCGCGGCCACGACTACCAGTCCGTGCTGTGCCGCGTTTTCAAAGGCGTAGGCCTCCTGATCGCAGGCCACGCCGGCGGGCAGGCCGCAGGCGTCGCCCGTATCGAGAGGGCCGGTGAGGCCCGTGCCGCCCCACGACATATTCACCACGTCCATCCCGTCGTTCAGAGCATCCTCGACGGCCTGAATGAACACGTCTTCCGGAGGAAAGTCATTCACCCCGGGAGAGCCCGCGATCTTGTAGTTCCCCAGGTATGCCTTGGGCGCCATCCCGCTGATGGGCACGGTTCCGTTGTTCGTCTGGTTGGCGGCGGCGGCCGATGCCACAGCCGTGCCATGGCCCATGCGGTCGCGCGGCGAATAATCGTCCGGTTGCGACGTCGTGGGGTCCGGCGGTCCGGTGATGGTGTTCGTATTCGCAGCCGAGTACTGGAATCCGGCGACCTGCCTTACGTAACTGCGCGCCACGATCACTTTATTATTCGTGTAGGCGCAATCTTCGGGGTGGCCGGGCGTGCAAATCGGGTACGGGAAGCCCGCCGCGGGCAGGGATGGGTCCTGGAACGCCGGGTGGTTCTGGTCGATGCCGGAATCGATGATCCCGATCTTGATGCCTCTCCCGGCATTGCCCTGTCCGCCGATCGCCCCCAGCGCCCACGCGTCCGGCCCCTTCATCAACTGCGTCGCGGTGTTCAGCAGCGGCCGCTGGCGCCGCTCCGGCAGCACGGCGATCACTCCGGGAAGGGCCTTCAGTTCATTCAGCCGGTCCGGCGTCGCGGTCACGAACACCGCGTTCAGAAGCGTGGAAACGGCGCCCACCGCGGTGATCTTGCGGGTGCGCAGTTCCGCCATAAGGGCTGCCTGCCGTTGCTGCACCTGCGCGCGGTAGGCCCGCGCAGGTGCGGCGCTGAGGCTTTCGCGCGTGGCGTATCGCGCTCCCACCGGCGGGTCCGCCAGGACCAGGATGTACCGGCCGGAAACGTATTGCGCGGCCGCGGGCGCCGCGCAGAAAAGGAGTGGCAGGATGGCGCTGGCGAGCGGTCCCCTCGACTTCCCACGAAACATGCTGATGTGACGGAACAAAGGCGCCTCCGGTTACCCGTCGGGGATTGAGATGGAAACGGTTGGATCGCGGAAGCCCAATTGTACCAACGTGCGGCCGTGGCTTCAGCGTCCGCCGGCTGCGGCCCGCCTGTTCACCGGTACGTCTTGTCGTCCATCCGGCTGAGGTCCGCGCTCGCGTCCAGCACTCCCAGGGTCACAATGGCGAAGGTGAAGACCGTGGTCCCCGCTTCCAGGTGCCCGCCGAACGCCTTGTCCGGGTTCGCCAGGGTCACGTGCGCGTGGATCTTGCCGTCGATGACGTACCCGTTCATGCCGATCAGGTCGGCGTGCACCTGGTAGCCGCGCACGGATCCCGCCCCCGCGAGAATCACGGCGTTACGGATCTTCTCCTGCTTAACGATCTTTTCCAGCCCGGCCAGCAGGTCCGTATCGAACTTGAAGCGCAGCGTCACCACCCGCTCGAACCGGCCGCTCACGGCGTACACATCGGGAACGTTGTCGCTGCTCGGTTTGGCGTCGTCAGCCGGGGTGGGGGCCCGGTTCACGATTTCCCTTCGCGTCTCCTGGCCGCAAACCAACACCGCCGCCGCCAGGCCGAGAAGAATCGGTTTGATCATGCCCCAGCATCCCACAAAAGGCGCGGTGGGGCCGGTGCGCGGGTTCAGATCCGCGACCGGAGAGAGCGGTGATGGGCGGCTGGCGGTTACCCGCTCATCGACGCCAGGAACTCGGCGTTGCTGCGGGTCTTGTTCAGCTTGTCGAGCAGCAACTCCATGGTTTCCACCGGGGAGAGCGGGTTTAGCACCTTGCGCAGGATCCACACGCGGTTGAGCTCTTCCTTCGGCAGCAGGAGCTCTTCCTTGCGGGTACCGCTCTTGTTGATGTCGATGGCCGGGAAAACGCGCTTATCGACGAGTTTGCGCTCGAGGTGGATTTCCATGTTGCCGGTGCCCTTGAACTCTTCGAAAATCACGTCGTCCATGCGGCTGCCGGTATCGATCAGGGCGGTGGCGATGATGGTCAGCGACCCGCCTTCCTCGATATTGCGCGCCGCGCCGAAGAAGCGCTTGGGGCGCTGCAGCGCGTTGGAATCCACGCCGCCCGAGAGCACTTTGCCGGAAGGCGGAACGATGGTGTTGTAGGCGCGCGCCAGGCGGGTGATGGAATCCAGCAGAATCACCACGTCGCGCTTGTGCTCCACCAGGCGCTTGGCCTTCTCGATCACCATTTCGGCCACCTGCACGTGGCGCGTGGCGGGCTCGTCGAAGGTGGAGCTGATGACTTCGCCGCGCACGCTGCGCTGCATGTCGGTGACTTCCTCGGGGCGCTCGTCGATCAGCAGGACGATCAGCGTGACCTCGGGGTGGTTGGTTGTGATGGAATTGGCGATGCTCTGCAGCAGCATCGTCTTGCCGGTGCGCGGCGGCGAAACGATCAGCCCGCGCTGGCCCTTTCCGATGGGCGTCAGCAGGTCCATGACGCGCCCGGAGTTGTTCTCCTTGGCCGTCTCCAGCCGCAGCCGCTCGTTGGGGTACAGCGGGGTCAGGTTGTCGAAGAAAATCTTGTTGCGCGCTTCCTCCGGCGGCTCGAAATTGATCGCATCCACCTTGATCAGCGCGAAATACCGCTCGCCTTCCTTGGGCGGACGGATCTGGCCGGAGATGGTGTCGCCGGTGCGCAGGTCGAAACGGCGGATCTGCGAAGGCGAGA
>JAIQFU010000002.1 GCA_020073115.1 Terriglobia bacterium
CGTGGCGGCCGCGGCGGAAACTAGCCCGCAAACCGGGGACTGGCTCGAATTTCGCCGCTTTTTGGCGAAATTCGTGCCTGTGCCCGCTTTGCCCCGCAGCCCGATTTCCGATCGCCGAGTGCTAAAATCTGCCTTCCAATTCCCCGTTGGAGACACCCATGAAGGTCACGTCCTATGCTCTTCTTGTCCTTCCGCTGTTCCTCTCCTCCGCCGCGTTCGCCCAGCCTGAGGTCATGGCGTGGGGCAACCTGACGGGTCTCCGCGTTGACGGCCACCTGTTGGAACTCAATACCAGCCTGTGCGTGGCGCAGCCGGACATGGTGGGCGTCTTCCGCACGGGCAGGGAAAAGCAGACCAACCGCTACTCCCGCAACGGCAAGATCGAAACCGTGGACGTGGCCATGCGCACCCCGCGGGAGTTCCGCGAAGCCGACAAGCCGGACTGGCTCCTCTGGGCCACCGAAGTGGTGGAAGATGCTGGGGCCGGCGCCGCCAAAATTGACCTGGAGTTCTCCGCCCAGGAAGAGGCGAACATCGGTGGAGCATTCCTCTGCCTGGATCTCCCCGCGTCCCAGTTCTCCGGAGGCCGCGTGGAACTGATCAATCCGGCGCCTCCCGCGGCGGCGCAGGCTTCGCTGGCGCCCGGCCCGGACGAGCAGAACGACTACGTGAAGGCCAGGGCCGGCGGGGTCCGCTTCATCACGCCGCGCCGTCAGATCGAGGTGATATTCGCGGAGCCGACCGACGTCCTGGTGCGGGATGACCGGCGGACGGGCAACTACGATATCCAGGTCCTGCTGGGCGTTGCCTCGGGCAAACTCGCGGCGAACCAGTCGGCCAGGAAGAGCTTCGCCCTGAAGATCGCCGGCGAGCCGGACAAGACCGCCGTGGAGTTCGCCATCGACGCCTCGCGCCCCGGGCAGATGTTCGACGGCCTCGGCGGGAATTTCCGTCTCCAGAATCCCGGAACCGACCCGCCGGTGATCCAGTACAGCCTCGACAACCTGCGCGTCGCCTGGGGTCGTGTCGAAATGCCCTGGAGCATCTGGCAGCCGAACGAAGAGGTGGACGCTCTGGCGGAGGCGCGCGCGGGCCGCGCCAACGTGAGAGTCCTGCAGGCCATGGAGATGGCGCGCCGGTTGGCGCAGAAGGGCATGCCGGTGATCGTCAGCGCGTGGTCCGCTCCCTCTTGGGCCATCCTCGGCGGCGGCGGACGTGGATTGGGAGGCTTCGGCGCGGGAGTCGCTCCGGGACGCGGCGCGCCGGCAGGCGCCGCCCCCGGAGGCCGCGGCGCTCCCGGTGGCAGGGGTATGCCCGGCGGCCCCGGCGCGACGGCCCGCCTCCAGCCCCCGCCTCGCCAGGAAGGCCCCCGCGGCAATCCGCTCAACCCCGAGAAGATGAACCGCATCCAGGAATCAATCGCCGGGTACCTGCTGTTCCTCAAGGAAAAGTACGGCGTCGAGGCGGCCATGTTTACCTTCAACGAGTCGGATCTGGGCATTAACGTGCGCCAAACCGCAAGGGAGCATGCCGCGCTTATCAGGACCCTGGGCGCGTACTTCGCCTCCAGGGGGCTGGCCACCAGGCTCGCGCTGGGCGATACCTCCGACGCCAACCCCATCGACTTCATTAAACCGGCCATGAACGACCCGGAGGCGGCCAGGTACATCGGCGCGGTGGATTTTCACTCCTGGCGCGGATGCACGGACGAAATCCTCGCCCAATGGGCCGCCGCGGCCCGGCAACTGAACCTGCCGCTGATCGTGGGCGAGGGCAGCACTGACGCTGCCGCCTACCGTTATCCCTTGATCTTCGGCGAACAATCGTTCGCCCTCTATGAGATCAACCTGTACACCCGCATCCTGGCCATCGCGCAGCCCAAGTCCATCCTGCAATGGCAGCTCACGGCGGATTACTCCCTGCTGGCCGGCGGCGGCATCTTCGGCGACAACGGCCCGCTCCGTCCCACCCAGCGGTTCTGGAACATCAAGCAACTGGCCTCCACGCCGCCGCGGTCATTCGCCCTGCCGGTGAAATGCGGCAAGCCCAACCTGACCTGTGCCGCCTTCGGCAACATCGCCGAGGGCGCCTACACGCTGCACATCGTCAACAACGGCGGTTCCCGCCCGGCCGCCGTCACCGGCCTCCCCGCGGACCTGAAGCAGTTGCGCATCTGGGTTACGGATAAAGCGCGCGGCATGCAGGAAGGCGAACGCATCCCGGTAGTGGACGGCAAGGCGCAATTCAACCTGGACGCAACCAGCTTCACCACCCTGATCGGAACCCTGTAGCATTCCGTGGCGTGGACATTCCTGCCTGCCGTGTCGGCAGTCATGCCGACATCCGGCCCCGGGAGTGCCTGCGCCGCGTTTTTCCGCTAAATTGGTCTCAATGGACGAACGCAAGCTGCGCGCCGTAATCGTCGACGACGAGGAACTCGCGCGCGCCTATCTCCACGAACTCCTGGACGCGCATCCGGAAATCGAAATTGCGGCCGAATGCGCCAACGGCTTCGAGGCCGTGAAGGCCATCGCGGATTCGACCCCCGATCTGCTTTTCCTCGATGTCCAGATGCCCAAGCTCGACGGCTTCGAGGTGCTGGAGTTAATCGACCCTGGTCCCGCCATCGTCTTCGTTACCGCCTACGACCAGTACGCCATCCGCGCTTTCGACGCGCACGCGGCCGACTACCTGCTGAAGCCTTTCGGGGCCGACCGCTTTGAGCGGGCGCTGGAGCGCGCCAAGGCGCGGTTGGGCCAGCGGCAGGCGCCCGCCGAATTGGCCGCGGTCCGCCCGCCCGAGCAGCGGCCGGAGCGTCTCGTCGTCAAGGACGGGACCCGCGTGCACGTGATTCCGCTCGACAAGCTGGACTACGTGGAAGCGCAGGACGATTACGTGGCGCTGGCCAGCGGCGGCAAGAAGTACCTCAAGCAGCAGCCCATCGGGAGCCTGGAAGCGATTCTCGACCCGGCGCGCTTCGTGCGCATCCACCGCTCCGCCATCGTGAACCTCGACCGCGTGGCGCGGATCGAGCCCTACGGCAAAGACAGCCGCCTGGCGATCCTGTCGGATGGCGCGCGCCTCCCCGTCAGCCGCTCCGGTTACGCCCGGCTGTTGGAAGTCATGAACAAGTGAGTACCGCCGGCGTTCGTTCCTTGGCGCCGGTCGCTTTTGCCCGCTATTCGCAGGGCAGTCGCAAGATTACCCGGTAGATTCCCCCGCCTTGGTCGGTCGCCAGCGAAGCCCCCTCACCGTAGCGCACCTGCAGCCGCCGGCGAACGTGCCGGAGCCCCAACCCCGTCTTGGACGGCGCCGGACATTCGGCGTCGAAGGCGTTTTCCAGCGTGATCTCGACCGTTCCGTCCGTCCGGCGCGCCGCAAGCAGGATCTCCGCGCCTTCGAGCATCCCGGCCACCCCGTGCTTCACGGCGTTCTCCACCAGGGGTTGCAGGAGCAGCGCGGGCACGGAGCAGCCGCCGCACGCGGGCTCGATCTGCTCCTTCACCCGCAGGCGCTCTCCGAAGCGGACGTGCTCCACATCCAGGTAGCTCTTGGCCAGGGCCAGTTCCTCGCTCAGGGAAATGGTTTCGCGCCCGCTCAGCGCCAGCGCGTTCCGCAGGAAGTCCGCCAGCCGGATGCACATTTCGCGCGCGCGCCTCCCGTCCTGCGTGGCCAGCGCGGCGATGGAATGCAGGCTGTTGAACAGGAAGTGGGGATTGATCTGCATCCGCAGCGCCTGCAGTTCCGCCTCGCGCGCCAGCGTGCGCGCCTCGCCCGCGCGCCGCTCGGCCTCGTGCGACGCTTCCATCGCCAGGCCGGCGTAGTGCAGACCCGAGGAGAGCAGGTAGAGCAGCACGCCCATGCCGAACCACAGGATGAGGTGAGTCGAGAGCCGCCGGTCCGCCACGGCGGTCTTCCCCAGCGCCAGCGCGGTCATCCGCGCCACGCCGGCGAAGATCAGGGCCGCCGCCACCGCCGCCGAGCCGAACGTAGCCAGAAGGCCCGCGGCGTTGGCCAGGCGCAGCGGCCGCGCCCTACAGGCTGGCCCCAGGTTCGCCGCCGCAGCCGGCCACGGCGTCCCGTCCCAGGACGTGAGCATCACCAGCAGGACGAACACCGGCGCCCAGGCCAGCACGTACAGCAGCAGCCGGCGCAGGGATGTCAGGAGCGGGTGCATCGCGGCCTAGTTCTTGACGACCACGCCCCCGAAAACCGCCCCGCCTTTGATGATCAGCTGCTTGCTCCCGGGCGCGCCGGGCGCCGGATGGTGCGATTCGTCGGAGTAGCCGCCGAACACCGCGCCGCCGTGGAGCGTCACATTCCAGGTTTCGGGGATCTTGATCTCGCATCCGCCAAACACGGCGTCCACCTGGAGAACGGCGGAATCGACGGTCATGACGGCCCGGCGGAGGTCGAGTTCGAAACCCCCGAAGACCGCCGAAATCGTACCCCCCTGGAAGTCCTCGCCGTCGTACTTCCGCTTGCCGCCGCTGAACACTGCGTCCAGCTTCACCTTCCCCGGAGCGGGCGGTCGCGGGCGAAGCGCTCCGAGGCGCTCGTGCCAGGGGATCCGGTCCAACAGCAGTCCGAAGCCCAAGGCAATGAGGAGCAGCGGCCAGAGTTCCCAGACCGGCACGGGCAGGATCCCGAAATTATCCAACAGGAAGACGGCGCCTATCGCCAGCAGGATCGCCCCACCCCGGGTGCTGGTCCGCCGTCCCCCGCCGTCCACCATCTTATAGAGCCCGAGGACGATCAGGATGACGGGCCACAGGGTTCCCCAGTTCCAGTCCGGCGGAAAGACGTGCAGGTTCGTAAGCAGGAAGATCGCGCCGACCACGATCAGGATGAGAGCCGGGATAAACCTGCCGCTGGTCTCCCAACCCGGCCCGGTTTGTGCGCCGTTCGTCATGCTTTCAGCTTAGGGCCGCCACGGCCCCCACGCCCCCGATTTTCGGCGAACAGCGGCGCGGCGCCGGTAAACAGGGACATGACGCGTTGCCTTTACCGCCCGAACGCAACCGCGGCAGCTCTGTAGGGGCCGGCATGCCCCGCCCGGGCGGCCCTACGAGCACCCGCTCGTACCCCCAGCCGAATAACAGGAGTTCGCCCGTAAACCCGTGAAGGCGAAAGGAAACACGACTCGGCATATGGCGGGCGCCATGTTTCGTGAGACGAGCAGGCGGAACACGTTCGCCTAAAGCCGGGCATCAACACTCCCCAGGGTGTTATGAGGAGTAATCGGTCGAGGGCGCCGGAAAACTGGGCAGATCAGCGTTTAGCGTTATCCGCCCTGAGGGTTGCTTACATGCATCAACCCCGCCGCGGTTCATTCACAGCCGGAAGCATCGCCCGAGAATCTTCCCAGACCGTCCAGTGGCTCTTGAACGGTTGTGCGCCGTACCGTTGATATAAACTGCGGGCGGCAACATTGTCAGGTTCCACGTTTACGCAAATGTGACGCGCGCCTTGTTCAGCAAACCAGGCGCCGATTTGGCCGATAAGCTTTTGAGCAATGCCCTTACCTCTGCTTGCCTTCGCAACGTTGATCCCCTGCAATTCAGCATCGCCGCCCAGCCGGCGCGTTCGATGTCCCACTACGAAACCTACCAAAGCAGTTCCATCGAGGGCAGCAAAAGCCGCACGTTCCGGCTCCGCCTGCTGCGGCGATTGTTTGCCCTGCAAGTAGTTGGTGATTCGATCAGTCCCGTACGCTTCCGTTTCCCACTCCCGCGCGCGCAGCGCCGCCATCTCAGGTATGTCGGCGGAATGAGCTGGTCTGAGAATAACCATCCTGGCCCTCGAAGCTCGCGGACTTTATCGTCAATAAACCTGAACTGCGCGGCCTTTCCGGGACCCAAGAAATCGCGCAGTTCAGTGCGTCTTCAACCCCTGCGGTTCAGAAGATCGGCTTCAGGACTGCCCGGCCGTACGCGATGAACGCCATGAGGAGGCCCAGCACGCCGCTCAAGATTGTAGGCGTGATCTCACGGTACCGGATGTGCACCCAGACGAAAACGAGGCTCTCGATCGCCAGGACCGTGGCAGCCAGAACCGTCAGCCGCGGCTGCCAGTGGAGGGCGGCGGGGACAATGAGCCCGACTGTGCAGACGAGTTCGAGGGTGCCGAGGGCCATCCAGACTTCCCGCGGCAACGCACCAAAGGACGGGACCCCCGCGCTTACCTTGTCGAACATAAAGACCTTCATGACGCCCGACGCTCCGAATAGGAGCGCGGCTAGGACCTGCAGGACCCACAACGTGATGTTCATCGTGCGCCTCCCGGTTTCCGCGTCGGCGCGCAGGGCGGTTTCTTCCGGTGCGATCCCCGGAAACGTTTGATCTTGACCCGGAACGTTCCGGCGGTGCTATTCTGGGACCCAACCTCGCCTGCGCTGATTCGGCGCTCCACAAGGATTAATCAGGAGCAGCCGCTCGTTCCCCAACAATAATAATATGAATCTCGCTCTATCTTACTGATTCCTAAAACCGCAAGCCGATGGCATATGCCGACTTGCATATGCCGCATGCGATGCGCACGGCATAGAGGACCCTCTCAACCACGTAGCAGATGAACTGGCTTCAAAAGGAAGGAGAGGGGGGCCGTACTGTTAAAGAAGTGCCCGAAAATCTTGCGACGGTGAAACATGGCGTGGGCCAGCGCACAGGGCATTGCCTTTTCGCAGCTGACGCCGCGAATGATTGTGCCTGCAAGTGAGAGCCAACCTGACGCAGGTTGACAGGCGAAGATCCGGTGGAGAAGGGTGGATTTGAGATCCCGGCCGCGGTCACGTTATATTTGCCGTCGCTGTTTCTCGGTTTCAGGGGGTTCCGCGCTGACGGATCCTTGAGCTTAGGATATTGGCCGCGGGGTTTTCGGCATAAGACCACTTTGCGGAGACGCCCCGAACCAGCACCGAAGGTCTTCCGCATCCCCTGAATCACGCGGGCGGCCGCGCTGATCAGTTCGGGCGAGAACCCATTTTCGCTTTCCCACCGGAATGTGCGATGCGGAGAATTGTGCAGCGATCCCACTCCGCTGTCGCATGTCGGCGGCTGAGAATTCCTTCCAATACCTGAATTGAGCCTCCGGACTCGAACGCTCGGCGGCGCGAAGACGCCAATGTAGCAGGTCCGCTGCTCCGGTCATTGCGGGTTGTTCCCCGTACGCGGCTCTTTCTCCTGCTCAGCTGGTCGACTCTCTTTCCATTTGGCCGTCCAGAAACTCAAAGAGGCGGACCACATTGCGCTGTCCGCAAGATGGGAGTTCGCGCTTACGGAATCGGCTCAGGGACGGAGAATGCGGCTCGGGGGAGCAAAGGATGGCGCTTTGGTCTTTACTGAATGAAATACTGAACTCCAAGGAAGTCCGAAATAGAAATTTTGGTTCAGATCTTATTGTCGTATGATCGAGGTGATCGACGGCTGGACTCGATTCGGGACGCGCCGATCTCCCGTGAAGCGGGGCTTGCGGGGAAACCGGAAGGAGCACTGACCTTTGACAAAGCACTTGTTGGAACATCCGGTCAACCGGCGCTCGTTCATGAGATTCGTCGGCGTTCTGGGAGCGGGCTATTCGGCCGGAACATCTCCCAAGGCAGCCCAAAGCGACGCCGGCGCGCGGCCACGCATCAGCCCCTGCCTGGTGGGCAACAACGTCTGGTTGAACCCTAGCGATGCGATTTGGGATGTTGCTTCCAAAGCCGGCTTGCAGCTTCTGCGGATCGGCGGCATCAGCTATGACCGCAAAATGCCGCCCAGTGAACAGCTCATGGATTGGCTCCGGCGCATCAAGGCGATGGGAGCAGAGCCGATGATCCAGGTTTCGCAGTTCCGGCCGGCCCAGGAAGCCGCCGATCTGGTTCGGTACTTCAATATCGAGAAGAAATTGCCCGTCCGTTTCTGGAATATCGGAAATGAGCCATGGCTGGAGCGCAAGAAGCCCCCCGTCGCGACAGTGGCCCCCGAGGTAGCGGCTTACGTCAAGCCGATTGCCTCGGCCATGAAGGCGGTGGATCCGGCGATCAAGATCTACATACCGGATGAATGCGACTATCTCGACGAGCTCTACGAAGCGCTAATCGGAGGCTCGAACGACGTGTGCGGGAAGGATGAGAACAACCGGTACTACGTCGATGGCATTTCCTGGCACCGGTACGTGAGCGGCAACCGCCGATGGGTGGCGGCCAATGCGGCCCAACAGTTCCGGGTCCGCGCAGCCAAGTGCAAGAGCCTGATCGACCGCGCCAATGCGGCGCACGGACGCAGAGGCGCCGACGCGCTTAGCTGGGGCATCGGCGAGTTCAACCTGGAGAACAGAGGCTACGAGGGACCCAGCGCCATCGAGGGCTCGGGCGTTCACTCTTTTGTGAACGGCCAATTCCACGCGGAAGTCCTGGGCATCTGCATGAAGTACGCCGCCAGCTATTGCGCCACTTGGGACATCTTCGAAAGAAACGGCGATCGGCAGGGGACTGATTACAGTTTTATCGATGGCCAAGGTCTCACGCCTCGGCCCAGCTATCGGCATTTGGAACTGGTGGCGAAGAATTTCCGCGGCGAATACCTGGATGGCGTCACGAATCTGCCCGACATTCGCGCATTCGGCTGTAAACGCAGTGATGGGTTTTGCGCCATGATCCTCAATTTGGAGGATGCCGGGACACGATCATACACCCTACGGTTCGATGACGGGAAAATCGAGGGCGCATGTGCGATCAACCTCGATGGCGGGCTCATGGCTCAATACAAAGACGCGATTGCGAATCAGACCACGCAATTGCTCGTTTTCTCAGGGAATGGCATGCTTGCCCGCAAGTACACCTACGGCCTGGATCAGGCCAAGGCCGGAGAGCCGCCTAAGCTGGAGGAGTTCACGAAGAAAGTTGGACGAAGCGCCGCTGCAGGCAAATCGAAGGAGTAATGACGTTGATGGGGCACTTGCTGGAACGTTTTGTAGACCGGCGCTCATTCATGAGGTCTGCCGCCCTCCTGGGAGCGAGTTCTTGGGATGTAACGCCTTCCGAGGGGGCCAACGCGCGTCCGCGCATCAGCCACTACCTGGTCGGCAACAACGTCTGGATGAATCCGAGCGATGCGGTCTGGAGTGTCGCTTCCAAGGCCGGCTTGCAGATCGTGCGGATCGGCGGCGGCGCCTACGACCGCAAGATGCCGCCCAATGATCAGCTCGTGGATTGGCTCCGGCGTATCAAGGCGATGGGAGCGGAGCCGATGGTCCAGGTTTCGCAATACGGGACGGCCCGGGAGGCAGCCGACTTGGTGCGATTCCTCAATGTCGAGAACAAGTTCGCCGTCCGTTACTGGAACCTCGGCAACGAGCCATGGCTGCAGCGCAAGAAGCCCCCTATCGGGACGGTGGCGGCGGAAGTAGCGGCTTACGTCAAGCCGATTGCGTCGGCCATGAAGGCGGTGGACCCGTCGATCAAGATCTACATACCGGATGAGTGCGACTATTTCGATGAGCTGTATGAAAGCCTAATCGGCGGGCCAAGCGACGTGTGTGGCAAGGATGAAAACAACCGGCACTATGTCGATGGCATCTCCTGGCATCGGTATGTGAGCGGCGACCGCCGGTGGGTGGTGGCCAACGCGGCCCAACAGTTCCGCGTCCGCGCCGCCAAGTGCAGGAACCTGATCGACCGCGCCAACGCGGCGCACGGACGCGCAGGCGCCGGCGCGCTGGGTTGGGGGATTGGCGAATACAACCTGGAGAACAGAGGCTTTGAGGGACCCAGCACTACCGAGGGCGCGGGTGTTCACTCGTTTGTCAACGGGCAATTCCAGGCGGAGGTCCTCGGCATCTGTATGAAGTACGGCGCCACGTATTGCAGCCCGTGGTCCACCTTCGAGAACGGGGGCCGCCGCCAGGGGACGGATTACAGTTTTATCGATGGCCAAGGGCTCACCCCTCGGCCAAGCTACCGGCACATGGAACTCGTGGCGAAGAATTTCCGCGGCGAGTATCTGGACGGCGCCACGAATCTGCCCGACATTCGCGCCTTCGGCTGCAAGCGCGATGACGGGCTTTGCGCCATGATCCTCAATATGGAGGATACCGGGACCCGATCCTACACGCTCCGGTTCGATGCTGGGAAGATCGAAGGCGCGTGTGCGATCAACCTGGATGGCGGGCTCAGGATTCAACACAAAGACGATATTTCGAATCAGACCACGCAATTGCTCGTTTTCTCAGGGAATGGCACGCTTGCCCGGAAGTACACCTACGGAGTGGATCAGGCCAAGGCCGGAGAGCCGCCTAAGCTGGAGGAGTTCAAGAAGAAACGCTGAGGGAGCGATTCGCCCCAATTTGGACCTGTCAGGGATCAAAGTCCAACCCAGGGGAGTGCGTCTCACGGCTTGCTCACCCTGGTGTGGGATTTGGAGAATCAATGACCATGAGTACACACCGTAACGACGCATTTTTCCGATTTGGCCGTCTGGTGGCGGCGTGCATTGCCGTCCCGATGCTGTTCGCGGCCTCCAGTTCGGCGGCGGAACCGCTGGATCCGTTTACGCAGAACGAGAGGATCGGACGGTCCGTCAATATTATCGGCTACGACCCTATCTGGAAGTCCGTGGACCAGGCCCGCTTCAAGGCCAGACACTTCCAGTTGATCAAGCAAGCGGGATTCAATTCGGTACGTATCAACCTGGCGCCCTTCCGGGCAATGGACGCGAACAACGACAACCAGCTCAGTGACGCGTGGCTGAAGGTGCTGGACTGGGCGGTACGCGGCGCCCTCGATAATAATCTGGCCGTCATTCTGGACTGTCATGAGCACAACGCCCTGGGGAACGACCCCGAGGGTAATCACGAACGGTTTCTCGCGTTTTGGAGGCAGATTGCGCCGCGTTTCCGGGATGCCTCCTCCAACGTGATATTCGAGCTTCTCAATGAGCCCACGCGCAAGCTGTCGCCGGAGTTGTGGAATACTTATCTGGCGGAATCGTTGGCCCTTGTCCGCCAGTCGAATCCGACTCGCACGGTGATCATCGGTCCAGGCAACGGCAACGGTTTTAACGCACTCGATCGACTCAAACTGCCCGAGAATGACCGCAATATCATCGTCACGATTCACTACTACTTTCCGATGGCATTCACGCACCAGGGGGCTCCCTTCTCGGCGGCGAATCGGGACAAGACTGGCGTGGAGTGGCTCGGCACGCCGCGGGAACAGCAAGACATCGTCCAGAACTTCGGGCAATCTCAGGCTTGGGCGAAGGCCAACAACCGGCCGATCTTTCTGGGAGAGTTCGGAGCCTACGACAAGGCTCCGATGGAATCGCGCGCCCGATACACGGCTTTTGTGTGCCGCACGGCAGAGAAACTGGGCTGGAGCTGGGCGTACTGGCAACTTGACAGCGATTTCATCCTCTACAACATCGAGGAAGACCGCTGGGTGGAACCGATTCGAAACGCGTTGATTCCTCGGTAACACGTCCACGACTGTAAAAGCGAGATCCATGGGAGCACTGAGTTGAACAATAAACCTTGTAACACTTGATATACACCGCGTCTTAAATAGTTGCGCGTAGGCGGAGCAGGCTGTCGCGGTGGCGCGCCCATGGTCGTGGAGTTTTCGCGCTATGAAAATGCTGGCGGATTCAACTAGCCTCCAGCTCTGTTACCTCCTCCGCCCCGCACCAAGCCAAGCCTCTAAACACAGGCAAACTGCTGGCTGCGAGGACTCGATAGGCGGGGCTGCGAAGGCGCCGCGCGCGTGTGAGCAGATCATCCTGCGCCTTCGGTCGCCGTCGGGGAAGCGTTCGCCTGTCCACTGCGACTCGTGAAACGGGATCTGTTCTTTGTCTGTTTGACCTGGCCAAAGACAGGCTACAAACCGGCGCCTGCGGTCCACGCAATTAGAGTCGTTTTCTTCAGGCCTCTCCTGTTTCGTTGGTTACACGGCACGGCGTCGCAAAGGCGCCCGGCGATCGGGAATTATGCTTTAAGTCCGGCGGCGCCGGGCCCAACAGGATCATCAGCCTATATCAGTCACAATCGGAAGGTGTAAGGCTCGCCTCGACGTTCCCCCTTTTCTTACGTATACGTCTTGTCTCCGCCGGTTTGCGAATCCCAATACGTCGTAGGATCGGTGAAGAACTCTCCCTGCCTGCAGAGGGGGCGCATCGCTTCTTCATTGACTTTGATGCCCAAGCCGGGCCCCGTCGGAACGGGGATGTAACCCTTGACCACGAGGTCCCCTGCATCGGTTATGTCTTTGTGCCAGGCTGGCTGCGGCTGGTGCCATTCCATGGCGAGGAAGTTCTGGGAGGCGGCTATCGCGTGCACGCCGGCTGCGTAGCCGATCGGGGTAGCGTTGCTGTGGACCATCATCCCCACCGAATACTTCGCCGCCATGTCGGCGGTCTTCTTTAATTCGAGACAGCCGCCGATAACACAGTGATCCGGGTGGATATAATCAACTGCACGCGCTTGGCAAAGCGGCTCGAGCGATTCCACCAGGTAGGCGTCCTCGCCGGTCAAGGTGGGTACCCTGATCGAATTGGTGATGAGCTTCCACTCCTCTACCCGGAACCACGGGACCATGTCTTCCAAATACGACGGAGTGACCCTCTCCAGCGCGTTAGCCAGCTTGATGCAGCTTTTCGCGGTGAGGTGCCCGAAATGGTCGTGACCCATGGGAATATCGGCGGCATCGCCCATGGCCTCCTTGATCGAAGCGACGTAGTCGGCTACGAGTTCACATCCCTTGTCGCTGATCTCCAATCCTTGGTAGTAGTTCTCGGGGCCTTCCCCCGGTTCCCCGTTATAGCCTGCCGGCGCAAAAATCGTGCCCCGCTTGCCCTGGAGGATGCGAGCTACGCCCAGATCCATTTTGACCATCGTAAACCCGGCGGCGGCTTTCTCCTTATAATCGGCGGCGATCTCTTTGATGTCGTTCGAGCGCGCCGTACCCTCGGTGTACATGCGGACCCTGTCGCGAAATTTCCCGCCAAGCATTTGAAAGATCGGCACGCCATAAGCTTTGCCGGCCAGATCCCATAACGCGTTCTCAATCGCGTTGACGCCGCTCCCCTGACGGTTGTACCCGCCATGCATTTTGAGTTTGCGGAAGATCTTGTCAACGTTGCAGGGATTCTCGCCGATCACTCGGGTCTTGTGCGTTAGCACGTAGTTAGGCTGGGGGCCGTCCCCAATCGTCTGGCCGTAACCCGAAATACCCTGATTGGTATCGATTCGGACGATGATCGTGCCGCCTGAGGCCCCTCCCGTGCCGGGAGTCGCAGGAGGCAGCGATCCCCTGCCGCCCGGTCCGCCCGCTGGCCCCGCGCCCGCCTGGCCTTGCGGCCCTCTAAGAACGGCGATGCGCATGTCAGTGATTTTCAAGTCTGACGGAAGTGAACTCCGGTTTACATTCTGGGGATAGGCTTCGAGGTCAGCCAAGAGACCAAGCCCCGCGGCCGTCGCTCCCATCGTCAAAAGCGAACGTCGCCCAATTGCGTCCTCTTTTATAGACATTTGCTCTCCTTTCGTCCCAAAACACTAATAGTAGTCTGGAACCGGTCCCTTCTCTCATCACATAAGGTATCCGAAATCGAATCTCGAAGCAGGTGCTCGCCCTGCCGCGACGTTCAAGTCTACCGCTACAGCTTCTCCGGCTCGATGACGCTGATGTTCGTACGTTGCCGTGCGTTCGAGCCGACGGGCCCGCACACGAAGCTGCGCTGGCGCGGCGCGAGTTGCACGTGAAAACAGCGACTGTTCACCGCACGCGGGCCAGACCGCACCAGCGGCCGCGCTACCCCGGTTCGCAATGCCGCCCGCCCGAGGTACACCCGCAACCAAGGCCCATACCTCGCGTTCATCTACTAAACCAAGATCCACGGGCGCGCGCCGGCCGAATCGGGGATGCCGGAGTGCTCTCAGGCCACGCCGCCCAACGCCCCCCAGATGATCCTCAGGTTTGAGAGGCGGCGCACCAATCCGTCCGCGCGGCGCTGCGAAACGCAGAGCATCAGCCAGAGAATCGACCTGAGATTCAAGGCGGTCGTATTTCGCGCGCATCCGGAGAAGTCGATGAAACCCCTTGAATGGATATTGCAAACTTCACCGAATCTACTCCGCTGGCCGCCAGAGGAACTTGGCGGTAAACAGCGGGTCGGCGGTCGTGAATCAGGTAGCGCTTGCCGGCAAGAAAGCCGGATTCGACGTCGGTGCCCGCCGCAGACCGGACTGCGGACTCCCTCGGTCCGCTTTGCCGCACGCCGGCGCGCCGCGCCACCCCGCTGGACCCGTGATTGCGCCGCGCCAGCAGTGAACGGCGTTGTTAACGCGCAGAACGGCAAGTCACCTGGGCGGCGCGGTGGAGGATGGCACGGGCTTGCCGTCCACTGTCTTCGGCTCCATCAGTTCCGTGCGCGTGCCGTCGGGATCGTAGAGGTTCAACTGGCGCTTGCGGTTGACGCCTGTCTTAGTTTCCAAGGAGTGGCTGTAAGCGACGCGCTCCGCGCGCTTTTTGAGATCGGCGGCCGAGGCTTCCACATCGGACGACTCCAGGCTGATGTGGTTCAGCGTACCGAGCGAGGCGAGCGAGAGCGGCGCGCTGTACAGCATCAGTTCCAGGTAATCGTCCCCCTCCGGAGCCTTAAGGTTCACCCAGTCCAACTGCTTGCCGTCCTTGCTGCCGCGCCAGATCTCCTGGAACCCCAGGACGTCGCGATAGAACGCCAGGCTCGGCTCGAGAGACCGCACGGTGATGCCAACGTGCGTCATGCGCGTGGAGATCCGGGGGCCGTCCATGTACTTGCCCTTTTCCCGCGCGCACCAGCTGTCGGGGCCGTACTGCGTGATCTCCACCGTGTGCCCGTCCGGGTCCGTGATGTTGAAGTTGAAGTTGCCTACGCGGCCCTTCGCCACCTTGTCCGGGACCTTGACGCCGCGCGCGGCCAGGTAGGCCCGCAGGGCTTCGGCATCATCGGTTTCGAGCGAGTAATGGCTCAGCCGGTCCGTGCCGGGCTGCTTCTCCGGGAAGATCTCGATATACTGCCGGTCGTTCACCTTGATGAAGGTTAGCGACAGAGTGCCATCGGCGTTGTTCAATTGGAACGGTTCACCGAACCCCAGGAAATCCTTGTAGAATGCGCGCGACTTCTCCACGTCGTGCACCCAGAGGGCGATGTGCGCCACGCCGGTGATAGGGGGGCGCTTGGGCGCCTCGGCGGCCGTTGCCGCGGAAGCGCAGAGTATGGCGCCGAGCCAGGCTTTGGTCGTGCAGCGCGTGAGCATGGGTCTTCCGTCCTCGCGGAATAGCACCAGTCTACCCTAGATTCCCCGGCGCCCTTCGACGGCAGCCGCGCCAAGCGCTCGTCGCGTACCGGCAGATGCTCATCGGCCGACGCAGAGCGGGTCATGCATGCCTGACGTTGAAGCGCTCGCCACACCCGTGGCGCCGGTAGGCGCGTCTGCCGAAGAGCCGCATCAGAACATCGAGGCGCCATAGCCGAGTCCGTGACCCGTGAACGTCGCGCGTGCTCCCACAGTGCGGGCAGGGTGCGGCTGGCGCTTCACTCACATCTCGAAACGCTCCAGACTATCGCAAAAAACAAAAAGACGGGCGGGCTGTCGCCCTCCGCACTGGGCGACGCTCCGCCTCGCCTACAACAGCGCAAGTCCAGCAGTCGGAATACGAAAATAGCCGGTGCTATTCTGGAGCCCAAGTCTGTAGCTCGTTCGGCGCCACACACGGAATACTCAAGAGCACCCGGATGTCCCTCCGCAATTCCCGCACTTGTAGCAGCTTCCGTTGCGCGTCATGATCGACCCGCACTCCGCGCACAAAGGCGCGTCGGAACTGGAGGGCGTGAATGGCAGTTCCTGCTGCGGATCGGGCTCCGTCGGCCGCAGCGTCGTGGTTTCCCCGGCTTCGGTCACCGCGTACTCGGGTCCCAGGAACTTCGCGCCGAGCCACCGGAAGATGTAGTCCATGATGGACTTGGCGTACGGAATCTGCGGGTTCCCCGTCCAGCCGCTGGGCTCGAACCGAACGTGGGCGAACTTGTCCACCAGGAATTTCGGTGGAACGCCGTATTGCAGGTTGAAACTGACGGCTGTAGCGAACGCGTCCATCAGGCCGGAGATCGTGGACCCCTCCTTGGCCATGGTGATGAAGATCTCACCCGGGGCGCCGTCGTCGTACATCCCCACCGTGATGTAACCCTCATGGCCGCCGATCGAGAACTTGTGGGTGATGGACCGGCGCTCGTCCGGCAGCTTGCGGCGGATCGGGCGAAAGACGACCTTTTCCTTGGCCGCGGGCGCCGGCGTCGCGCTTTTCGCGGTTTTCCCCGACGACGAACTCAGCGGCTGCGCCCGTTTCGAGTTGTCGCGGTAGATGGCTACCGCCTTCAACCCCAGCTTCCAGCTCTCGGTGTAGGCGTTCATAATGTCCTCCACCGAGGACTCCTCGGGCATATTGATGGTCTTGGAGATGGCCCCGGAGATGAACGGCTGCACGGCCGCCATCATGCGAACGTGCCCCATGTAGGAGATCGACCGGTTCCCGTTATGCGCGCGCAGGCTGCAATCGAACACCGCCAGGTGCTCGGGTTTGAGGCCGGGCGCGCCCTCGATGGTCCCTGTGGAATCGATATGGGCGACGATCTTCTCCGCCTCGCCCGGCTTGTACCCCAGCTTGATCAGCGCCTGCGGCACCGTGTTGTTCACAATCTTGATGACCCCGCCGCCCACGAGCTTCTTGTATTTGATCAGGGCCAGGTCGGGCTCGATCCCGGTGGTGTCGCAGTCCATCATGAAACCGATCGTGCCGGTAGGCGCGATTACCGTGACCTGCGCGTTGCGGTAGCCGGAGCGGCGGCCGGATTCATAGGCTTCCTCCCAGCATCGGCGCGCCCCTTCGAGCAGGCTGGAGGACACGGTGCGCGGATCGATCCGCCCTGCCGCATCGCGGTGCATGCGGATGACGGCCAGAAACGGCTGCTCGTTGGGAGCATAGCCGGCGAACGTGCCGGCCGCCTCGGCGATGCGCGAACTCGTGAGATAGGCCTGGCCGCACATCACCGCCGTAATGGCGGCGGCGATATCCCGGCCGGTATCGCTGTCGTACGGCGCGCCCATCGACATCAGCAGCGCCCCGAGATTCGCGAACCCCAGGCCCAGCGGACGGTAAGCGTGCGAGTTCTCCGCGATCTTCTCCGTCGGGTAGCTGGCATTATCGACGATGATCTCCTGCGCCAGGACCATGGTGTCCACCGCGTGGCGGAACGCCTCCACGTCGAACTGGCCGTCCGGCCCCATGAACTTCATCAGGTTCAGCGACGACAGGTTGCAGGCCGAATCGTCGAGGAACATATATTCCGAGCAGGGGTTGGAGGCGTTGATCCGCGCCGAATTCTTGCACGGGTTCCAGCGGTTCACGGTGGTGTCGAACTGCATCCCCGGGTCGCCGCACTGGTGCGTGGCTTCGGCGATCTGGCGCAGCAGGTCGCGCGCCTTGTAGCGCTTTACGGGCTGGCCGGTGGAGACCGAACGCGTCCACCAGTCGCCGTCCGCTTCCGCCGCTTCCATGAAATCGTCGGTGGCGCGCACGGAGTTGTTGGCGTTCTGGAAGAAGATGGAGCTGTACGCCTCGCCGTCGAGCGAAGCGTCATAACCCGCCTCCACCAGCGCGTACGCCTTCTTTTCTTCCTTCGCCTTGCACGAAATGAACTTCTCCACGTCCGGATGGTCCACGTTCAAAATGACCATCTTGGCCGCGCGCCGGGTCTTGCCGCCGGATTTGATCACCCCGGCGAACGCGTCGAAGCCTTTCATGAAAGAGAGCGGTCCGGAGGCGCGGCCGCCGCCCGAGAGGATGGCGTCCTCTTCGCGCAGGGCCGAGAGATTCGTGCCCGTGCCGGAGCCCCACTTGAAGAGCATGCCCTCTGTTTTGGCGAGGTCCAGGATCGATTCCAGGGAATCCTTCACCGAGACGATGAAACAGGCGGAACACTGCGGCCTCGTGACCCCGGTTTCCAGCCGCACAATCCGGCCCGCCTCCTGGTCGTATACCCAGCCGTATCCGCGCGCCTCTTTCACCCCCACGTTGAACCACACCGGGGAATTGAAACAGGCTTTTTGCGTCAGCATCAGGTGCGCCAGTTCCAGGCGGAAGTTCTCCCCATCCTGCTCGGTTTTGAAGTAGCCGTCCCTGCGGCCCCATCCGGCCACCGTGTCCACCACGCGGCGTACCAGTTGGGCGACGCTGGTTTCGCGTTCCGGCGACCCGGGCTTGCCGTGGAAGTACTTGCTGGCCACGATGTTGGTGGCTGTCTGCGACCAGTCCGCCGGGACCTCCACGTCCCGTTGCTCGAAGATCACAGCCCCTTTATCGTTGCCGATGGACGCGGTGCGGGTCTCCCACTGCATCTCGTCGTAAGGAGTCCTGCCGGGCTCCAGCCGGGCGGTGAAATAGCGGGGAAATGCGATCCCAGCCGTGGGTTTTGTGTCTGTTATCGTCCTCAATACCTCTATTTTCGCACTTGGCTCTACAGAAAGCTGTCCCATCTCAGGGTTCTCCTCCCCTCGGGCTTCCCTCTCCTTTGGAAGAAACGCCTTCGTCATATTGCCCCAATATATAGGGGCGCGTCAAGGATTTTATCTATATGCAGGGTCTTAGGGTTACAGGAGTTTGATTTGGGCCGCTTGACACTCAGCCCAGGCGATGGCGGTTTGGATCCGCACTCTGATGCTATCCGAGGTTATGGGGGGACTATACGTAACGGAATAGCGGCCCAGAAGGCGCAGATAGGCCCGCTGAACCAGCGGGGGGACCTCCCCCTCCGTGCGGGCCAGTTCGAATCGGCCCCCCGCCAACCGGCACAATTCCTCCAGCGGCGGGTTGGGGTCGAGCGAAACGGCGTGGATCGAGGCGGCGCACGCCGCCGCCGAGGCGGCCAGAGCCTCCGCGGCAAGGGGCGGCAGTCCCATGCCACGCCCGGCGAAAACCACCAGCCGTCGGCCTCCCGGCGGCGCGCATTGAGGATCGAGCGCGCGCTCCATGGCGCTCCAGAGGTCGGGAAAGTACACCCGTTCCAGCGATTCGTCGAACAGGTTCCGGGCTGCGTCCTTGCCGGTTGCGACCGGGGCGGCCGCATCGCGTAACGAAACCCGGGTTCCCCCCGGCGCCTGTTCCAGGAGATAGGGGACTGCCCACCACGAATCGAACGGCCGCTTCCAGGGGAGTAGGGCCCGTCCGGCCGTATTGAACGGCGCGCCCGGACCAGTCGCCTCCGGGAAAACGAATGCCACCGAAAGAGCGTCGGGCGCCGGGCGCGCTTCGACGGCGTACTCCGTCACCGGCAGACTGCCTTCGGCCAGCGCAACTTCCGTCGGGAGGAGGACTGGCTGGCGGCCTTCTTCATCGGCGACCGCCACTTCCACCCGGCGCGGCATCGCGGAGCCGCTTTCGAGCCAGGCCGCCGCCCGCCACTCGCGCGTCTGCCGCGCCCGGGCGGCCTTGATGCGCTGCAGCGCGGCGATGGCGCGTTTGCGGACCATCTGGCTGGGGTCCCCCAGCATGCGCGCCAGGGTCTCCTTGAAACGAGGGTCGCCGGCCTCCCCTATCACCCAGGCCGCGCTGGCCCGGAACAGGGGGGAGGCATGGATCGCCATGCGCGCCGCTTGAGCCACCGCCGAGGCTTCGCCCAGGCGGTAGAGGGCCAGCACGGCGTTCCCGGCCACCCGGTTGTTGGGGTCCTGCGAAGCCGTCCGCAAAAGATCCCGCGCCTCGCCGCTGTCGAACCCCCACAGCGACTCGACGGCGTTGGCCCGGATGCGCGGGTCCGCCTCCGCCAGGCGGTTCTGGAGCCATGCCGCGCTCCGGTTGTCGCGCCCGATCAGGAGCACCGCCTTGGAGCGCAGGTACGGATCGGGGTGCCGCACCATGTGCCGCAGCGCGGGAGGAACTCGGGAATGGCCCGAAGCCTCGCCGATGATCTCCATCAGCCGCGCCAGTTCGTGGGCGGGCGTACCGTTCCCACCCGCGGAAGAAGCCAGCGCGTTGGCCAGGTTGATGTCCGCCAGGGAATCGATCCGCAAAGCGGCGCGCAGCAGCGCCACGGCCTCCTGGCGGCCCAGGGCGCGGTCGCAGAGCGCTTGCAGGAGGAGGTCCCGGCCCATCAGCACCGAAACCAGATGGCGGTAGCCGCGCGTATCCCCCGGCGTTTTGAGAACATTCAAGGCCGCGGCGTAGAATGCCTCCCGGTCGCGGCTCGCCAGGTCCCGGATGAGAACCCGGGCTTTGCCCGGCTCCTTATCGAAATCCCGCACCAGGGCCAGCAGGGGTGTGCCGCCATTTTCGGCGAAGGCATCGGAGGCGGCGCACGTTCCCACGGCTGTCTCATCGGACGATGGAGGTGGGGACTTTAGCAAACAGCGCCGGTGACCGCTCCGCCGCCTGGTCGGGCCGCGCTCCGCGCCAAGCCCGGTCCAACGCACCGTTCCCCCGGCGCTAAGTGCCGCGGAGGCAAGGGAGCGGTTACAGTAGTTAGAGAGCCATGCGCGTCCCACTGGAACGCAAAGTCCTGAACGAGAACGACCGGATCGCCGCCGGCCTGCGCGAGAATTTCAAACGCCACGGCGTCTTCTGCCTGAACCTGATCAGTTCGCCCGGTTCGGGCAAGACCTCCCTGCTGGAGCGCACGCTGGAGGGTTTCCCCGCGTCCCGCAAGGCGGCGGTGCTCACCGGCGACATCCAGACCGATAACGACGCCCGCCGCCTGGCGCGCTTCGGTTTCCCCGTCCGGCAGATTACCACGGGCGGGGCGTGCCACCTGGACGCCCGCATGGTGGAGCGGGCGCTGGGCGATTGGCCCGTCGAGGACCTCGACATCCTCTTCCTGGAAAACGTGGGCAACCTGGTGTGCCCCACCAGCTACGACCTGGGCGAAGATGCCCGCGCCGTGCTGCTGAGCGTCACCGAGGGCGAGGACAAGCCCCTCAAGTATCCCGCCACCTTCCATCACGCCGACGTGATGGTCCTGAACAAGATCGACCTGCTCCCCTACGTGCCGTTCCAGCGCGAGGTGGCCTGCGAAAACGCCCGCCGCGTGCAGCCCGGGATCGAGATTCTGGAGCTTTCCTGCAGCACCGGCGAAGGACTGGACCGCTGGCGCGCCTGGCTGGACGCGCACCTATGACCGGTTCGCCGCTGCTCAACGCCATCCTCTTCACTGCCCTGGGGCTGATCGCCTTCGGCATCGCGGGCTCGATCCTGGCGAAATCCGCGCCGTTCAACTTGTGGAAGCAGATCGTCGAGGAGCGCAACGTGGCGGTCGCCATTCTGGCCGGGGCCGTAGCGTTGGGCATCGCCTGGATCATTGCCGCGACCATGCACTGAGCGGGGATATCATAGCTACAGGTCGTCCCATGAAATGCTGGTTTCGGCTCAGCGCGCTGGCGCTGTCCTTCTTTTTCGCTTCGCCGTTCGCACCCGGCGGGGCCACTGCGTCCGCGCAGGAAGGGGGTTCGCCGCGCGTCCAGGAAAGGCAGCGCGATGACGTCACGCTCCCCAACGGCAAATCGCAGAAAGACGAAATGCTCAAGGCCGAGCACGAACAGAACCTGAAGGACGCGGCGCAACTGGTCGAGCTCTCCCAGGGACTGAAGGACGACCTGGAAAAGAACGACCGTTTTGTGTTGTCGCTCGCCACGCTCAAGAAAACGGATGAGATCGAAAAACTCGTTAAGAAGATTCGTTCCCGCCTGCGTCACAATTAGCCTGCTGGGCGGCGGGGCCGGGCAGGCCGCGGAGCAGACGGCGAAGACCCCCGCCATCGCCGTGCTGGCGGGCGGGGAAGCGGCGCAGTGGCAGGCGTGGACCAAGGACCTGGGCTGGCGCGTGATCGTCCCGGACAGTTCCGCCGGCCAGGGCGCCGATGTCCACGTGCAGGCTGTATCGGCCGCCGTCCAGGAAGCCATTCGGAACTCCGGCGTCGATCCGGACCGGGTTTACCTCGCGGCCCGCAGCGCCGCCGACGTCCTCTACACGATCTCGCGCACGCCGGACCTGTGGGCGGCGGCCGTGGCGGCGGGCGGATCGCCGCAGGCAGCCATCGACACCAACCGTATCTTCGCGGCGAATTTCCGGAACACGCCCGTCCTGTGGATCAGCCAGGACCCCGGTACCCAGGACCTGGCGGGCAAGCTCAAGAGCGCCGGCCTCAACCTTGAGCGGCGTTCGGGCGACGTCGCCGCCGGTTCCGTGCTCCAGTGGCTGGCCGCCCATCAGCGCGAGGAGTTTCCGCTGTCTGTCGACTGCGAGACCAACGCGCCCGCCTTCGCGCGCTGCTATTGGATCCAGTTGACGAAATTCGACCCGGCCGAGCGCAACGACGTGCTGCCCACGACCCTCATCCCGGGCAGCTCCGGCGCGGCCCTGGACCTGGGCGGCTTCTCCTACAAGCTCGATGACCCCGGGCCCGGCGTGCTGGTCAACCTGCCCCAGAAGTACAGCGGGCCGCTGAAGACCGGCGACCGCATCGTCGCGCTGGATGGCAAGCCCGTGGAAAACGCACGCCAGTTCGCGGAAACAATGGAGAAAACCACCGAGGAGAAGAGCGCGGTGGCTATGGTGCAGCGCGGCGCCGAGCGCAAGCGCATCGAGACGCGGATCGTCCTGCCGAAGCGCGACCCGGTGGTCACGGCGCGAGTGCAGGGGAAGTATGTCCCCGAGGACAAGGAGATTCAGGTGATCACCCGGACCGTCACCGAGCTACGGGTGACGGTCCCGCCGCAGTGGGTCCCCGCGAACCTCTACTGGAACGGCCTCGCGCTGGAAGATATCAAAACCCCCGGCTGCATCGCCCTGAAGATGAACAAGGAACTGCTGCGTGCGGAGAGGTGCCAGTGAAACAGAAAAACCCTGCCCCTGGGCCTGCCACGCTCACCTGACGTTTTGCTTTTCCGCCCTGGCGATCCTCTCCATATCTTTATCGAAGCCCTTGCCGTCGAAAGGTACGACGATAACCTTGCTGCCGTGATTGTCGTTTCCCCGTTCCTGCTCTTTGGGCACATCCAGCACCGCGAACGTAAAGCAGGCTACGTGGCCGTCCGCCAGGACCACGGCGGGCCGCTCGATCTTGTCCCAATGGTTTATGGTTCCGTCCTTATACCGGACGAAGCTCGTGGTGGGATCGTAGGCCAGCCCGCGGTTCGTCCAGTGGCCGATACCGTCGGGCGAGGTCAAATGGAACGCTTTGCGCTCACTCCAGCAATTGACCACGATGTGATACAGGTCCCCGCTGTACCAGATCACGGGGTCCTCCAGGTTGCGGGTGGGGAGGCCGGGGATGCCCGGATAGATGCTCGGCCCTTGAATCCTGTAAGGGCCCAGGATGCCGTCCGAGCTGATCAGGATCGCGCCGGAGCGCGGCACGATCTCGAACTTCCCGTCCGGGCGAACCATCATGCTGACATTCGACATTCTGCCATCCCGGGCATTGAAGCCGTCGGGGTCGACCTTGATCGAGCCGAGTTGTTCCCAAGGCCCGTCCAGGGACTTGGAAACAAAGACGTCGCCCGGCCTCGTCTCGCTGACCACCACGGCATAGCGCTTGTCCGGCAGCGCCAGCGCCGTTACATTGTGCCCTTTGCCGCCCTGACTGTCCGGCCAGGTGAGGCCTTTATCGGCGTAGGGACCGATGATGTTTCCGCTGACCGCGTGGACGGCGAGCGAGCCGAACCATCCGTTGTGGCCGCGGCTCTGATCCCAGCGGCTGGCGAACATGTGATACTTGCCCTCCGGCCCCTTGATGATCTGTCCGTCCCAGTAGCACCATTGTTTCATGGTGACGTCCTCCAGGCCGTTCTGCGGATCGCGCGGGAGAACACTGTCGGCGCCCCAGACGTCTTTCGTCAGGCGGCCCTGAACCGGCATTGGCAGGAAGTAGTCAATCAGAGTCTTGTCGGCGGCAGGCGCCCAGGCGCCCAGGCTCGACATCATCGCAAGTACCTTGAATAGCGTCCTATTGGCTCTCATTCGTTTCTATCCCTCTATCTCTTGTCCCAATACGGCCATGAGCGCTGCCGACGCCTCCCCGATTCCGCCGTCCTGGTAGATCTCCAGGTTCACGGACGGCACTACGCCGTGCGCGATTCCGCCCTTCATATCGGCGATGAATTGATCTTTGGGATACCGGGGCGGACGGATCGGAGTGTTGAGCCTGCTGTGGGGCCAGTCGCCCTCGAGAATGAAATTAGTGTGCGCCTGCAGTCCTTTGTGCGGGCCGGACGTGTAGATTCCGGTTCCGTCCGCCGGCAAACCGTCCCGGAACTTCAGGAATTCGTACCCTTCGCCGCACAGATAATCCTGGAAATCGGTCATGCGCGGCAGCACCCAGGGGTTGTAGCAAACCACCCGGTTCGGATTTCCGGTCTTCGCCGCCGCGGTCAGGCTCCGAAAATCGGGGTTAAGCGGATAGTACGCACAGCCATCGTCGAAGAACCAGCCGGCCAAGCCCTTTCCGTAGCGCTGCCCGACTTCGGTGGTAATGGCAGTCCAGTTAGCCAGAAATTTCTGCGGATTCTTGGGGTCGTAGCCGGTGGCGCGCCACCATCCGTCCGGCTGCCGCCAATCATCGTGGCCCATGTGGTAGTAGAGGATCAGTTTGATGTTGTAGGCCCCCAGCGCCTCGATCCAGTCGCGGACCAGGTCCCGTTCGGCCGTGCGCCCCGGCTTGATCCGGTCGATGGCCTGAATCGGGGCGGGAAAATAGTGCTGCGCGTGAGACGTGGTGATGATCACGTAGCCGGCGCCGGTGGCGTTCACCATGGCGGCGAACTCTTTCGCCGGAAAATCGCGAGTGGCTTCGAGGTAGTTCTTTCGCTCTCCCTGCCGCGGGGCGGACATGGACGTCCAGTGGAACTGAAGTCCGTACTTGGCCTTGCGCATCCAGGACGTATCGGACCGCATGTCCTTCACCTGCTTTTGCATCTTGCGGTCGAGATCGGGCCTGATCAGTTCCAGCGAGTAGAACTCCATATTCGGCGCGGGCTGAGGGGCTCGCAGGCTGATCTCGTGCAGGCCTTTGGTCAACTTCAATGGACCCAGGTCGATGCGGTCCCAGGCCGTCGAGACGGGCCGCTCGGTTTTCTTGCCGTCGCACGTGAACTCGAGCACTGCGCCTTTGCTCTTGATCAGCGCGGTGACGTCGAACTCGCCCCCAGCCGGCGCGTCCACCTGCCACGTGAACGAGTCGTCCGCCGTGTTCCAATTACGAACCTGCAGCCGTTTACAGGTGTTGCCGACCATCCCCGGCTGCAGCGCGCCCGCGATCTTCGCCTCGTCGCCCATCAGCAGGGTAGGGCGGTCCGCTTTGATTCCGATCGGCCCCGAGGGGCCCGGAGGAAGGGTGAAGTTCCCCTGCTGCGCTCCGAGTCGCGCCGCGCCCGCCAGTCCGGCGGCGACGGCAAGAAATGCTCGCCTGCCGATCTCGATTTGTGACATGCGGTTCTCCCTCGCGAATCCGTGTACGACCATAGTGAAAACCAGAGAGTTAACGATTTTATTTGACCATCCTAACGAGCTACCATAGCATCTTGTGCATGCGCCTTACAATGCTGTCTCCTTCTTTTGGCGGCCGTGCCCTGCGGCTGGAGCCAGCCCCCCGCCGATGATTCCTAGCCGGCGTCCTCCAACGTTACGGGGAACCAGTACCCCAGAACCCATGCGGACCTGCGCGCGACATTTCGTTTCAGGGCGCCTGATCCCCAAAAGGTGGAGGTACGGCTGGGCGCCGATCAGAATCATCATCCCCTCGTGAAAGACGCCGACGGCGTCTGGACCGGAACCACGCCGCCCTTGGCCACCCTTCCACGTGAAGATCGCCTTCAATGGCGTGTTTGCGGATGCCGCGGCGTTCAACAAGAAAGTGAAGCTGGTCTGGCCGGGCATCGGAACGGCCGAAGCCCAGGGCATCGGCGCCGGCGTTAAGAGCTTCCGGACCGCCCTGGAACAGGCGGGGATCACGACCGTCTATTCCGAGTCCCCGGCACGACTCATGTATGGCTGACCTGGCGCAGGTCGCTGAACGTGTTTGCGCCGGGGCTTTTCAATTGATCGCGAGGTTGTCGAAGATGGCTCTCATGACGAAGATTCTTTCCGCTTCCATCCTGATTGCGACACTGGCCGGTTCGGCCTGGTGCCAGGGCGTGCTCGCGCCCACTCCCCCCATGGGGTGGAACAGTTGGGATTCGTTCGGCACCGGCGTGACTGAGGCGGAGGTGAAAGCCAACGCCGACTACATGGCCGCCAAACTGGCGAGATCCGGCTGGCAGTACATTGTCGTCGATATTCAATGGTCCGAGCCGGCCCCCAAGACTCACGGCTACCGGCCTAACGCCGAGTTGGTCATGGATTCGTACGGCCGCTTGACGCCCGCTCCGAATCGATTTCCCTCGGCATCGGACGGCCGGGGCTTCAAACCCCTCGCCGATTACGTCCACGCGAAGGGCTTGAAATTCGGGATCCACATCATGCGCGGGATACCGCGCCGGGCCGTGGACGCGAACCTGCCGGTGTTCGGGAGCAAGGCAAAAGCGGTGGACATCGCCGACAAGAAATCGACGTGCTTCTGGAACTCGGATATGTACGGCGTCGATACCGGCAAGGATGGCGGGCAGGCCTATTACGATTCCATCGCCAGGCTGTATGCGGATTGGGGCGTGGACTTCATCAAGGCTGACGACATGTTCGGCTTCGGTCCGGGCGGAGATCACAGCGCCGAAATCGAAGCTCTCGGCAAAGGCATCAGGAAGACCGGTCGCCCCGTCGTGTTGAGTCTCTCGCCGGGGACGCGGGACGCCTCCAAGGTGGAGTTCGTCGCCGCGCATGCCCAGATGTGGCGCATCTCCGGCGATTTCTGGGACCGGTGGGCGGACCTCAAACGGCAGTTCCCGAACTTCACCAGGTGGAATCCTTACGTGAAGCCGGGCAACTGGCCGGACGGCGACATGCTGCCCCTGGGACACATCGGAATTCGCGCGGAACGCGGCGATCCGCGGATGTCGCTGCTGACCCACGACGAGCAGCGGACCCTCATCACGCTTTGGTCCATCGCCCGCTCTCCCCTGATGTTTGGCGGCCACCTGCCGGATAACGATGAGTTCACCCTCGGTCTCATCACCAACGACGAGGTGCTCGCGGTGAACCAGAAGGCCACCGCCAGCAAGGAGCTCTTCTCGAAGGAGAACCAGGTCGCGTGGGTCGCGGAGATGGCCGGTTCGCCCGCAAAATACCTCGCCGTGTTCAACATCGGCGACGGCGGCGAGGAGAACGTTCCGGTCAAGTGGTCCGACCTGGGACTGCCGCAAAACTGCGTGGTTCGCGACTTGTGGGCGAAGAAGGATCTCGGAGTGGTGGTGGACGGCCAGGCTCTTCCAATCGCCCCGCACGCATCTCGAATACTCCGAATTACGCCCGCACGGGCGAACGCGAGGTAAACCAGCCGACGGCCGCGGCGCTGCATGCGATAATTTGGGCCATGGCCGTGACAATGAGGGATATTGCGGAGGAGCTTGGAGTGTCGGTCGGCACGGTGTCCAAGGTCCTCCGCAATCATCCGGACATCAGTCCTCACACCCGCGAGCGGGTTCAGCGCCGCATGAAGGAACTCCACTATTCCCCCAACCTCACGGCGCGCGCGCTGGTGACCGGCCGTTCCTGTAACATCGGACTTATCGTGCCGGATATCGTCCACCCGTTCTTCGGCGAGGTGGCGAAGGGCCTCTCGAAGGTATTGCACAAAAAGGGGTACAACCTGGTCATATCCTCGTCGGATGAGGACCTGCAGGTGGAACGCCGGGCGATCGACCAGTTGCTGGCCCGCAGGGTGGATGCGCTGATCCTGGCGTCCTCCGAGAAGGACGCCGAAAGCCTCCGGCATCTCGAGCAGCAGAAGACGCCCTACGTGCTGATCGACCGCCGCCCCGATGGGCTGAATACCAACTTCGTTGGCGTGGACGACGAGGAGATCGGCCTTTTGGCGGCGGAGCACCTGATCGAAATGGGCAGCCGCCGCGTGGCGCACATCGCCGGCCCGCGCATCAGCACCGCCGTGGGCCGGTTGCGAGGATACCGGCGCGCGCTGGAACGGCACGGTCTGCCGTTCGATCCGGCGTATGTGATCGAGCGGGAACATGGGGACGCCGCTAGCGATTCGACGGGCTACGAGGCGATGCGGCGGTTGCTCGATCTGAAACGCCCGCCCGACGGCGTTTTCTGCTACAACGATCCGGCGGCCATGGGCGCCATGGAAGCGATCCTGGAACGCGGGCTTCGCATTCCCCAGGATGTCGCGGTCGTCGGGGCGGGGAACGTCCGGTACGCCCGGTTCCTCCGCGTGCCCCTCGCCAGCATCGACCAGCAGAGCGAGGAGATCGGCGTCCGCGCCGGGAAGCTTGCCCTGCGGCTCGTCGAATCGAAGACGACGCCGAAAGCTCAGACCATCCTGCTGAAACCAACCCTCGTGGCGCGGCAGTCGAGCGCCAGGAAGCCCCCGCAGCGCAAGGAATGAAGCCCCAACGTCTGGATGCGCCCGCGCGCGACTACGGATTACAGGGCGGGCCGCAGGCGCGGCACAGCAGATCGGACGGGGTCGCCCGCGGAATCGTGATCCGGCCGGGGTCGCCGGTTCCCGGGCCGCCGCGCATCCCGCCCATGCCGCCCAAGCCGCCCATCACTCCGGAGACCAAAGGAACGGCTGGCTTCACCGAAGCCACCTCGAACGTGACATTGGAATCGGGGGCGATAAGCATCATAGCCCTGAAACGGTCTGGAGAACCCGCCGACATCGGGATCCCCAAGCCCGGTTTGCCGCGCATGGGCAACAGTCGATAATGTAAGGTCATGCGCCTTGCCGCCGTGCTGTTCCTGGCCGGAATTCTGCGCCCCATGGCTGGGGCCGAGCAATCGGGCTGCAGGGAAATCTCGTTGGTTGACTTTAGGAACCGCGTGATCGTCGCCCGCCGTGAAACGCGGCCCCTCTTCTACGGCCTGTTCAACGGCCCTGCTCCCGGCGGGCCAATTCGTCTGAGGGACGGGCGCTCCTATGATTGGGACCTGACGCCCGGAGATTCCGGGAGAAAGCCGCCGCCGGATTGGTTAACGGAGATCGACCGCGACGTAGTCGTCCGCCCCCCGCGGTCCGGGGCCGTTCGCGTCTTAAGCCTTACGCGCACTCACTTGACGGGAACCGGATCATTCACTTACATATTCGGGTTCACGTGTCAGGAGGGCGTCGTGAGAAAGATCTTCGAGGCGTCCGGGCAAGGAATCAAACTGGGGACGGCCACTGATTCGGTGATGGTCGTCGATGTTGCCGTCTGGGTGGAAGGCGATGCCCACGCGTCGCCTTCCCGAACCGTATCCCTCCGCTACGTCTGGGCGCCTCAGTCGCAGCGTTTCGTCCGATCGTCGTCAAACGCAGGGTGCCCGTGGATGCCTTGAACGTCGAGCCCCGCTGCCCCCTTATCCCCCGGCCGCGTTCCCTCGCCCCGTTTCCCCGATCCAACGCCGGAACATCGCCGTATACCCCCGCGCCTCGGGGTCGTTGCGCAACTGCTCCAGGGTGAAGCGCATTTTCCTTCCCCAGTTCGGGTACTGCCACGTGGTTCCCGGCAGGTTTTGCTGGTTCAGCTCCTTCGTCAGGTCCTCCTGGTTGATGGCCAGCAGTTGCGAGGGCGTGCCCGCCAGGAAGCCCACTACCGCGTTGTGCAGCTCGCCGTTCAGTTCCGAATAGGCGGCGGCGTGGCGCGGCAGGTGCGGAGGCATGAGGCCGGTCTCGAACAGCGCGTCCAGCATCTTCTGCTTTTCCCGCATGCGGGTCTCGGACTGCCCTCGCCAGCCGCTATCGTCCAGAACTCCCGCCGCCCGCCGCGCATCGAGGTCCACGCCCTTCCAAAAGCCGGCCAGCGTGGGGAGGTCGTGCGTGGTGGAAGAGACCAGCGACTGGGCCGGATACTCCCCAGGCCGCTTGAAGCGCCCGTCCTTCCTTTTTTCGAAGTAGAAAAGCCCGTAGCTGAGCACGCCGAAGCGCGCCAGGGATTCGCGGATCTCCGGTTCCACGGTGCCGAGGTCCTCGCCCACCACTACCACATGATTGCGCACGCTCTCCAGCGCCAGCACGCGGACATAATCCTCCCAGCGTTCGTGGACGTAGGCGCCGTGCGCGGCGTCGCTGCCTTCGGGAATCCAGTAAAGCCGGAACAGGCGCATGACGTGGTCGATGCGCAGCGCGCCGCCGTGCCGGCAATTCCTGCGGATCGATTCGGCGAAAAGACGGTAGCCGTCCTCGCGGTGGCGCTCGGAGTTGGGCGGAGGGAAGGCCCAGTCCTGCCCCTGCGGCGAGAAATCGTCCGGCGGCGCCCCCACCCGGCAGCCCTCGACGTAAAAAGGCCGGTGCGCCCAGAGATCGGAGCCGAACCGGTCGGTAGCCAGCGCCAGATCGTGATACAGCCCGATAGACCGGCGGCGGTCGCGCGCGTGCCGCTGCGCCCGGCGCAGCTGCAACTCGATCTGCCACTGGATGTACTGGTAGAACATCACGGAGCGCCAGCGCTGCCGGCGGAACTCGCGCGTTTCCGGCGAAAGCGGGTCCTGATACGGTTTGGGCCACTGGCTCCAGACCCAGATCTCCGGATTGCGCCGGTGCTGGTCCTCATCGAGCGCGCAGTAGAGGGCGAACCGCTCCAGCAGATCGCCTTCCCGGGCGACGAACGCCTCGAACTCGTTGGCGCGCGCCGGGTCCCCGCGCCGCTGGCGCAAAAAGCGCACGAACAGGAGCTTCAGGAAACGCAGCTTGAGGGCGGCGACGCGCTCGTATTCGACGAACTCCGAGCCGCGCAACGCCTCGATTTCGGCGGCCGCCTCGGGACTGCGCCGGAGCGCCTGCGCGCGCCGGCAGCCGGCGAAGTCCTCCATTCCCTCGATATCGAGGTAAATGAAGTTCTGGTAGAAGATGCTGTTGGGGAGGTATGGGCTGGTGTTGAACGGCCGCCGGTTGTAGATGGCGTGCAGGGGATTGAGCCCGATGAAGCCGGCGTCCAGTTCGTCCGCGGCCCAATCCACCACGTCCGCGAGATCGCGGAAATCGCCGCATCCCCAGTTGCGTCCGGAGCGGACGCCGTACAGGCTGACCGCGATGCCGGCGGCCCGGCCGCCGCGGCCGAGGTGAGGCGCGGTCCAGGCGCGTTCCGGGGTCACGATGTAGCGCGCCGTGGCGCGGGCGGGACCTGCCTGGGCCGTAATCTCGTGGTATCCCAGCGGCAGGCGGATGGGGAGGCGGGCCTGCTTGCGGACCCAGGTGCGGCCGTCCATTTCGATGCAGGCGGTTTGCATCAGGTCCTGGAGACCGAGTTCGAAATCCGCCGTAGTCCCGTCTTCGCGCCGCACCGCGAAGCGCGCGCGCTCCCCCAGGCGCTCGGCGGGGATATTGAGCGGAAGTTCCGCAAATTCGGATTCGCCCGTCACCACGGCCGGCGGAAGCAGCCGCTCCCACTCACATTTGGTCTGCGCCGCCAGCGCGCGTTCGAGTTCCTCGGGACCGCCGGCGGGATGTCCCATCGCCCGCAAGATGGCCTGCTTGGTCTCCGGAGGAGTGACGTGATAATGCCCCCAGATATCCCAGAATCCGGGTTCGATGCCGCGCGCCGATGCGGCGCGCCCGAGTAGCTGCTCGAATGTGTCGGGGGCCATGCAAACGTACCTTCGATTCTACAGGAGCCGCGGGGCGCATGCGAGAATGAAGGTATGGATAAGCCCTTAGCCAGCGGTCCTCCGGAGCTGTTCGCGCGGGTCGACAACTACGCCGTCGATAACGCGGCGGCCGCGGCTTCCGAGGGCATCCTGTTGACCACGCTCGATCGCGCGGTGAACTGGGCCCGCAAGAACTCCATCTGGCCCATGACCTTCGGGCTGGCGTGCTGCGCCATCGAGATGATGTCGATGAGCGCCTCGCGCTTCGACATCGCGCGCTTCGGCGCGGAGGTGTTTCGCGGCTCGCCCCGGCAGTCGGACCTGATGATCATCGCCGGCCGCGTTTCCATCAAGATGGCCCCTGTCATCCGCCACCTCTACCAGCAGATGCCGGAGCCCAAATGGGTGATCTCCATGGGCGCCTGCGCCACCTCCACGGGCGTGTTCAACAACTACGCATTGATCCCGGTGAACCAGGTGATCCCGGTGGACGTGTACGTTCCCGGCTGCCCCCCGCGCCCCGAGCAGTTGATCTATGCGCTCATGGTTCTGCAGCAGAAGATCCAGGACCAGAGCGGCACCGTGAAGCAGGTTTTGAATTTGGCATAGCGGGCGCCGCCGGCGCCGGTTGGGCCACCGGTTCTTTTGGGCGCCCAAGCGACCGGTGGCGAAATGCGACCACCGGCGGCACTCATGCCGGAACCGTCTCCGGCAGGGATTCCAATTTCGGCAGCCACGCTTCGATTTTCGGTATCGCCGCCAGCGCTGCCTCTTCCCCGAGTTTCACCAGATCGGGCCCGCAATCGAAGCCATCCCACTGTACGCGGGAGACCTCAGGCGTGATCACCAGGTCGCTGTACGCGCGCCATTTCTCTTCGGTGCGCTCCTGCAGGATCTGAAAACACCGGTTCACAACCTGAAACATGTTCCGCGGCTGCACATCGGCGCCCTGCGCGGGCAGATGGACGGAGATCACGCGCGTGGCCCCCAGTTGGTGAGCCAGGATGGCGGGAATCTCCATGCTCATCGCGCCATCGACCAGCAGCCGTCCGTTGTAGGGCACCGGCTGAAACAACCCGGGGTAGGAGCAACTCGCGCGAATAGGCAGAAACACGTCACCCGTGTCGCGGAAGCGCACGGACTGGCCCGTGGCGAGGTCGGTGGCGACCACCCCCAGCGGAATCCGCATATCCTCGAAGCGGTAGCCCTTGAGCAGCCGTTCCAGGAACCGCTTCATCCGTTCGCTCACCACGAACCCCATGCGGCACAGGCTCCAGCGCGCGACGTCGGCGAAGCGCATCGTGCAGCCGGCCCGGGCGATCTCATCGGGCGTCGCGCCGCTGGCGTATGCGGCGGCGACGATAGACCCGGCGCTGACGCCCGCGATGCAGTGGATCGGGATTCCGTGTTCCTCGAATACCTTCAGGATGCCAGCGTGAGCGATGCCGCGGGCAAAACCGCCTCCGAGCGCCAGCCCGATTTTCGGAGCAGCGGGCGGCAGCGGAAGCGCGACGGGGCGCTGCGCCTTGGAACGCGATAAGCGACGGAAAGCGGAAATGAAGCTGCCGGCGACGTGGCCAGCGCCCATGACCCCTCCTTTGAGCCATTCCCGGCGGCGCGCCGTCGTAGAATGGTCTGTTCTACTGACTTCGATGAGCAAATTCGTTTCCAGGTTTCCGCCGGCCCTCCTGATTCTATTCGCGATCTCACCGCTGCGCGCGCAACCGGCGCCTGCCGGTGAGATTCAGCAGTCGCTGGAGCGGCTCAACGAGATGGGCACCGCGCTGATGATTGGCGCCCATCCCGACGACGAGCGCACGGAGGTGCTGGCCTACCTCGCACGGGGCCGTCACATGCGCGCCGCGTACCTCTCTATCACCCGCGGCGAAGGCGGGCAAAACCTGCTCGGGCCGGAGCAAGGCGCCGCGCTGGGGTTGATTCGCACGCAGGAACTGCTGGCGGCGCGCCGCATTGACGGCGCCGAGCAGTTTTTCACCCGCGCCATCGACTTCGGCTTCTCCAAGACCGCCGCCGAAAGCCTGCAAAAATGGGGCCATGAGCGCGTCCTTTCGGACGTGGTGTGGGTGATCCGCCGCTATCGCCCCGACGTGATCGTGCTGTGCTCCACGGGAACCCCCAGCGACGGTCATGGACATCACCAGGCCTCCGCCATCCTCGGCAAGGAAGCGTACGACGCCGCCGGCGACCCGGCCCGCTTTCCCGAACAGTTGAAATTCGTGCAGCCCTGGAAGCCGGCCAAAATCGTCGTGTCCGGTTTCGGACGCGGCGGAACGAACGCGGTTGCGCCCGCTGTCCAGATCAATGCCGGGGGCTACGACCCGATCCTGGGGTACTCCTACTCGCAACTAGCCACCATGAGCCGCGGCCAGCATCGCAGCCAGGGACTGGGCGGCATGGCCATCGGCGGCGGGATGGGCGGCGGGCGCGGGGGCCGGGGAGCGGACCAGGCTTCCCCTCCCGCGCCGGATTTGTTCGAGGGTATCGATCACTCCTGGAATCGCCTGCCCGGCGGCGCCGCGGTGGCCGCCATCCTCTCCCAGGCGGTCCGCCAATTCGACTGGCAGCATCCCGACCGGACCATTCCGCTCCTGGCCAAGGCGCGCCCGCTGATTGCCGCCATTTCCGACCCGTTGGCGAAACTGAAGCTGGCGGAGTTGGATGAAACCATCGCGCGCTGCGCCGGCATCTGGGCCGATGCCCAGGTCCGGCAGGGAGAGGCGACCCCCGGTTCGCGCGTGGCCGTTTCCCTGACCGTCACCCCGCGGCTGCCCGTGGAAGTGAAAATCCGCGAGATCCGCCCCGAGGGACTCTGGGCCGGGCCGGCGTGGACGCCCGCCGACCCCGCGGCCAGGCCCGAGATCGATCTCCAGGTTCCGCCCGAGCAGCCCTACTCCCAGCCGTATTGGCTGGTGAGGCCGCCCTCCGCCGGGATGTACACGGTAGACGGCCAGGAGCTGATCGGCCGGCCCGATACGCCGGTGGAACAGATGCGCATCGCGCTCACCGTGGGGGGCGCGCCGATCGAGATCGTGCGGCCCATCCTCTTCCGCTATAACGACCGGCTGGAGGGCGAAAAAGTGCGGCCCCTAATCATCGTGCCGGAGGTGTCGGTGGAGGCGCCGAGATCTCCGGATCTCTCCGCCGCCGTCGCCGTGTTCCCCAGCGCCGCGCCGCGTAAGGTGCAGATCGCGGTAACTGCCAACGTGGCGAACGCGCAGGGCGAGTTGCGGATGGATGTGCCCGCCGGCTGGAGCTGCGCGCCGCAGTCGCAGCCGTTCCAACTGGCCGCGGCGGAAGACCGCCAGGAGCTGACCTTCGAAATCACGCCGCCGGCGGGGGAAGCCGCTGGGACGGCCCACGCGGTAGCCGCCATCGGAGGTCGGCGGATCGCATCCGGCATGGCCGCGATCTCTTACCCGCACATTCCCCGGCAGACTGTGTTTCCGCCCGCGGATATCAGGCTGGTGCGCTCCGAGATCCGCGTGAGCGCGCGCCGCGTCGGCTACATCATGGGCGCGGGCGACGAGGTGCCCGATGCGCTCCGGCAGATGGGCCTCGAGGTAACCCTGCTGGGCGAGGAGGACCTCAGGAAGGGCGACCTCTCGCTCTTCGATGCCATCGTGGCCGGCGTGCGCGCCTACAACGTGCGGCCCGACCTGCGCGCCTACCACTCGCGGCTGATGGATTACGTGAAAGGCGGCGGGACCTACGTGGTGCAATACATGAGCGCCGGGGCGCAGAACATCGGGCCTTACCCCATCGCCATCCCGGGCGGCAACGGCTTCCGTGTGACCGTGGAAGAGGCGCCGGTGACCTTCACTCACCCCGACAGCCCATTGCTGCAGCGGCCCAACCGAATCGGCCCCCGCGATTTCGAAGGCTGGGTGCAGGAACGGGCGCTGCTGTTCCCGACGCAGTGGGACCCGCGGTACCAGACGCTGCTCGCCTCCGGCGACCCCGGCGAAAAGCCGCTCGAGGGCGGCGTGCTGTCGACCCGCTACGGCGACGGCGTGTACGTCTTCACCTCTTACGTATTCTTCCGGGAACTGCCCGCGGGAGTTCCGGGGGCATACCGGTTGTTCGCCAACCTGCTGAGCGCAAAGTAGGGGGCAGGTCCCGCTGGGAAGACCGGCAGGCTCGACGAGCATTCGTTGGCGACGCCCTATCGTTCTTTCAGAATTCCCCGCTGCTTCTCCCCGATCGCCGCCCAGTCGAAATTCCTGACCGCGTGCCAGTAGGCCGCGTCCGCGATCTGCGCCCGCCGCTCCGCATCGCCCATCAGGGTGGCGATTCCCGCCGCGAAGGCTTCGGGCGCGTCGGCCACCCACACGCTGTGGCCGTGCAGCAGGCCCAGGCCGGCGCATCCCGAAGTGGTGGATACCACCGCGCGCCGCATCGCCATGGCTTCCAGGACCTTCAGGTTCGTGCCGGCCGAAACGGTAGTCGGGACAATCGCCAGGTTCGCCTCCACATACAGGGGCCGCACGTCGGCGACGAATCCCAGCAGGCGGATGCGTCCGTCCGCCGCCGGCTCGGGGGAATCGGTGAATGCGCGCCAGTGCGTCAGGTGGTCGGCCCCGCACACCACCGTAAGGGTCATATCGGGGAACAGGTCCCGCAGCAGCGGCCACACCTTACCCGTAAAGAACCGGTACGCCGCCACGTTCGGAAAATGCTGGAAGGAACCGATGAACAGCAGGCGCCGGCCCGGCTGCTCCGGTTCGGCGTGAAAGCGCGCCAGGTCCACGCCGTTTTCGATCACCGCCGTGGGGACAGCCGGCCCCAGCAGTTCCGCGTCTTTCTTGGACATCACCACGACCCGGCGAAAGCGGCGTGCGTGGCGCATTTCGAAGCGGCGCCAGCGGAAGTAGTTCCACCAGGCGGCGAGGGTCCGTTCCCGGCGCGCGATCTGGCCGAAGAGGTCGAAGGTGACGTCGTGTTCCACCAGGAAATCGCCCCCGTACTCCGCCAGTTGCGTGTACTCCACCTGTAACGTCTCGAAACCGAAGGCGCGGCGCTCCTCCACGAGCGCCTGCCGCATGGCCGGCGAGCGGAACTCGTGGACCTCGGGCGGCAGCAGCGTGGACCAGCGCGGCTCGCGGTAGCGCGGCTTCTCCACCAGGACCAGGCGCGCGCAGAATTCGAGTGGCGCGGGTTCCACGCCCGCCCGGTCCTGGAAAGCGAACAACTCCACGTCGAACTCGCGCGCCATCTCGCGCAGCAAATGGAAGATTCTCACCGCGCCGCCGTGCGAGAGCGGGTACGGGAAATAGGGCGAGAGCACGGCGACACGCCTTCGCTCCGGCGAGCAGGGTCTCCCTTCCAGAATCCGCCAGCCCTGGGGAACCACCGAGCGGTCGCGCTTCGGCCATGGCCACCACCAGGGACGCAGGTAGATGCGGTCGAGTGGAACGCCGAGCCAGAACAGCAGTGAGGCCAGGTTGAGCCGCAGGTGGCGCCGCTCCAGCCGCGAGTTGTAGGCCAGGATCCTGCGCGGCGCCATGCGGTAAGCGGCCCGCCGGAGCGCCTTCGCCTCGCGGGTCAGCATCACCGGCGCGAGCCCGATCCGGTAACGTTTCAGTTCGCGCCGCAAACTGCTCCAGTTCTCCGCCGTGGCGACGAAGTGGCGCCGGTCCGGAACGAGGCCGCGCACTTCCTCCGCCATCCGCCGGCACAACTCCTCGGGCCCCGTGCAGAACGTGACCACGACAGCCTCGGGATCCTTCCCGAGCAGGCGAAACACCCACCTCTTGAGCCATTGCTTCATGAGTTGTGGCGTGGGCATTCCTGCCCGCCGTGCCGGCATCCGGCCCGAATGCCGGCGCAACGGATCACCGCGCCGATCCCCACAACAACGCGCACGCCGCCAGCGGCATGAGGGCGGTGAACGTGGTCACCGGGGCATACCCATAGAGATCGATCATCCGGCCGAAAACCGGCGAGATCACCGCCTGCGCCGCGCCATACGACGAAACCAGGATCGATACGGCGAAGGCCGCGCGCGCGCCGCCAAAGACGTCGAGCGGGAGCGAGTACATGTTCACGCTGAACGCCGAGACCGCCAGGATGCTCAGCGAGATTCCGGCGGCGGCCCATCCGGCGGAAGGCGCCGCGGGAATCGCGATCCCGCCCAGCGACAGCGCCGCGGCCAGGAGGCAAACGCGGAAGCGCGCCGGCGGCGCGGCCATGCCGCGCTCCACCAGCCGCAGGGAAAGCCAGCCCCCGGCGAAGCCGCCGGCCAGGGCGGCCAGCGGCGGAATCCACGCGTACCACGCCGCCTGGACTAACGTGAGGTGGTGCGTTTCCACCAGGTACAGCGTGGTCCAGTTCGTCCACAGCGAGTAGCCGATCATGCTCAGCGCATTGGCCCCGACGAAGGCCCACAGGCGTGAATCGCACAGCATCTCCGAACCGGCGCCGGCCGCGATCTTCGGAGCGGGCGCGGCGCGCACCCCGCGGGCGGCGAGGTTCCACACCGGAATCCACAGCAGTCCCAGAACGCCGGTGACGAGGAAGGCATGCCGCCACCCGCTGCGAATCGCGATCCAGGTGGCGATGGGCGGCGCCAGCATCAGCCCCAGGCTCACCCCCGCCTGGTTGACCGCGTTCCCCAGGGCACGCTCCGAGGGCCGCAGGTATTGGTGGATGGCCTTGCCCGCGCCTGGGATCCCGCCCGCCTCCGCGACCCCCAACGCCGCGCGGCACCCCACCAGGCCGCCCAACCCGCGGGTGAGGCCGGTGGCGATTCCCGCGCAGGACCACAGCCCTACCGCCAGGCTGATCCCCCGGTTCAGACCGATGCGGTCGATGAGCATCCCTGCCAGCGGCGCGCTGGCGGCGTACGTGAGGGAGAAAGCCGTCAGGATCAGCCCGTACTCCGCGTTGGAGAGGTGAAATTCGGCGCGCAACAGCGGGGCCAGCGTCGCCAGGGTTTGGCGGTCCAGGTAGTTGATGGCGGTGGACAACACGAAGACCGCCAGCACGAGCCAGCGAAAACGCGAGACCTCGGGAGCTTGCGTCACTGAAACTCGATTGTAGCTACTTCGCCGGCCGTCCCCAGGCGCGCATTGGTCTTGGGGAAGTATTCCACACGGACGCGCCGCGCCTTCTGCGCGCCGCACCCGAGGGCCAGGTCGCCGGCGCCGTTGATGGCCACTTTGGAGGGGTCCGCCACCAGCAGCCGCACGGTCTTGCGGTCGTCGGTCTCGATCACCAGGCGCGCCTGTTTGCCGATGCAATCCACCTGTTTGAGGGCGCCGCGCGCGTGGCCCGAGGGCTGGGGTCCGTCCCACCAGGGTACGGGCTTCTGGTCGGTCTTGGGCGCCGGATCGTTGTACTTGGATTCGAGCGCGTGCACCTCGGCGCGCGCCTCCGCTTTGAGCCGCTCCAGTTCGCGCGCGTCCTCCTCGGCCTGGCGCTTCTTCTCGGCCGCCTGGTAGTCGAGCCTCTGCCGTTCGATGGCCTGGCGGGCCTCGCGCATGCGCTGGCGCTCGGCGGGCTCCGTGGCGGCCTGCTCGCCCGCGGTCCATGCCTTGGCCGCGTCTCCGTAGTTGTGGTCGGCCAGGTAGCACTCGGCCAGGTTCTTCCAGTACTCCGCGTTCCGCGGATTGCGTTCCGCCGCGGCTTTCCAGTGCGCCAGCCGGGCGCGCGGGTCGGTGTCGCGCTGCGCCAGCAGGGCGAACGGCTCGTCCAGTTTGGGGTTGATGCCCGCGGCTTTGAGGAGCGCCTTCTCGGCCTTTTCGTTGTCCGGTTCCAGCCGGGCGTACTCGATGTAGCAGCGGGGGCTGGCGCTGCCGGCGTTCATCGCCGCGGTGAAGCGTTGCAGGGCTTCGTCTTTCCGGCCCCCCCGAAGCGCCAGGAGGCCCAGGCCTTCCTCGGCCTCCGCGGTTTTGAGCTTGCCGCGGAGCAGCGCCTGGTACTCGCCGGCGGACGCCTCGCCCGCCAGCAGGTCCGCCCGCGCCAGCCGCGCATCGGCGTCGGAAACCGGCCTCTCCTCGAAATCCGCCGCGGCGAGCGGCCGGCTGGAAAGAGAGGTCGTCTGGAAGTTCCCCGCCGCGAGGTGGGCTTTGGCCTGCGCTTCGACCTGCGCCGGCGTCTTCCCGAAGGCGTTGCCGTACGCAACGTCGTCCGGCGCCCCGTTCCGCAGGTTGTAGAGCAGGACGCGTAGCTTGCCGTAGTAGTCCGGATCCACGATTAGCAGGTGGACCCGAGCCCAGTCGAGATCCGTTTTCGGCGGAGGCGCGCCCGCCGTGATGTGGATGCCGCTCACTGCGAACGTCGAAAAGAACTCCATCAGGCCGTGCTCGAAGGCCCCCGGCATGCGTCCCGTGTTCGCGTCGAGGAGCAGGCGCGTCAGGGCGCGGTAGACATCCGGCGAGACGTCGGCCTTTTCCGCGAGTACGATGTCGTACCGGTCGCGCCCTTCCACCAGCGGCGCCGGCTGCGCCCAGCCTTTCGTGTTCTTGAACACCATGATCCGGATGGGCTGCGGCGCGGTCATGTCCTGTACGCCGGTGACGGACCCGACGGCATGCCGGAACTCCTCGAAGCGCAGCAGCGTTTCCCGGCCGGGACGCGAGCCGGCGTCGGTGAACACCTCGAACGGTCCGGAAGCGAACTTGATCCAGTGGTCGTCGGCGGATAGCAGAGAGGCGAACAGACAGAGCAACAGCAGCCGCGGCATGGCACATCCATTATCCCGCGTTGCCGGGGAGGGCGGCCCTCCGCGCCTGCCCGGCCCCTGCGATTTCCAAAATCCGGTTCTCTGGAACGCTCCCCACGGCCGATAAGGGTAGTATGGTCGAATCCACGGAATCACGCGGCTCAGCTCCGGCAGCCGACCGGCGGGAGCATCCCCCGAGTTTCGCGGCGCGTGCGCGCGCGAGACTGTCCGTCTGGAAACCGGGCGTGATCGTTCTATCGGCGCTTTCGATCGGCATGGGACCGGTCCTGGCGCCGGCCGCGGACCGGCCGCAGGTTACGTGGTTCAGTCTGGCAGGCTCGGATTTCAATCCCGTCACGAATTCCGCGCAGACGATGGGCGTGACCGTCTACGTCTCCTGCGCGGATCCGGCGGTTCTGGGCTTTCGCGCGACGGCATCGGTGCAGTTCGGCGAAGGGGTGGGAGCGGCCGCTCTCTCGGGAACCGCGGCCAACGTCATGGACGGGGATCAAACCGCGGTTTATATCCCGATCGCGCCGTTCTCCAGCCAACTGGCCTTCAAGACGCGGTGGATCATTCTGGAAGTTTTCCGCAATGACGGCGGCGTTTACACGGTGGTAGAAGCCGCCCCGATCCCCAATAAAATCTACTCCGTGTCGCCGGGCCAACAGGCCCCGCGCCGGGTCCAGCCCGCAAGCGCGGGCCATCTTTCGCCCTGACGGGCCGGCAGCCGGCTCGCCTTACGGCTTGACCCGCACCGTGACCGTATTCGAGGCGTGGCCATCGACGGTAAGCGAAACATTCAGCAGGTCCGCATTTGCCAGGGAAAGGGGAAGATCCACATTCACCTGATCGAGTCCGACAAACGTGGGCTGCGCCCCGGCGTATCGCACGGGCAACGCCTGCCCGTTAATGAGGACCGAGACCTTCTGCGGGCTGGACCGTCCGCGGATGCCGGTTCCGTACAGGACCAGCGTGAAAACATCGGTAGCCGATCCCATGCTGACGGGGGCCGCCACATAACGGTTCGTTGCCGGGTCCCAAGCCGCCAGATTCGGCAGAAACTCCTGTCGCCCGTCGGCATGGGTCAGTACTGCCTGCGCCGCCGCGGCGCCTTCGCCGCTGGCGTTCGCCGAAAACAGCCCCGGAGCCGTAGGGCCGATCCACGCCCCGACCGATGCCGAGTCCCCCGCGCCCGAGGTCAACTTGAGCGTGGCCAACCCGAGAGCCGCTTCGTCAGGGATCAGAATGTTGACCTGCGTCGGGTAGACGTAGAACAACGGGGCGAGCCGCTCTACGCCGACGCTGTCCGTGATCCTCACCGTCGTTCCCCGTAGAACCGTAGGCAGCGGGAGCTTCTCCGGAGAGTCGGCCGCATCCGCAAGGCGAATGCCTTTGCCCCACACGTTTGCGATCTGCCCGGGTGCGAAGGGCTGGCCGGCGTAACTGGCCGCGTTGGTTACAGCTAACTGGCCGGCGAACATGCTGGTTATTGTGAGGGCGTTCGAACTGCTGCCGTTGTAGCTGGAGTCGCCGGTGTACACCGCACTCACCTGGAACGCGTCGCCCAGCGGCGATAGCGCGGCGGTGAGCGCCGCGGTGCACACGGTGGCCCCGGAGGATCCGGCGGCGCATACCAACGGCGACGATCCCAAACCGGTTTCACCGTTCACGAACTGTACGCTGCCGGTCGGAAGCCCGCCTCCGGGCGGGTTCACGGAAACCATCGCGGTGAGGATGGCCCGGACCCCCGGCACGGAAGAATCGATCTGCCAACTCAGCAGCGTAGTGGTATCGGCCTTGCCGACCACGACGGTCTGCGGGAGCCCCGGCGACTGACTCGGCGCGTAGTTCGCATCGTCTCCGATGTAACGGGCTGAAAGCAGGTGCGTACCCGCCGTGAGCGGACTGGCGCCGGCCACCAGTATGAGTTGTGCGATTGGCCCGCCGGCATCCGCGGTAAGGCTTCCTCTGCCAATGGCAACGCCGTTGTCAAGGAACTCCACCGTGCCCAGAGGCGCTTGTCCCAGGACGCCCGGCGACGTAACCCGCGCCGCCAGGGAGACGGGTTGACCGAAGACCCAGGCCGACGCGCCTGTGGCGAACGAGGTCGCCGTGGGGGCTTTGCCGACGGACATCACAGCCACAGCGGAGGCGCTGTTTGCATACTCCAGCGCGGGAGTGGAATAGGCGGCCGAAATGCCGTGCGAACCGACGACCGGGCTGTTCACTCCATCGGGAGAAATCAGGTTCACCCTGACGCTTGCTCCGCCGGTGACGGGGTCGATCCGGCTCGTTCCGATGGGTGTGGTTCCGTCGAAGAACCGGATCACCGCCGAGCCATTAGCCAACTGGGGGGCGCCATAACACGGGGAACCGGCCGCGTCGG
>JAIQFU010000247.1 GCA_020073115.1 Terriglobia bacterium
GGGAAAGGCGCTTTGTCAATCACGGCAAGGACTTGCGTCGCTTGACCACCCCCCCGGCGCCGGCTAGGTTTTTTTCACATGGCGGCGCGGCCGACCCTGCTCCTGCTGCAATATGACGGCGGGTCCTTCGCAGGATGGCAGCGCCAACCCTCCGCGCGCACGGTGCAGGGCGTGGTCGAGGACATCCTGGCGCGGCTCTTGGAGAAGCGGACGCCGGTCATCGGGTCGGGACGCACCGACGCGGGCGTCCATGCCCTGGAACAGGTGGCGGCCTTTACCTTCGACAACCCCATCCCGCTTCTCAACCTGCGCCGCGCCGTCAATCGCCTCCTGCCGCCCGCCATCAGGGTTCTCTCGGCCGAAGAGTTCCCTCCCGAATTTCATCCGCGCTTCGACGCCAAGGCTAAGACTTACGAATACCGCATCGTGCGCGGCGAAGTCTGTAGCCCTTTCGAGTGGCCGTATGCGCACCATTATCCTTACCCGTTGCAGGAGGACCGCATGGTCCTGCTGGCGCGTGTCTTCGAGGGCGAACACGATTTCACCGCCTTCGCCGCGGCCGACGAGCGCGACGCCGAGGGAAAGTCCAAAGTGCGCTGCGTGTTCGGTTCCACCCTGGAAACGAGCGGCGGCCGGATGACCTACCGCATCCGCGGCAGCGGGTTCTTGAAGCACATGGTGCGGAACATCGTGGGCACGCTGATCGAGGCAGGCAAGGGGAATGTGGAGGATCCGAGTTCCCTGCCCCCAAGGTGCGGCCCGACGGCGCCGGCCAAGGGGCTGTTTCTGGTGAATGTGGAGTATTAGCAGGTTGCGAAAGAACCTATTTGGCCACGGATGAACACGGATAAACACGGATGACACAAAACAGATCCTTTGTGCTTCTTATCCGTGTCCATCCGTGTTCATCCGTGGCCAATTGTATTCCGCGAGTTTCTCCGTCAGTTGAGCAAGGGCGGCATGGATGCACAGATCGAGGCAGGCAAGGGGAATGTGAAGGACCTGAGTTCCCTGCCCCCAAGGTGCGGCCCGACGGCGCCGGCCAAGGGGCTGTTTCTGGTGAATGTGGAGTATTAGCAGGTTGCCAAAAAACCTATTGGCCACGGATGAACGCGGATAAACACGGATAACACAAAACAGATCATTTGTGCTTCTTATCCGTGTGCATCCGTGTTCATCCGTGGCCAATTGTATTCCGCGAGTTTCTCCCGCAGGTGGGAAGCAGAGGCGGCATGGATGCACAGACCGCAATTCGCAGGCTTCAATCCTTCGCCAACCCGGTGAACGTCGCCGGGATGGCGCGGTTCGGCATCAACCCGCATAACACGCTGGGCGTCTCTATGCCGGTTCTCCGCAAACTGGCGCGGGAGGCCGGACACAGCCATGCTCTCGCACAAGAGCTTTGGGCTTCCGGCATCCACGAAGCGCGCATCCTGGCCACCCTGGTGGACGAGCCGGCGCGCGTGACCCGGCGGCAGGCGGACCGGTGGGCTCGCGACTTCGATTCGTGGGATGTTTGCGACCAGGCCTGCCAGAACCTGCTGCGCTACACGCCCTTCGCCTTCGAGAAAGCCGCCGCCTGGGCGCGCGCGAAACCGGAGTACGTCCGGCGCGCCGGGTTTGCGCTGATGGCCGGGTTGGCGGTTAAGGCGAAGACCGCCGGCGACGAGCCGTTCGAAGCGTGGTTTCCCCTGATCGCCGGAGCCGCTTCGGACGAGCGCAATTTTGTCAGGAAAGCCGTGAACTGGGCCCTCCGGCAAATCGGAAAACGGAACCCGCGCCTGCGGGCGAAGGCCATCGCGGCGGCGGAGCAGATCCGCTTGCAGGATTCGCGCGCGGCGCGGTGGATTGCGAACGATGCCCTGCGGGAATTGCACGCCCGCCCGCGGTAAAATCGGTGCATGAGGGGCTTTCTGTGTCTGCTGGCGGCGGCGCTTTTCTGCGCGGCCTCTGAACCGAAGACCACCACGCTGCGCGGCAAGCTCATCATCGCCGCCGGGGAACCGGCGTCGCTGGAGACCGCGGACCACCAGCGCGTCACCCTCGACGGAGACGAGTCCACCCGCAAGATCCTGGGCGACCAGCGGCTCAACGGGTACGAAGTGGAGGCCAAGGGGCATTTCACCGCGCCCCGCCGTTTCCTGATCGATCCAATCCATACGCGCGCTATGATGGTGCGGCAGGACGGCAGGCTGAAAATGATCACCTACTGGTGCAACGTGTGCAGCATCCGCGCCTATACGCCGGGGCCGTGCGTGTGCTGCCAGCGGGAGACTACTCTCGACTTGCGCGACCCCGACGCCCAATGACCCCCTTCGAAAACTACTCCGCGCGCCGCGACCGGGCGGACGGCGTGGAGATCGTGTGGCTGGCCGACGCCGCCCAATCGGCTCGACGAGGACGCGTTTTGGGCCAACGGCAAGCGCTACGCGCTGAACCAGTCGCTCGGCAACCTGCGTCGCGATGCGAATCAGAAACCAATCCATGGGCTGCTCACCTTTTCGAAAGAATGGAAGCTGGTGGAGGTCCAGGCCGACAGCCGGTGCGCGTACGCCGCCAGCCGCCTGGAGTTCTGGAAATATCCGGACCTGATGGCGCAATTCCCGTTCGCCCACGCGGTCGCGATTACGTACCGGCTGGCGGAGGGGGCGCTCGAGGTGGAGACCACAATCGAAAACCTCTCCACGGAGCCGATGCCGGTCGCCGTGGGGTATCACCCGTATTTCCAGGTTCCCGATGCGCCCCGCGACGAGTGGAAAGCGCACGTCGCGGCGCGCAGCCACGTGCTCCTGAACGACACCCTGGTTCCCACCGGCGAGCGTGAGCCGGTCCGGCTGGCGGATCCGTTTCCCCTGGCGGCGGGGCAACTTGATGACGTTTTTACCGACCTGGAGCGCGGCCCCGATGGCCGCGCGGTGTTCTGGGTGGAAGGCGCGCGGCAGCGGGTTTCCGTGGCTTACGGCCCGCAGTATCGGGTCGCCGTGGCGTTCGCTCCCCGGGGCCGGGATTTCATCTGCTTCGAACCGATGAGCGCCGTCACCAACGCTTTCAACCTGGCGCACGCGGGACTGTACCCGGAATTGCAGAGCGTCCCCGCGGGCGGCTGCTGGCGCGAGAGCTTCTGGATTTCGACCAGCGGGTTCTGAGTACCGCCGGCGCTACTTTTCCCCTTGACCTTCTACAAGAGTTGCCGTAGCATCTCCTGTAGAAGCGAACAAGGAGAGCCGAATGTCCGATCGCCTGGACCTCCCGCAGGGCACGCTGGACCTGCTGATCCTGAAGACGCTGGCGCCCGGGCCGCAGCACGGGTGGGCCATCTCCCAACGGCTCCAGCAGGTTTCCAAAGACGCCGTGGAAGTGCAGCAAGGTTCGCTCTACCCCGCGCTGCACCGGCTGGAGCGGCGCGGGCTGGTGAAAACCGAGTGGGGCGCCTCCGACAACAACCGGCGGGCGAAGTATTACCAGTTGACGCGCGCCGGGCGGAAGCAGCTCGAAGTGGAACGCGACAACTGGCAGCGGCTGGCGGCCGTGATGGCGGCCGTTCTGGAAACCTCGTAGGACGGTTATGCTCAGCGATATCCGGTTCCGCATGCGCGCGCTCTTCCGGCGGAATGCGCTGGAGCGCGAACTCGACGAAGAACTTCGGTTTCACTACGAACATCAGGTGGAAGCCTACCGCAAAGTTGGCCATCCGCCGGAAGAGGCGCGCCGGCGGGCGCGGCTGGAGTTCGGCCTCGACCAGGTGAAAGAGGAGTGCCGGGACGCGCGCGGCGTGCGCTGGCTCGACGAGAGCTTGCAGGACCTGCGCTATGCGGCGCGGACGCTGGGCAAGAACCCCGGTTTTACCGCGGTGGCGGCGCTGTCGCTGGCGCTGGGCATCGGAGCGAACTCGGCCATTTTCGCTGTCCTGGATGCGTTTTTGTTCCGGCCCTCGCCGCTCTCCCGCAACGGCCGTTTCATCTCCATCGCCACCCGCAACGACAAGATTTCCGGCAGGCCCATCTCCTACCCGAACTTCCTCGATTGGCAGCGCCAGAACCAGGTATTCGAACGGATGGCGGCGTACCGGATCAGCGCGGCGGTCCTGGTTGACGGCGCCGGCGCCGAGAGGGTCCCGCTGCTGCAGGTCTCGGCGGGATTCTTTCCGTTGGTCGGCGTGAGACCGGCCCTGGGGCGCGATTTTCGCCCGGAGGAACATCGGCCCGGCGGCGGCGCCGTTGCCCTGCTCAGCTACGAACTGTGGCAGCGGCGGTACAACGGCGACCCCGCGCTTCTCGGAAAGGCCCTGTTGCTTCGCGGCTACGGCCCGGTCACGGCGGTGGGGGTGACGCCGCGGGGGTTCCGCATCGGACCGCGAGCCGACCTCTACGTTTCCCTCGACCGCACCGCCGCGCGCGAAAGCCGCGCCAGCGCCAACTCGCTGTATGGGCTCGGGCTGCTGAAGCCGGGCGTCACGCTGGAACAGGCGCGCGCGCAGATGAACCTGATCGCGCGGGCGCTGGAAGAGCAGTACCCGCAGGCGAACCGCGGCTGGCGCATCGACCTGATTCCCTTCGGCCGGCTGCGGAACGAAGAACTGCGGGCCCCGCTGTTCCTGTTGATGGGAGCGGTGGGGTTCGTTCTGTTGATCGCCTGCGCGAATCTCTCCAACCTGCTGCTGGCCAGGGCGGCGGGACGCGGACGCGAGGTAGCCATTCGCAAATCGCTGGGCGCAACACGCGGCCGGCTGGTCCGGCAGATGCTGGCCGAAAGCCTGTTGCTGGCGGCCCTGGGCGGCGCCGCCGGCGCGCTCTTCGCGTACTGGGGCTGCCAGGGCCTGCTGCAACTGGTGGGCGATCTCGACCAGTGGCCGGGCGGGGAGCCGCTGGGCGGCATCGGCATCGACTTGCGGGTGCTGGGGTTCACGGCGGCGGCCGCCATTCTGGCGGGCGTCGCGGCGGGGCTGGCGCCGGCCTTCCGCGCGTCGGGGCGCGACCTCACCGCCGAACTAAAACAGAGCGGCCCCGCGGCGGGAGGCCGCAAACAGGAGCGCCGGTGGCGTGACACCCTCGTCACCCTGGAATCCGCACTCGCGCTGGTCCTGCTGGCCGGCGGCGGATTGATGATGCGCAGCCTGTACCACCTCATGAGCGCCGACCCGGGATTCGAGCCCCGGCGCGTCCTGACCCTCAGCCTGGAATCCGCCACGCTCGCGCGCAATTCCACCGCCGAGCGCAAGGACGCGGACGAACTGGGGCGCAGGCTGGTGGAGGAGATCGAGGCGCTTCCGGGGGTGGAAGCCGCAGCGCCCGCCTTCCCCGCTCCGTTCGGCCACGGGTTTTCCGGAAACACGTTCTACGCCGAAGGGCGGCCGCCGGCGGACGACGGCCGCCTGCCGGAGGCGCGGATGCACTACGTCGGCCCGCACTACGGCCGCGCTATGGGACTGCGGCTGCGCGCCGGAAGATGGTTCGCGGCCGCCGAGACCGGGCGGGCGGCCGTCGTCAACGAGCGCATGGCGCGCCTCGCCTGGCCCGGGGAGAACCCCATCGGGCGGCGCTTCTCGCTGGGCGGCGCGAAGCCCCCGTGGATCACGGTAGTCGGGGTGGCCGCGGATACCCGGGAAAACGGCCTCCATTCCGACCCCGGGCCCGAGATCTACATGCCGATTTCGTTCAGCGCCGATATGCTGGTACGGACAGCGGGCGACCCGGCGGCCATGGCGGCCGTGATCCGCAACCGCATCCGCGGCGTGGACAAAAGCCTGGCGGTCTATGATGTGGCTCCCCTGGCCGTGCGCATGTCCGACTCGCTCCTGGAAGACCGGATATTCGCCTGGCTGCTGGGGATCTTCGCCGCCGCGGCGCTGTGCCTGGCCGCGGTGGGCATTTACGGCGTGATCGCCCACGCCGCCGGCAAGCGGACCCGGGAGGTGGGGCTGCGGGTGGCCTTGGGCGCCCGGTCGAGCGACGTCGCGCTGCTGATCCTCAGGCAGGGCATGGCCCCCGCCCTGGCGGGAATCGTTCTTGGCGCCGCCGGAGCATGGGGCGCCACGCGCGCCCTCGCCAGCTTTCTTCACGGGGTCACCCCCACCGATCCCCTGACCTTCGCCGCGGTGACCCTACTGCTCACCGCGGTGGCCCTGGCGGCATGCTGGATCCCCGCGCGCAGAGCCATGCGCGTGGACCCCGCGGGGGCGCTGCGCTACGAGTAGCGGGCACACGGAATCCGCGAGGATCATTGCACCGCTGGCAGGCCCGCAGCCACGGGGGGCTTGCCTGCCGCGGCCGCGGCGGACGGCGGGTTGTTGAGGCACGTCGGGTGGCCGAAGCCGGTTGCGCTCACTCCCGTACCGCCGCTGGCGTTCGGCGTGATGTCGAAGATGATGTTATCCGGGTGATTGGCGTCCCCGGCGAACAGGCTCGCCGGTCCCGGAATCGTCCCGAGCAGATGGTCCAGATTGAGGTTGTGCCGCACGCGCCACGCGATGTTGTGATCCGAGCACGAAGTGTCGCCGCTCACCCCGACGGCTCCCACAATCCGGCTGCCGGCTGCATACAGCGCGAGCCCTCCGCCGAAAACGTTGATGCCGCCGATCTTTCTTCCCACCATCGGATCGTTGGCCGCGCCGTAGTTCGAGGACGGCCCCTTGTAGGCGACGTCCGTCGCCACGGGGTTGCTCTCCTGCAGTCCGAAAAGGCTGCCGCCGGGCTGCACCGCCGAAAACAGGTTGGCCGTCGAGAGCGCCAGGGCGCCGCCGTTGACGCCGCTATGCGCGGAAGCGTCCAGGCTGAAGGCGTTGGCGGTGTTGGCTTTCTGCGCGGAAATCACGCGGCTTCCGGGCCACTGCGAGCCGCGGTCGGTCCCACTGAACGCCACCGCGCAAACGACGCCATCCCGATTGACGACGGTTGCCCACATGTTCATGTTCAAGCCGCTGCCCTCCGCATCGACCGCCGAGGAAAGCGCCGTTTTGAGTTGTGAGTAGCCGGGGAGACCCGCGCACGGATTCGCATTTCCGGGTGCATCGTCGGCCGCAAGCGCCGGCGCGACGCAGCCACCCAAAGCCAGCGCCGCAATGGCAAAGTGAGTCAAACGTCCAGGCATAGGGTTACTCCATGATTGGGGGTAAGTCACAGACCGGCGCCCAGTCTATCATCCCCTACCGGAGTTCCGTAAGTTCCCGCGGACGGGTTCTGTCCGGATCGGCACTCTTTCCCGCGCGTTCACGCTGCCACACGCAGCCCGAACGGGCCAGATCGGATTTCCCGCGAACAAAGCGCCCGGGCCGTGCGGCTGGAACAGGGCTAAGCCGTCGCGCGGCCCGGTTACGGCCTCAGCGGCCCAGGAACTTCAATGCGCCCGTCAGCGCGACGCGCGCGCCCACGGCTTCCGCACAGCGCATTTGTCCGGTGAGCCGGCCGGCTTGCACCTTCACTTCCATGCGCTCGCACCCGAACTTCTTTCTCTGCTCCTCCACACTCTTCGCGTATGCCGGGTCGGCTATCTTTTTCATGCTGGCCTGCAACTGCTCCTGCGCCTTCTGCAGTTCTTTCATCACCGCCTCGCGCTCCGCGCTGGAGAGTTTGGGATTGGTCATCTTCGTCATCAGGGCCTGGTACTCCGCGGCGCCGCCGAGCGAGTTTTCGGATGCCGCGACGCTGAACCGGGCGAGCCCTTCGTAGAGCGAAAACTCCAGCCTGGCTTCCCGCTTCTCGAAAGCCGCGCTTTCCCCCTTACGGAAGAACTCCATCGCATACACGTCTTCCGCGGCCGGACCGCCGCAGGATTTGTTGGCCGGCGATCGCGCCACGATGGTCCAGCCGTTGGCGGATTCCATGTTCCACTCATACCGCCCGCCGACCACGACCGCTTGGATCTGCCGCACGCTGATGCCCGTCACCGGCGTGATGGCGATGACATCGGCGGACTGGGGAGCGATGTCCGCGGCAACCTTCACGGTGGCGCGGTATTCGTTGCCCACCAGCGTGTCCTTGACCACCTCCAGGTTGTCGTTCGCGAATACGAACCGGGTATCCGGCACGAACTTGCCCTTGACCACCACTTCCCCGGTTGAGCCCGGCGTAAGGCACCCGCTCGAAACCATGTGGATCTCGGGCGTGGGATACCTGGCTTTGGCGGCATCCCTGGAAATGCCCAATTTCTGCAATTGTTCCCGGCAGGCTTGCCGGATCGCATCCTCCTTCTCCTGGAATCTGAACTGCGCCGCGCGGCTCATGGCCAGCGCGCCGAGCGCCAGGACTCCGGCGTACGCGATACGTTTCGTTGCGATCGACATTTTCCTATGCTCCTTGGGTGTTCGTATGTTGTCGTGCCGTAAGGACTCCCGCGAATAGCCAGAACAAACCCCACTCCGCGGGCCGGTGAAACGGGAAATCCACCGCCGCGAGGGCCAGCAGGCTGGCGGCGCCGATGGCCGCGGCGCCCCCCGCCCCAAGCGGTTGCGCCAACCCGCGCCACGCCCGCGCCGCGATCCAGCCGGCCAGGCCCAGAAACGCTCCCAAGCCGAGCGGACCGTGCTCCACCAGGAACTCCAGATAATCGTTGTGGGCATGATCGACGGCGCCGGCAAACCGCGCCGCGCGCGGGTCCTGAGGGTGGCCTTGCAGCCACTCCGCCTGCCATTGCGCGAATTGCGCCTCGAACGACCCGGGGCCATAACCCATGACCGGCGTCTGCCGCCAATGACTGGCCGCCACCTGGGCCAGATAGAGGCGGCCCTCGATCGTAGCGGCCAGGGGGCGGGTGGGCGCCAGGTACAAAAGCGCAGCCGCCGCCGGCAAGGCCAGCAGCCAGGTTCGCCGGACGCGTTTCCAATAGATCGCCAGCATGGCCGCCTGCAATGGAACGATCAGGGCGAAGACGCGCGAGCCCGTGGCCAGAATCGCCGCTACCTGGAGCGCTGCCGCCACCCATCGCACGACCTGCGCCGGCCTGCTCCGGCCGCCCCGGGCCAGTTCCCTCCAGCAGAATGGCAGCGTCGCGCAGCACCATGCCGCCACGAAATCGGGATTCCCCATGGTCCCGTATACCCGCATGCGCGGGCTGGCGAACGACTCCGGCTGCCAGCCGAGCCAACGCAAGGGATCCCACCCGCAGTATTGCAGCAACACCACCGCCGATTCGCCGAGGGACCCCAGCCAGACTGCTGTTGCGAGCCTGTTCGCAGAAATCAAGCCCCGGGCAACTCCCCAGAACAGCGGCACGGGCAACAAGGAAAACAGCAGCGCCTCGAACGAGACGATGGCGCCCCCCAGAGCGGAAATCGACACCGCAGCGGTCCAACCGAGCGCCAGCCACTCTCCCGCGGCCAAGCCGGCGCTTCCTGAGTTGCGCAACAGCCAGCCCGCCGCCATCGCCAGATCAAGGCAGATCAAAAGCCCGATCTTGGGAGTGGAGAAAGGGTGGTCGAGGCCCGGCCAACACACCAGCGGCAACAGAAAAACAGCTCCCCCCACCAACAGCAACTCAGGGGTATTCCACCGGGTTTCCCTGGGCCGGCGCGCGGCGGAAGAGCAGTCTCGCTGCTCCGCCCTGTGGCTGGATATCTGGAGCAAAGAGGTATTTTAGACCCTGTTGCGATGAAAAGGGGGACCAGGGGCGCTCAGTTCAACGCCAGGACGGCGATCTTTCCGTCTGTTTCCAGGTTATCCCCGGTAGCGTTCTGGCCCTGCTGCGGAACCTGTGGGCGGTCCACCAGCGAGATGGCTCGAACCTGGCCGGTGTAGATCAGGTCGTTGACCACCTTGGCGCGCTCGCGGTCTATGAGGGGATCGATGCGGTGGATGAACGTGCGGTTCTGTTCCGAAAAGCTGATGCCGATATCGTGCGTTGCGGCCACGGCCCAC
>JAIQFU010000248.1 GCA_020073115.1 Terriglobia bacterium
GTTGGCTGGAGAATTACCACAAGCTGAAGGGCCGACTGGAGGAGATCTGCGAATTGAACCAAGTCTTGTTGCGGCCAGAGCCATGAGGCTCTTTTTTTTGCGCCCCTTGTGTTTCATCTCTTTGGATGAAATATTCGAACCGTCGGAGGAAGTCCGCACATGCTCCTGTCCACCTTTGTCGACATCCTGCAGGATTGGCTTCCCGCGTTTGCTCAACAGCGTTCCGGCCGTCGCGCCATCACTCAAGCCATGGGGGCTCTGCTGGCCCTCGGGCGCCGCACCCTGTCCCGCGCCTTATGGGCGCTGGGCCAGCAGGGCAAAACGAGGGCAAAACGGGTCAGCCTGAACTGAACGGGGCAAAACGGGTCAGCCTGAACTGAGCGATTTTCCTAATCCGCGAAGAAGGCGAGTTGTGCGCTCGGGGCGGTGGGTCCCACGCCGGCCGTCTGCTTCTTCGGCCGCCCGCGCGCCCAATAGCGCCCGAACCTGACGGACATCTCTTTCACGAAAGCCTCCTCTCCGAAAGGACGCCCCGCATAAGTGCAACGCCGCAGGGCTACTTCGGCCTCGGCATCCTCCGGGCGAAGTCTGACGTCCCAATCCACGCCGCCCGCCTCGCGCCGCCACCGGGCCGTGTCCAGGACGCCGGTGGGATCCTCCCCGGAAAGATGGGCCGCGGCGCTGGACCAACGGTACTCGGCGGCCCGCCCGACCATGCCGGCGCGCACCGGGTTGCGATCCACATAGCCAAGGCGCTCCACAGATGGCGCTCCTCCAGCACGCAGGCGAAGAAACTAGTATTGCGCGTAGCGGCCGTGCACGCGGCGCAGGAGGATGGCCAGGGAATCCTGCCGTTGGGGAACGGCGATGAGATGAACGTGGTTGGTCATCAGGCAGAAGCCCAGAACGGCGACCTCGGCGTCGGGCAAGTTGTCGCGGAGGAGGCGGAGGTAGGTGAGGCGGTCGGTGGAGGAGGAGAATGTCTGGCGGCGGTCCACGCCTCGCTGGGTGATGTGGCAGGGGACATCGGGCAGAATGCACCGATTGCGTCTGGGCATATGAGGACAGTGCGGAGTGGGGAGATATCTTCTCAAGAAAATCGCGCAGTTCAGGCTGACGCCTTTTTGCCCCTTGACCCCTTTTTGCCGCACCTTTTTTCCCCTTTTTGACGAAGAACGATGCTTCGCATCGGCTGAAGGTCCGATACGCCGTCCCAGAATGGCTGACAACAACCTGAGTTGGTGCCTATCGCCCCGCTCGGACCTCGTTCAGCAGTTTGGGGTGCCGGTCGAGCACCATGAAGAGTTTCACCAGCGCGAGTGGCGGCTTGGTCTTGCCGTTCTCATAGCGCGAAAACGCATTGGCGCCGCCGCCGAAGATCGCGGCCGCCTGTCGCTGGTCGAGCGCGAGCTTCTTACGGACACGCGCGATGAAGCCGGGATCGACAATGGAGGCGTTCACCTCCTTGTTGAACTCCAGCATCGCCGCGCTGACCCGTTTCGCTTCCGCCACGCCGAGGACGCTTTCCCCGCAGGCCGGGCAGAACTCGCCGCGTACAGCCGGAATCGTCGTTGTTTCGCCTTTGTAGGTGTAGGAAATATCGCGCGTGTCGCGCACCAACTTTCCCGCGCCGCAGGATGGGCATTTCATGGGATGGCTCCTTTCCTTCATAGTTCCTTGAACGACACGATCAGCACATCGTCGATGACGGTGAGCTTCAGATAGACATCGCCGGCCGGCGTCTTCGGGCGGTAGACGTCCTGCCAAATGCGGTGGTCGGCGTGCGTGGTCATGCTCTTGTAGAAGTCGCGCGGCGTGAGTGCCGTGACGACGCCAATGATCTCCTCGAAACCGAACGGGGGAGAACCAGGGGGGAGAACCAGGGACAGTAACCAATTATCGACTTTTGTTGAGAACTTTCGACCTCCGCGGAACTAATTCAGTGAATGGCCCGATCGGCAAGAGCCGTGGCGGTGGGCGTTCCTCACCACGTCACGCAGCGGGGCAACGGCCGGCAGGACGTCTTTTTCACGGATCGCGACCGCGAGGTCTACCTCGACCGTTTGTTCGACCATGCTGTGCGTTACAGCCTACGCGTGTGGGGCTATTGCCTGATGAGCAATCACGTTCACTTCGTGGCCGTTCCGGAGTCGGAGCGCAGCTTGGCCTGCGTGTTCGGACGCACACACGCCGACTACGCGCGCTACGCCAACGTCGTCCAGGGCAGTTGCGGGCATCTCTGGCAGGCGCGGTTTTATAGTTGCGCGTTGGATGCGGAGCACGCTTGGCGCGCCCTTGCCTACGTCGAGCGAAACCCGGTGCGCGCCGGCCTGGCCGAGAGGGCGGAGGAGTATCGTTGGTGCACGGCCGCGGCGCACTGCCAAGGGTTCGACGTGGAAGGTCGGCTGGACCTGGAGGAGTGGGGCGCCAGCTACAATGGCGAACGGTGGAGGCGGGTGCTACAGACGGGGGTGGCGGAGGAGGCGTTCGGGGAGCGGGTGCGCGAGGCGACGCGGCGCGGGAATCCGTTGGGGGACGCGGCATTCGTGGATCGCATCGGGCGCGATTTGGGCCGCGACCTGCGCGTGCGACCTCCAGGTCGACCGGCGAGACCCAAAGGGGAGTTGGCGCTGAAAATCGGGTAATCGGTTACTGTCCCTGGTTTTCCGCCTGGTTTTCCGGTTCTTCCCTGGTTTTCTCTGGTTTTCCTGGTTTGCTGAAAGGCGAGCGCGGGCGGTACTTGGCGCCGTTCGTGCTGGATGCAGCCGTACTCCCGCCGGTTTTCGCGGTAAGTGCTTGCTACGGCGTTATGGACAGTGCCGATTTCTCACACAGGTGTGGCGGGAGGGAGCCAGTGAGCGAGTGCTAAACGGTTGCTATAATTGGAAGTTCATCTGGATCGGTTGGTTTTTCGATCGGATCTCTCGACAGTGCGCATGAAGTGTATCTCTGTATTTCTCCTGTTGGCGGCGGCCGGTTTTTCCGCCGATTTCACCACCGGGCAAGCCGCCAGGATGGTCATCGGGCAGCCTACCTTCACGGATCAGGACCCGAACTCCAGCGATGTCATCCTGGGGGCGGCCAGCGGGTTGGCGTACGCCGCGGATACATTGTTCGTGGCGGATTCCAACCGCGTGGGGGCCGGGCCGAGCAACAACCGGGTGCTGATGTTCCAGAATGTCTCCGGCATGCTCCCCGGCCCCACCGCGGAATTGAGTTACGACCGGAAGTGTCCGGTATGCCTGGGGCAGGCCACCCTGGTGCTGGGGCAGCCGGATTTCACCACCAACACGCTCAATCTCGCCGCCACGCCCAGCAGCCTCCGGCTGGCCACGTCCGTGGCATCCGACGGCGTGCACCTGGCGGTGGCGGATACGGATCACAACCGGGTCCTCATCTATAACCACATCCCCACGTTCAACAACGCTCCCGCGGACGTCGTGGTCGGGCAGCCCGATTTCAAGAGCCTGAGCGTGCCGAGCACGCATGTTCCCAGCGCCGCTTCCCTCAACGGCCCGCAGGGCGTGTGGATTCAGAACGGAAGGCTGTACGTCGCCGACACGCAGAACAACCGCGTGCTCATCTGGAACAGCATCCCCACGAAGAACGGCGCTCCGGCCGACGTGGTTTTGGGGCAGCCGAACTTCACGACGTACGTCCAGGTGGACCTGACCCAGCAGAGAACCGACGCGAACGCCGGCAACATGCTGAACCCGGTGTCGGTGACCTCCGACGGGCAGAGTCTCTACGTAGCGGATCTGGGGTACAACCGCATCCTGGTATGGAACCAGATTCCTTCGACGAACGCCGCGCCCGCGAGTTACGCTCTTGGCCAGCCGGACCTGAACAGCTCCCTTCCCAACAACGCGTACACCGTAGACACGAACAATAACAACAAGCAGACTCCGGTCCTGTGCACCACGTCCAACGGGACCGACAGCAACGGGAATCTCACCTATCCGGCGGCCTGCAACTCCACCCTGAACTTCCCGCGCTACGCCCTGGCGTCCGGCAACCGGCTCTTCATCGCCGATGGCGGGAACGACCGCGTGCTGGTATTCAATTCGCTGCCCACCGCGAGCGGGGCTTCCGCGGACGTGATTCTGGGCCAGATCGGCGGCTCGGTCAACCAGGCTTCGGACGCGTCGGATTCGCTGCGCACCCCCATGTCCCTGGCGTGGGACGGTACGAACCTCTATGTGAGCGACGCCTTTAACCGCCGGATCACGGTGTACTCGATCGGCGAAAACGCCATCCCCTACACGGGCGTGCGCAATTCCGCCAGCATGGATATCTTCGCTACCGGTTCGGTGGCGTTCGGCGGCAGCATCGCCGCCGGGGATACAGTAACCATCTCGATCGCGACGAACAGTTTCGCCACGGCCGTGGATTACGCTTACAAAGTGCTGGCCACCGACAGTCTTACCAGCGTGGTGGACGCGCTGGTAAGCGAGATCAACACCGCCAACAGCGGGCAGGGCGATCCGAACGTTTTCGCCACGCCGGACCACGCCAATAACGCCGTGCTGCTGACCGCCAAACAGTCCGGGACGGCGGGGAACGATATTCAGCTTACGGCGACAGCTTCGACGGGCGCGCAGATCCTGGTCGCGGCCTCGAGCGCCACCCTGACCGGCGGCGGAGACGCATCCAAGATCGCGCCCGGCACGCTGGTATCGATCATCGCCAACCCCGGCGCGAGCCTGGCCTACGGGACGGGAGTGGCGGACACGAACCAGAGCCAATTGCCCCTGGACCTGGCCGGGACGCAGGTGTACTTCAACGGCATCCGCGCGCCGCTGATGTACGTGTCGCCGACGCAGATCAACGCCCAGATACCCTGGGAACTGGGGGACACGACCAGCATCAACGCCTACGTGCGGTCCACGAGGAACAACGGGGCCATCGTGGCGACTACGCCCGTGGCGGTTAGCATCGTTCCCGCGAACCCCGGAATCTTCGCTTACCCCAACACGGACCCGGTGGCGGGGGTCGTGCTCCACGGCTCGAGCCATGCAGTGGGAGTTGTTTCGGTGGACGGAAGCCCGCAAACGGGCGACCAATCCATCGTGAACATCAACGGCCGGCAGTACAGCTACACGGCGCAGGACGGCGACACGCTGGACACGGTGCGCGACGCGCTGGTGGCGGCCATCAACGGCGGCGACCCGGAGGTCACGGCGACCCCGTCCGGGGTCTTCGACCGCATCCTCCTGTACGCCAGGGTGGAGGGGCCGGAAGGCAACGGCATTCCTTACACCGCCAGCGTCAACGGAGGCGGCGTGGTGATGTCGGCCTTCGGGTCGAACCTGTGCTGCGCCAACGTGGCGAACTCCCCGGTGACGCCCGATAATCCGGCGCTGCCCGGAGAGACGATCGTTGTCTACGCCACCGGCGTCGGGCTGCCGAAGGTCACCGACGAGAACGCCAGCTTTATCGTCACGGGAACGAAATACCCGCTCAACGGACCCGTGACGGCGCCGCCCGACGAGAACTTCATGAACGCCATAGCGGGGGGAGTGACTGCGAACGTTTTGCAGGCGACGCTGAAGCCGGGGACCGTGGGCGTGTTCGAGGTGCTCCTGCAATTGGGCCTGGGCGTGGCGGGCGACATGCACACGAAGCTCACGATCGCGCAGGAAACGTTCGTGAGCAACGTGGTCACGCTCCCCATCGTCTCCCCCGCGCCGCCGCAATAAGCGGTCGGCCTCGGGGCCCGGCTCTGTTCCGGAAGCAGAGCCGCGGCCCACGCAATCCGTGCTCTCCTGTAGTATACGTAGATGAGATCGGCATATCAGGAGAGTCTCATCATGAAGATCATTCTGTGCGGGACGGCCGTGCTGGCGCTCCTCATTTCCGCGGCCCCAGCGCAGCCCGCGCCCACTCCCGGCCAGGACGGCTGGATCAGCATGTTCGACGGGAAGACGCTCGAAGGCTGGAAAGCCAACGAGCATCCCGATAGCTGGAAGGCGATCGACGGAGCCATTGTGGGAGACGGACCCGCCAGCCATCTGTTCTGGATGGTGCGGGAATGCGAGAACTGCGAGTTCCGCGCCGACGTGAAGCTGAATCACGGGGGTAATTCCGGAATGTACTTCCGGACGGCGTTTGGCCTGGGTTTCCCCAAAGGCTATGAGTCGCAGGTGGAGAATACCTCCCCGGATCCGCAAAAGACGGGCAGCCTGTACGGCTTCGTGCGCGTGACCGAGCAACTCATCCCCGACGACACGTGGTGGACGCAGGACATTGTCGCCGATGGGAACCACGTTGTGATCAAGGTGAACGGGAAGGTGGTGGTGGACACGGTGGAGGCCAAGAACACCTACACCAAAGGATACCTGGCGCTGCAGCAGCACAACCCCGGCAGCATCGTGCAATACAAGAACCTGATGATGCGGCCGTTGCCGGCGTCGAACTAATCCAGGAGCTATTTCCGTGAAACAGGATCGCAGACAATTCCTCGCTTCCACTCTGGCGGCCGCGCCGCTGTTCGTCCCGCGCAGCGCCTGGGGCGCCAACGACCGGCTGGCGTACGGGCTGATCGGCTCCGGCGGGCGCGGCCGGTATCTGAACGACGTCTTCCTCAAACTCGGCGCCGAGTGCGTGGCCGTGGCGGACGTTTACGACCGGAACCTGCAAGCCGGCCTGAAGAGTGCGCCCAACGCCAAGGGCTACGTCGATTTCCACGATCTGCTCGCGCAGCCCGGGGTGGACGCCGTGGTGATCGCCACCCCCGACCACCATCACTGCCCCATGCTCCTGGCGGCGCTCGAGGCGAAGAAGGACGTCTATCTCGAGAAGCCGATGTCCCATTCGCTGGAGCAGAGCCAGACGATGATTCAGGCCGTGCGGAAATCCAGGCAGGTGGTGCAGATCGGGATGCAGCGGCGGAGCGCCCCTTCCGCCATCAAAGCCAGGGAAATCGTGAACAGCGGCATTTTGGGCCGGATCACCATGGTGAAACCCATGTGGAACTGGAACGTGTCCAAGCCGCTGGACAACTCGCCGCTGCCGGGAAAGCTCGACTGGAAACGGTTCCTCGGAGCGGCCACGGAGCGCGATGTCGAGCCCATGCGGTTCCGCTCCTGGCGGTATTTCTGGGATTACTCCGGCGGCAACATGACCGACCAGGGGACGCATCTCATGGACGTGACCCAGTGGTTCACGAATGCCGGCTTCGCCCGTTCCGCCGTCTGTTTCGGGCAGGAGGCCAAGAATACCGGCTCGGAAGTGCCCGACGTCTTCTGCGCCGTGTTCGAATACCCCAACCTGATGGCCACGTGGACGTTAAACTACTGCAACTCCTACGATAACGACTGGTCCATCCAGTTCCAGGGAGACGCAGGCACGATGCTCATCGACAGCGCCGGGTTCCGCATCTGGAAGGAGCCGTGGACGAAGAACCCCGACCCGGTGCAGCGGATGGCGGCGCCCATTCCGGTGGAGCCGCACATTCAGAATTTCATGGATTGCGTGCGTTCCCGGCAGGAGCCGAACGCTCCGGTCGAGGTCGGCGCGAGCGCGGTTTCGGCGCCGCACCTGGCGAACGTGGCCTTCCACCAGAACCGGCGGGCGTATCTGAGCCAGGACGGGACCCGGATCAGCTAGGGGCCGGTTCGAGT